>CAZMIB010000300.1:0-1507 GCA_964566245.1 uncultured Elusimicrobia bacterium | reverse complement strand
GCGTGTACTTCCCGGGCCTGCGCGCGGCCCCCGCCTGGGCGTTGGCGGCCTCGCTCGGCGGCTGGTTCGCCTCGACGGCCTGGCTGCTGGGAACGCGCTGCCTCGGCCGGCCGCCGCTGGGCCTGGAGCCGATGCTTCCGGGCCTCGCGCTCTCGGGCGCGATCTGGGCCGCCGCGCTCGCGCGCCGCTCTCGCACATGACTCCCGCGATCGAAACCAAGGATCTCCGCAAGACCTTCCGGGTCCCCGACCGGCCGGAGGGCCTCGCCGCCGCGCTGCGCTCGGTGTTCGACCGCAAGTGGCGCGATGTCCGCGCCGTCGAGAGCCTGAGCCTCTCGGTCGCGCCCGGCGAGCTGGTCGGCTTCCTCGGCCCCAACGGGGCCGGCAAGACGACCACGCTGAAGATGCTCTCGGGGCTGCTGCATCCCAGCTCCGGCGAGGTCCGCGTCCTCGGCTTCCTGCCGTTCGAGCGCCGGCCCGCGTTCCAGAAGCAGTTCTCGATCGTGATGGGGAACCGCACCCAGCTGTGGTGGGAGCTTCCGGCCCAGGAGACGCTGCGCCTGAACAAGGAGATCTACGAGCTCTCCGAGGCCGAGTACCGCGACAGCCTCGGCGAGCTGAGCGACCTGCTCGGCATCGGCGACCTGCTGTCGATTCCGGTCAAGAAGCTCTCGCTCGGCCAACGTATGAAGGCCGAGCTGTGCGCGGCGCTGCTGCACCGGCCCAAGCTCCTCCTGCTCGACGAGCCGACCCTCGGCCTGGACGTCGTCATGCAGAAGAAGATCCGCTCGTTCATCCGCGACTACAACCGCCGCACCGGCGCGACCGTGCTGCTGACGAGCCACAACATGGACGACGTCGTCGAGATGACCGAGCGCGTGCTGATCATCGACCGCGGGCGGCTGATGTACGACGGCCGCCTGCGGGACGTCGTCGAGCGCTACGCCCCTCATAAAGTGATCACCGCCGAGTTCAAGGCCGCGGTCCCGCTGGCGCCGCTCGCGGAGCTGGGGACCGTGCTCGAGCGCTCGAACGGGGACGGCGAGGGCGTGACCCGGATCGCGCTCGAGGTCCCGCGCCGCGAGGTCTCCGAGCGCGCGAGCCGGCTCTTGAGCCGCTACGCGGTCGAGGACCTGTCGATCGAGGAGACGCCGATCGACGAGGTCATACGCCGCATTTTCTCCGAGACGGAGGCTTCGTGAATCTCCTGCTTTGGCTCGCCCTCTCCGCCGCCGCGCAGAACTTCGACGGGGCGGCCGCGCCCCCCGTCGCGGGACCGGCGCCGCGCCTGGAGGCTCCGGCGCCCATGACGACGCCCTGGGCGCTGCCCACCGCGCCGGGAACCGAGCGCCCCAACGTCCCGGCCTGGGCCTGGGAGCCGATAGCGCGCGTCCTGCGCAAGGCCGGAGAACCGGCTTACCCGGCCGTGAAAGCCTGGGACGCCGAGGGCCTCGACTTCAGCGCCATCTTCCTCAAACTGTGCGGGAACGCGCGCGCGGAGAGGTTCG
>CAZMIB010000299.1:0-1528 GCA_964566245.1 uncultured Elusimicrobia bacterium | reverse complement strand
CGAGATGTAGTTCTGCAGGGCCTCGAACCAGACGTACATCGTGTGGTTCTTGTCGGACGGCAGGGGGATGCCCCACTTCACCTTGGTCCGCGAGATCGAGATGTCCTTCAAGCCCGACTCGACCCAGTTCGTGATCTCCTTCGCGCGCGAGGCCGGCTGCAGGAAGTCCGGGCGCGACTCGTAGAACGCCAGCAGCGGCCCCTGGAACTTGGACAGCTTGAAGAAGTAGGTGTCCTCCTTCACGCGCTCGACCGGGCGCTTGTGCACCGGGCATTGCCCGCCGGCGATCTCGCTCTCCTCGTAGTAGCTCTCGCAGGGCAGGCAGTACCAGCCCTCGTACGAGCCGGGGTAGACGTCGCCTTTCTCGAGCATCCTCTCGAACACGGCCTGGGCGCGCAGCTCGTGCCGCGGCTCGGTGGTGCGGATGAAGTCGTCGTAGCGCACGTCCAGGCGCTTCCAGAGCTGGCGGAACTGGTCGGCGATGTCGTCGGCGTAGGCCTTGGGGTCCTTGCCCGCGGCGGCGGCGACCTTCTCGATGTTCGCGCCGTGCTCGTCGGTCCCGGTCAGGAAGAACACCTCCTCGCCGCGCGAGCGCTTGAAGCGCGCGAGGACGTCCGCGGCCAAGGTCGTGTACGCGTGGCCGATGTGCGGCGAGGCGTTGATGTAGTAGATCGGGGTGGTGATGTAGAATTTTTTCATCGGTAGTTCTGGAATCTGAGAGTGGCCAGCTCGAGCACGAGGTGCGGCGAGACGTTACGGTCGATCAGCCGCTTGTAGCGCAGCAGGGCGCGCAGCGCGCGCGGCGCGCGGGGGTCCGAGGCGAGACGGGGCCTGAGGCGCCGCAGACGGTGCTCGAGCAGCAGCTGCGCGCGGCGGCGCGCCGGCATCAGCTCCCGCGGCAGCTTCTCCGAGAGCCGGTACGGCGCCAGCGGCTCGGTGTCGTCCAAGCCCGCCAGGGCCTCCTCGGCCTCGCGCAGGTCGAGCGCGTTCCTGGCCGAGCCCTCCGACAGCGCGGCCAGGGAAGCGGCTTCCTCGGACGTCAGGCCCTCGGCCTCGAGCAAGGCGCGGACGTCGGCCTCCTCGAGCGGCGGGAAGAAGACCGGCTGCGTCCGCGACAGGATCGTCGGCAGCAGGCGCTCGCGCCGGCCGGTGACGAGCACCCACAGCGTGCGCGGCGGCGGCTCCTCGAGCATCTTCAGCAGCGCGTTCTGCGCCTCGAGGGTCATGCGGTGCGCGTCGTCGACGATCGCGGTCTTCCAGCCGCCGGACATCGAGCGCCGCTCCATCTCCGAGCGCAGCTCGCGCACCGCGTCGACGACCCACTCGCGCTGCTTCTCGGGGTCGCGCTGGGACTCCTCCTTGCGCAGCGGGGCCTGGTACGCGGCGTCGAGGGTCCGGATATCCGGATGGATGCCCTTTTCGGCCATCCTGCACGAGGCGCAGCGGCCGCAGGCCTCGGCGCCGGCCGCCTGGCAGGCGAGGGCCGTCGCGAGCGCGCGCGCCGCGAGCCGCTTGCCGACGCCCTCCG
>CAZMIB010000298.1:363-1539 GCA_964566245.1 uncultured Elusimicrobia bacterium | reverse complement strand
CTGCCGGACGGGGTCGGGCCGCTGGCCCGGCTGGCGCGCATCGACGCCTCCGGCCTGCTTCCGTCGGCTCGCCGCGCGCGCTTTATCGCCTTAAGCGACGTCACGAACCCTCTCCTGGGCCCGCGCGGCTCGGCGCGCGTCTACGGCCCCCAGAAGGGCGCCACGCCGCGTCAGGTCCAGAAAATCGAGAGCGCCTTGGCCAACTACGCGCGCTATATTAAGGAAGACCTGGGCAAGGACGTGGCGCGCAAGCCGGGGGCGGGAGCGGCGGGGGGGCTCGGCGCGGGGTTGTTCGCCTTCCTGAACGCGCGTTGCCGGCCGGGCGCGGCGTTCGTGCTTGGCGCGCTGGACGCGGCCAGAGCCGTCGCGGAGTCGGATTTGGTGATCACCGGCGAGGGCCGCCTGGACCACCAAAGCTTCTTCGGCAAGGCCCCCGTGGAGCTGGCGCGCCTGGCGCGGCGGGGGCGCAAGCCGGTGTTGTTCCTTTGCGGCTCGGTCGCCCCGGACGCGGGTCCCTCCCTTAAGCGCCTCGGCGCGCGCGCGCTGGGCCTGACCGACCTCGGCCTCGGTCCTGACCGAGCGATGCGCCTCGCCGCGCGCAAGCTGCCCGAGTTGGCCGTCCGCGCGGTCGCGAGCCTTCCTGACGCCTGACGGAAAGTGTCATCTCGCTGTCCTTGACTTTCGGGCGGCCGGGGGGTATATCTACCCTAGGTCGGATGCGACCGGAAGAGATGTGAAGGATCGGGTTTACCGCCGAGGACCCGATCTGCGAGGTTCCGGGCAGCGTGCCGACTCGCAACGGAAGCGCCCCCTGAAGGCCGAGGGGGCGCTCCGATTTTGGGGCCGTTTCCCTCCCGGTCTATTTGCCTATTGACCCGCCGGCCGTTTGCCCCTTCTCCATAGGGCCGACGGGCCCATACATCGAACCTTTGAATCGCCCGCGGGGCCTGACCCGGAAATACTCCGACATTGTCCGCAAAAATATCTTCGTCGGCTGGCAGCCGCCCCTGCCCCAACCTGAAGCCACGCCCGCTGCTTTGGCCGACCAGCCGCCAATCAAAGGCATCGTAACCAAACGTGCACGGTCCCCTCGTCTGATCGCTTTTGCTGGTGAAGTCGAGCAAGCATCGCTGCACGATGCAGTTGCACCCCGATGACGCCGCGGCCCTCGGTCTC
>CAZMIB010000298.1:0-353 GCA_964566245.1 uncultured Elusimicrobia bacterium | reverse complement strand
GGCCAACGGGCCCACGCCGGGCGGGGCAGGGCGCGCTATCATGGGGGCCATGCTGCGTCGGCTCTCGCTCGCGGTTCTCGCGGCGCTTCTTTCGGCCCCCTCCGGGGCCGTCGACGTTCGTCCCATCGAGGCTCCCCCGTCTTATAAGGAAACGGCCGTTCATGCGCCGGCGCTGACGGCTTTTTTCCCGGGGATGGTCCCCGCCGCCCCGCGCCCGGCGTCCTTTCCATCGCTTTCGGCGACGTCCGCCGCGCCGTCGGCCGGAGTGAAGGCCTGGGCGGGGCCCTTGCGGCGAGCGCTCGCGCCCTTGGCGCGTCCCGCGGCTCTCTCCGCGGCGGCGGCGCGCGGCGCCG
>CAZMIB010000297.1:0-1594 GCA_964566245.1 uncultured Elusimicrobia bacterium | reverse complement strand
CGAGAGGACGCCGGAGCGCCTGATGATCGAGGTGGCGAAAGACGCCTCCGAGAGGGATTACGCGCGGACCACCGCCTATCACCGGCTCACGGTGACGCTCAACGCCGACGGCGACCCGGTCGAGTTGACGATCGAGAACTGGAGCTGGTTCTTCTGGAAGTACCGCCAGACGATCCTCCTGACGGACCCCGGCCGCCCGACGCCCGCCGTCTGGCTGCCTCAGCCGAGGTTGTCGCCCGAGGAGCGGCGCATGCTGGATTCCCTGAAGAAGGCTCCGCCGGAGCCCAAGCCGAATCCTCGGCGGATCAACTGACGCGAATTAAGGTATAGCGGGCGGGGCCTTCGGCTTGGCCCCGCCTGTTTGACGTGTGGTGGTTGTTGTCGTTGACGCTGCCCCTCGCCGCCGCGCCGTTCATTCCCCATGATGACGCGCAGGTTCTCGAGAGGCTCTACGCGCGCGCCCCGGCGATCCCGCGGCGGCCTCCGTCCTCGCGAGGGGATGCCTCCGCGTCGCGCCGTGGTGGAGCCTCTCCGATCCTCCCGACGACGTCCTGCTTCTCAGGGCCGTGCTGCTTCAGGCCGGCCACGACTTTCCCGGCGCGCCTTCCTGCTGGTGTTGCTGCTGCCGGCCGTGCTGCGCCCGTCCGCGGGAACGTGGGAGCCGGCCGGGAGCTTCCGGGACGCTATCGCGGGCGCGGCGAAGGTCGTCACCGCGTTCCCGACGGCGCATTCTTTGGGATCGTTCTTTCGGGAGGGTCGATCGCCGTCGCCGCGTTGGGCGCGGTCTGGCTCACCGAGCGGCTTCTCGGCGTCAAGCTGCTGCCGATTTAGGACCTGATCAGGACTTCGTAGACGTCCGGGCAGCCGGCGAAACGCAGGGCCAGATCCATGGTCTGGAACGCCCCCGGGAAGGCGACCCAGATCAGGAACATCCGCGACTCCGGGAAGTGCAGGAGAGCGTCGGCCCTCAAGCCCCATCGCGCGAGATGGGCCAAGGCGCTTTCCTGATCGACGCCTTGCATGAAACTGACCCTCAGGACCGTGGTTCTCGGCCCGGCCGCGATCACACGCTCGCGCACGTCCGCCTCGCCGCGGAGGGTCAGCGAGTTCACGGCGGGATCATGGAAGAGAGCGTCGTGGATGCGGAGCGCCTTTTCCCGACTCTCCGCCGGCACGCGGGCCGTGAACCCGCGCTCGTCTTGGAACGAGCGCTCCGGCGCGAGGCCGCGGCGGCTCAGGACCTCCAGGGCCGCCTCCGGGTAAACGCCCGAGTTGAAGCGCGCCCAGACGCTGAACGGCGCCTTGGGGGGAACGGGCCGGGCGGCGGGCAGCCTGAGCCAAAGCGAGGCGCCGCGCCCGATCGGAGAGTCCGGACCGGGTCCGAGGAAGGCCTGGGCTCCCGCCTCGGCCAGCTTGAACGCGAGCGGCGATCCCGGCGCGAGCCTTTCGCCGATGGCGTCCCGCTCGTCGTCCGACCAGGGCCTCGCGCCGCGGCGCTCGAGCAGCACGGTCGCCCCCGTGGCGTCGGCCCCCCAATGGAGCGCGAGCGACTCGCCGGCCTCGAGGGAGCGCTTGGCCGAATCCGCCATCTCCA
>CAZMIB010000296.1:0-1604 GCA_964566245.1 uncultured Elusimicrobia bacterium | reverse complement strand
GTGGTGGGCGGGCGGCGGCCAGTGGGGCGGTCCCGGGGGGCCCAGGCCCTCGGGGGAGCGGCCGCCGGGGCCGCGTGCGCGTGGCTTCTCGGCGCCTTCCTCGAGTTTTGCTGCGAGAGCTTCGCGTTCGGCGAGGCGTGGCGCCTCTATTTCTTCGCGCTGGCCGCGCTCGGCCTGCCGTTCGTCCTCGGCGGGCTCGCGCGCGTCCTCGGCGACGCGAGGCCCGCGACGAGCGCCGTCTGGTCGGTGCTGCCGGTCTTCGCGGCGTTGTACGCGGTGACCCGCGGCTCGGAGGGTCTCGTCGACCTCTCGCGCTCGCGCGACGTCGCCGGCCGGCTGCCCGAGCTTTCGGCCCTGACCGGCGCCGCCGGCGGCGCCCTCTCGGGCCTGGCGTTCCGGCGTCAAAATCCGCGCAAAGGGGAAGAGGCGTGAGAATAAGATCCCAAGGGGGCTCCATGGACAACGCGAAGAAGCCGTTCCTGAACTTCACGGTCGACCACATGACCTTGCTCGTCGACCCGCGGATGTACAACGTGGCCTACGCGCTGTTCCGGATCGTGTTCGGCTGCCGGCGCGAGGACATCCTCTACGAGAAGCGGCGGACCGTCGACGGCAAGGAGGTCTCGATGACCTTCGCGGTCTCGGTCGGCGACGAGACGACCGGCTCGCCGCTGCGCCGCACGATCATCGCGGTCGTCCAGCCCTCCGAGCCCAAGGCCCAGCGCTCGCACGTGCGCGAGATGCTCAGCGAGCACCAGGCCGCGGCCCACTGGCAGCACATCGCGCTCAGGCTGCCGGACCTGCTGGCCTTCCATGCGCACGCGGTCGAGCGCGGCGTCAACTTCATCACGCCCATCCTCAGCGATGCCGACGAGGACCTGATCCAGGTCTTCAGCGGGGAGTGGTTCTTCCCGGGGACGCGGCCGAGCGCGATGTTCTTCGAGTTCGTTCAGCGCAACCCGACGGCGACCTTGCTCGACAAGATCAAGCGCATGGAGCGCGAGACCTGGTTCCGCGACCGCACCTTCCTGGGCCTCTACCAGGAGAAGGAGAACGAATACCGATCCGGCAAGGTCACCCCGTTCATCGACGAGGAGCTGTTCCAGAAGCTCTCGAGCCTTCTCTCCGGGAAGGGCGTCTGGCAGATCGACGACGCGGACCTGGCGCGGGCCGAGGAGGCGATGCTCGAGCACGGGCGGCGGCGCGCGCCGGCGGGGAAGCGGTGAGCCGCGCGAGGACCCCGTCGCGGACGCTCGAGACGATGCTCGCCATGCCCGAGGCCCTCGAGGCCTCGCTCGCGGCGAACTGGACCAAGGCCGCGCGGGCCGCCGAGCGGCTCAAGGGGCGGCGCGTGCTGCTGGCCGGCTCGGGGACCAGCTTCCACGCGGCGTGGGCCGGCGCGCACATGCTGCGCGGCCTCGCGGGCGCGGAGGCCTGGCCGATCCAAGCCCTGGAGCTGGCGCTGTACCCGCCGCGCCTCGGACCGCGGGACGCGGTGATCGTGATCAGCCACCGCGGGACCAAGCACTACTCGCAGAAGGGGCTCGACCTCGCGCGCGACGCCGGGGCGCTGTGCCTCGGCGTCGCGGGGAAAGGCTCGGGCT
>CAZMIB010000295.1:0-1624 GCA_964566245.1 uncultured Elusimicrobia bacterium | reverse complement strand
AGACATGACATTTCTACTTGAGGCGAACATGACGTATTAAAAAAACGGCGACAGAAGGGAGACCCTAGGGGAGAGGGGCAGGGTGAGGGGTGCGCGTCGTCTCTCTCACGACATACGGCCGCTTGTCCTTGATGTCGTAGTACACGCGCACCAGCACCTCGGCCAGGAGGCCGAGCAGGACGAGCTGGACGCCGACCAAGGCGAGGAAGATCGAGACGAGGAACAGCGGCTGGTCCTTCACGAAGATGTGCAGGACGTACTTCTTATACAGCGTCACCGCGGCCAGGAAGGACCCGACGAGGCCGAGAGCGAGCCCCGCTCCGCCGAAGAAGTAGATCGGCTTGCCGAGGTAGGCGTCCATGAACTTCACGGTCAGCAGGTCGAGCAGGACCTTCAGCGTGCGCGCGAGGCCGTACTTCGACGCGCCGGCCGTGCGAGGCCGGTGGTTGACCTCCACCTCGGCGAGGCGCGCCCCGAGCGAGGCCGCCAAGGCCGGCGCGAAGCGGTGCATTTCCCCCACCAGGCGCAACGGCTTGATGAACTCGGCGCGGTAGACCTTCAGCGAGCAGCCGTAGTCGTGAAGCGGCACGTCGGTGACCCAGGAGATCAGGAAGTTCGCGACGCGCGACGGGAGGACGCGGCTGAGATACGGGTCGCGACGATCCTTGCGCCAGCCGCTGACGAGGTCGTAGCCCTCGCCGATTTTCGCGAGGACCCGCGGCAGGTCCGCGGGGTCGTTTTGTCCGTCGGCGTCCAGCGCCGCGATGAACTTCCCCCGAGCGGCGTCGATGCCCGCCGAGAAGGCGGCCGTCTGGCCGAAGTTGCGCCCGAGGCGCAGCCCGCGGATCCGCGAGTTCTTCGCGGCGCGGGCCTCGATCAGCCTCCAGGAACCGTCGGTGGAGCCGTCGTCGACCAGCAGCAGCTCGTAGTCGACGCGCGCGAGGGCGGCCTCGATCTCGTCGATCAGCCGCCCGAGGCTCTCTTCCTCGTCAAGGACCGGAACGACGACCGAAAGTTCGATCGCTCGCCTCTGCTTAGGCCGCCGCGACGGCCTTGCGCCCCATGTTCTCGACGATCGCCGCGCCGAACTGGGAGGTCTTCAGCTTCGTCGCTCCTTCCATCTGGCGCTCGAGGTCGTAGGTCACGCGCTTTTGCGCGATCGTGGCCTGGAAGCCCTCGATGACGAGCGCCGCGGCCTCGTTCCAGCCGAGGTGCTCGAGCATCATCACGCCGGAGAGGATCAGCGAGCCCGGGTTCACCATGTCCTTGCCGGTGTACTTCGGGGCCGTGCCGTGCGTCGCCTCGAACACCGCGACGCCGTCGCCGATGTTGGCGCCGGGGGCGATGCCCAGGCCGCCGACCTGCGCGGCCGCCGCGTCGGAGAGATAGTCGCCGTTGAGGTTCGGGGTCGCGAGCACCGAGTATTCGTCGGGCCGCAGCAGGAGCTGCTGGAAGGTCTGGTCCGCGATGCGGTCCTTGACCAACAGCTTGCCGGACGGCATCACGCCGTTATGCTTCTCCCAAAGCTCGGCCTCGGTGACCACGCGGTCGCGGAACTCGGTCGTCGCGACCTCGTAGCCCCAGTCGCGGAACGCGCCCTCGGTGAACTTCTGGATGTTCCCCT
>CAZMIB010000294.1:0-1657 GCA_964566245.1 uncultured Elusimicrobia bacterium | reverse complement strand
AGGCTTCCTTCGCGCCGTGGCCGCCCTCGGCGTGGGCAGCGTCGCCTCCCGGCGCCTGCCCGCCGGTCCGTCGGTCAAGTCCGGAGGGCGCGGCCTGCTGATCGCGGGCTCCCCGGACGCCTCGGGCGAGGCGCTCGCTCGCGCGGCGTGGCTGCTGGAGCCGGCGGGCTCGTTCATCGCCGCGCTCTGGACGGGGGCGGGCGAGCTCAAGGAGCTCAGGCGGCGCGAGGGCGAGCTGAAGGAGTCGATCCAGGTCACGATCCAGGAGCTGACCTCCACGAACATCCGCCTCGCTCAGCGCTCGCGCGAGATGAAGACGCTGTACGAGGTCGCGTCGACGATCACCTCGAACCCGGGCAGCCCGCAGGCCAGCCTCTCGGCGCTGGTCTCGATCATCGCGCGCGCGCTCGAGGCGGACTTGTGCGCGTTCCTGCTGCTCGATGAGGAACGCGGCGAGCTCGTGACCCAGCCCGGCGCCTACGGGGTCGCGGGCGACGAGGTCTCGCTGTACCGGCTGCCGCTGACGAACTCCGAGGCCAGCTCGGTGCGCGTTTTCCTGACCGGCCGTCCGTTCATCACCGGGAGCGAGCAAAGCGACCCGCGCGTGCTCGCGCACTTCGCGAAGCTCTGGAAGGCGAACAGCCTGATCGTCGTGCCGCTCTCGATCGAGGAGCGCACGATCGGGGTGTTGCGCGTCGGCTCGTTCAAGGAGAACTGCTTCGGCGACGATCACCTGCGCTTCGTGAGCCTGATCGCCGAGGAAGCGGCGGTCATCATCGAGAGCGCGATGCTCGTGCAGCGCCTCGCGCAGACCGCGCAGGAGCTCGCGAACCTGAACCGGATGAAGGACGAGTTCATCTCGACGGTCTCGCACGAGCTGCGGACCCCTCTGACCTCGATCCAGGGCTTTCTCGCGGTCGTGCTGTCGGGCGAGGCCGGGCCGCTCGACGACCAGCAGCGCCATTTCTTGACGATCGCGCGCGGCGCGGCGACGCGCCTGAACGCGCTGATCGGCGACCTGCTCGACGTCTCTCGCCTGGAGGGCGGGGCCGAGATGGAGCACAAGCCGGTCGACCTGGTCGAGCTCGTGCGCCGCTCGGTCGAGATGCACATGCCGCAGGCGCGCGCGGCCGGCGTGGAGCTGAAGGCCGCCATCCCGGAGAAGCTGCCGCGCGTCGCCGGCGACGCGCGCTGGCTGCTGCAGGTCGTCGACAATCTGATCTCGAACGCCTTGAAGTTCACGCGCCCCGGAGGCTCGGTCGTGGCCGGCCTGCAGGACAAGGGCGACATGGTGCTGGCCTGGGTCTCGGACACGGGCATCGGCATTCCCGCGAAGGAGAAGGAGCGGGTCTTCGAGAAGTTTTACCGGGTGCGCACCGACGCCGACTTCAGCCCCCCGGGGACCGGGCTGGGGCTGACCATCGTGAAGAACGTCGTCGAGAAGCTCAAGGGAAAGGTCTGGGTTGAGTCGGAGCTCGGGAGGGGCTCGAGGTTCTCGCTCGTCCTGCCGGCCGCCAAGACCCCCGAGGCCGGGCCGATGGAGGAGGAGGCGGAGGGGCAGCCGGCATGAGGCGCCTCGCGTTGGCTTCCCTGCTCGCGGCCGGCTGCGCGGGCGCGTCCCGCCGGGGGGCCGAGGTCCCCGCCGAGCCCGTGCTCG
>CAZMIB010000293.1:0-1666 GCA_964566245.1 uncultured Elusimicrobia bacterium | reverse complement strand
GAGACATGACATTTCTACTTGAGGCGAACATGACGTATTAAAAAAACGGCGACAGGCCGGCGGGCGCGCCAGGCGGCGTCTTTTTCCCAGGCTTCCTTGAGGTTTCCCGCTTTCAGCATGCCGTCGCTCAGCACCACGGAGCCGTGGCCGTCCTCGCCCTCGCCCGATTCCCCTTTGCCCGGTCGAGCCCTATTTAGGGCGCAGCCCGGCGCCGGGCTTGAAGCTGGCGGCCAAGCGCTCGAAGACCGGGAGGTATTTCCGCCAGGCGCCGGGGCCGGCGGAGGGGCGATCGCGGACGGTGAGCGCCAGGACGAAGAAGCCGTCCCGGAGCGAGGCGACGGCGTAGGCTTGGCGCGTGCGCAGGGGGCCGCGTTCAGGGTCGTCGAGAGTCGTCGTCACCTCGTAGCGGCGAGCCGCCAGCCCGCCGCCGAGCTTGGCCGGACGCGAGCGCTCGCCGCCGTTCGCCTTGACGAACTCCCCGGCCGAGGCGTAGCTCCCCCCGTTTCGGTAGTACGCGGCGTCAAGCTCGACCTCGCGGGCGCCGGCGGCGCCGGGCTCGGGCAGGGTGAGCGCCAGCCGGCCCGCCTCCGCGTCCACGGTCCTTTCCCAGCCGGACGGCGTCTCGCACCGGAACAGGCCCCGCGGAAAAACGAAAGTCTCGTATCCCGGCCCCGCCGCCGCGGCCAGGCCCGCCGTGATCAGCGCTGAAAGCGCTGCTTGCGCCAGGCTTCGTCCCACTCCCAGACCTCCTTGTACAGCCGTTCGTCCTCGTCCAGGCGCCGGAGGCGCCCGCGCAAGGTCTCGCGATAGCTCTCGTTCCGGTACTCCTCCGAGGCGAAATGCTTATCGAGAGCCTCGTCCCGCTGCGCGCGCACGTGAGCCTGGGCGCGGTTCCATTCCCCGAGCGTGATCAGGCCCGCCTTGTGCAGGTCCTCGGTCAGCGCGAGCCGCTGGTCGTACAGGCCGTTGCGCGTCTTGCGGGCCTCGGCCTGCCGCTCCTGCTCCAGCTCCTCGTCGGGCAGAGCGATCAGGCGCTTGAGCTCCCGGCGCTTGCCCTCGATCACGTCGGCCCGCGAGTCGATCTTTTGGAAGGTCGTGGCATAGGTGCGGATCATCTCCCGCTCGTAGGCGCGCGGGTCCCGCCTCCAGAGCCGGTAGTCGTCGTTCGTCGAGCTCTTCTTGAGCCTTTCCTCGAGGAGGTCGTTGCCCCTGAACTCGGCGAAATGCGAGCGCAGCTCGGTGACCAAGGTCGACTCGCCCCCGAGCCTCGAGGTGTCGCGGTGAGTCAGCTCGTGGAGCAAGGTCAGCGACAGGTATTCCTGGGCCAGCGGCCGCGTCTCTCCTTGCTCGAAAATCGGCGCGGGAACGAAGCCGAGCGCGCTTTTGTAGCTCTCCGGATGCGTCCAGGCGGTCCGGAACTCCCCCTTCCCGCGCTTGACCGCCATGATCCGGTCGCTCACCATGACCCAGCCTTCTCCCCGGCCCGTGGGACCCCAGGACTCCCCGGTCGCGTTCGGCGAGTCGGTATCGCCGATCTCGATGCGCGGCTTGTCGCGCTCGATGACGTCGAGCGCGACGCGGCCGTCCTCCTGCAGGGAGTTCGCCGCCATGCGCCTCAGCAGCGCCTTGACCCTGTCGTCGTAGGCCGTTTTGTCGATGCGCGCGT
>CAZMIB010000292.1:0-1667 GCA_964566245.1 uncultured Elusimicrobia bacterium | reverse complement strand
GAGGCCGGGGGCGTTCTCATCGGCCGAAAGCCGCGCTCCCCCGCCCAGCGGCGCGGAGGCATCGAACCAGCGTCCGGCGTCGGCCGCTTCGGCGCCCGGGTCGCGAGCCGCCGTCCGCGCCGGCGCGGCGGGAGAGCTCCATCGAGCGGCGGCGGCGAGGGCGGCGTGAGGGGGCGTAAGAGCGAAGGATGGGGCCGTCGTCGGCGGCATGACGGCGAGCGGCGTCGCGCTCGGCGTCGGAAGCGCCGACGGGGCGAGGATAGGGACGTTCACGACCGTGATCGCCTGGATCGGCGCCGTCACGTCGAGCGCGCGGACCATGGCGGCGAAAGCGGGAGCGGTTCCTGTTTCCGCTGCCAAGGTCGCGGCCAGCGCGAGCGCGGTCGCGCGGCGGAGTCCGCTCATGGCTTGAGTATCCCCTGCTCCGCGAGCAGCCGCAGCGTCTCCAGGGCGGCCTTGTTGACGATGGGGCTGCGGTCGGCCAGCATGCGCTGAAGCCTCGGGAGCGGCTTCTCCCCCCCGCCCTCGGGCTCGGTCGCGTACGGCTTCCACAGCCCGGAGCGGACGACGATCTTGGCCCAGGCGACGGCGGCGGCGGCCTGGGTCATCTCGTGCCTGCTGTCCACCTCGCCCGGGTCGGCGCGGAGCAGGCGCTCCAAGGCCGGAAGGTCCGCGGGCTCCCCCGCCGCGCCGGCGACGTTCACCGCGGTCAAGATCGACGCGTTGCTCTCGGGCGTCGCGCCGAGATACTGGTTCGAGAGGCTTTCCCTTAGCCAGTCGCGGAGCTCGTCCTTCACGCGCTCGTACGCGCGCTTCCGCGCGACCATCCGGGCGACGGCTTCCGCGGCGTCGCCGGCGTTCTCCAGGTCGAGCGCCGAGCGCCAACTGGTCCGGATGAGGTCGAGGAGCAGCTCCAGGTCGTCGTCGGCGTCCGAGTCTCCCAAGGCGCGCAGGGCCAGCGGGCGCAGCTCGGACGGCGGAAGCCGCCCGCGGCGGACCTCTTGGACGAGCGTCTCCAGGGCGGCCGGGGCGGTCCGCCTCAAATAGGCATGGAGCTCGGCGCCGCGCTCGCGCCGCGCGTCCGAGACCAGAAGGTCCTTAAGATCCGCTCCGCCGTCGCGGCAGAGGGCGAGATAAAGCGCCTCGACAAGCACGCCGCTTCTGACGCTCGGATCCGTGAAGGGCGCGGCGTCGCTGGCCGGCTTTTGGACCTCCTCCAGGTAGCGCCTCAGCAGCGTGGAGACACCTTGGGTGCCGGCGGGCTTGAGCATCGCCGCGTACGCCTCCGCGATGCGGGATTTGAACGGCCGGAAGGTGTGCCCGTCCGCGTGGGAGCCGCGCGCCATCGCGAGCAGGAGTCGGGGCTCGTCCTCGGCGAGAGAGCCGTGCCGGGACAGGATGAGGCCGGCCGCGAGCGCTTGGGTATGGCCGGTGATGAAGTCGGCGTAGGAATGGGCGTTGACGATCCATTCCCGGGCCAGCGGCAGATCGGAGGGGGTCGAGAGGGCGGCCAGCAGCTCGGCCGCGACCAGGCGCACCGTGAGTCCTCGCTTCTCGCCTTGGACCAACAGGGCCTTCGCGAAAGATTTCACGATCGGCGCGCTTGGGGGCGGGAGCGCGGCGCGGCCGGCGGGCGGAGCGGCGGCCGCGGGCTTCGGGACCGCGAC
>CAZMIB010000291.1:0-1745 GCA_964566245.1 uncultured Elusimicrobia bacterium | reverse complement strand
ACGAGGAAGCGCGGCGCGAGGCCGCCTCAAACAAACCATGATCGTTGTTTTGCTTATGTCGATGGCGCTCGCGGCTCCCGGCCGCGCGGAGGAGCCGATCAAGGTCACCCCCGAGATCGAGGCCCGCCTTTCCGGCCTCATCGAGAACTTCCCGATCGAGCAGCCGACATTGATGCCCGCGGCGTTGGACGGGCTCGTGATCGCCCATCCGTTCATGGACGAGCCGAGCCGGAGGGCGGCGTCCGAGTTGATGCTTCAGGGTTTGGCCGGCCGGCTTCCCGAGCCGGTCTTGAAACGGCTTCCGCCGGAGCTAGGACGGCTGAAGCGTGATGTCGACCGCACGGCGCGCAAAAGCCCCGAGGTCGCCCGGGCCTTGAAGAGCCTGCGCGCCGAGGCCGCGGAGGGCGGGCTCGCCGCCGCCGTGGCGTTCGACCAAGCGGCCGAGCCGGCGAGCAAGTTCCTGCTATGGGAGGCGCTGGACGACTTAAAATCCAGGCATCCGACGGTCGAGGCCTTTCCGGCGCTGACAGAGACGGGGGTGTTGACGCCTAAAGCCGAGCTCATCGCGGGCGCCTACGAGCCTGAGCGTTACCTAGGCGTGAGCCGCCTTCCGGAGATCGTACGGCCCTTCGAGGCGTTGGTCAAGCGTTTGCCGGCTCCGGAGCGGCGCCTGTGGTGGATAGAGTCGAAGTACGGAAAGGCCGTCGTGCCGACCATCGTCCCGTCGCTGGGGCTGCTGCAGGCCTCGCTCAACGCCAAGTTCGGCGACGACGCGGTGCGGCTGCGGCCGAGCCAGTGGGCGACGACTCGGGATGAAATCATATGGCAGTCGGGCCGGGGGGAGCGCGTGTTCGGCTACAGCGTCCCGTGGCTTCCTCCGCAGGACAGCGCCGACGGGCGGAAGGCCGGCAAGTTCGAATTCTCGATGCATGATTTCAGGCACGCCTTCAACGCTTCCATGGTTCCGTCCGCCATCCGGAAGACCGGCGCGCGGATCGCGAGTCTCTTGCAGGGCGCGAGCGGCGGGCTCGATGCTCGGAAAGTGGAGAGTATTCTCAATCACATTTCCGACGGCGATTTCTTCGAACCGCTTTACTCAAAGCAGGGTCTGGGTCACGGCTTGGCCGCCGCCCTGCTGTTTTCCGGTCGTGGTCGGGAAGATGTCCTCCACCTTATCGTCCGCGACTGGGCCATGCATCCCGAGGCTTGGCCCGGCTTCGACCTTGAAAAGGAAGTCATCCAGTTCGGTCGCTACGCCACGAACATCGGAAAGGAATCGGTCATGGATGTCTACATGCGGTCGCGAGAGGCAGCGTCCAGCGGCACGGCTCCCGCTGGAGCGCCGGCCGGGAGCCAGCCGTGATACGCGTGCTTACCGTCATTCTGACAGTCGCGCTGGCGGCCTCCGGGGCGCGCGCCGCGGGTCCCCGGATCGCGCTGACGCCCGAGGTCGGGCTCCGCATGACCGGCTTGCTGAAGGATTTCCCGAGCGACAGGGCCTTGATCCCGGCGGCGTTGGACGGTTTGGCTTTGGCCCATCCCACTCTTGCGGACCCGAGCCTCAAGGCGGCGTCGGAGCTGCTCATCCAAGGCGTGACGGTCGGTCTTCCGGAGGCGGCGCTTAACCGGCTTCCGCCGGAGCTGAGTCGACTGACTTTGGAGCTGAAGCGCGCCGCGCGCGAGGACGTCCGCGTGGCCCGAGCCTTGAACCGCCTCCACGCGGAGGTGACGAGCGGCCGTCTCGA
>CAZMIB010000290.1:0-1760 GCA_964566245.1 uncultured Elusimicrobia bacterium | reverse complement strand
CCGCGGCCGAGCGCGCGGAGCAGGACGCCGAGGCTTGGAAGGAGCGCCTCGCGCGCGCGCGCGCCGAGCGAGAGGAGACGAAAAGGGACGCCGACGTCCTGCGCTCGGCGCTGGCCGACGCGGAGCGCCGGCTCGCCGAGGCGAACCGGCAGGCGGCCGCGATCATCCTCGACTTCCAGAAGTCCTCGGCGGGCGCGCAGTCCGAGCTCGCGGCGATGAAGGCCCGGCTGGCCGAGTCCCAGCTTCAGGCCGAGAGCCTGTCGCGTTCGCTCGGGGCGGCCGAGACCCGGGGCGCGGAGCTGACGGCGCTGCGCGCGTACATGGACGAGAAGGTCTCCGATCTGCGCGCGGAGCTCGACGCGGCCCGCGCCGCCCTCGAGAAAGCCTCGCGCGAGGCCTCCGAGCTCCGGGCTCAGCTCCCTCCGAAGCGAGACTGACTCTCCGTCGAGGATTTGGTAGAATGGGACGTCGCCCCTTCGGCCGACGAGCCGGAGGGGTTTCGCGTCCATGATCACGATCGACGGAGTCCATAAGTCCTTCGGCACGCAGGAGATCCTGCGCGGAGCCAGCCTGCAGATCAACCAGGGCGACCGCATCGCCTTGGTGGGCCCGAACGGGGCCGGCAAGTCGACCTTGCTGAAGCTGGTCCTGTGGGAGGAAGTCCCCGACGACGGCGAGATACGCATACGCCGCGGCGCGCGCATCGGCTACCTTCCCCAGGAGAACCCGCCGTCCGGCGACGGCACCGTTCTCGAGGAGGCCTTGGCGGGGATCGAGAACGCCGACGGTCGCATGGAGGCCCGGGCCAAGGAGCTGCTGATGGGCCTGGGCTTCAAGGTCGCCGACTTCGGGCGGCCGATACGGAGCTTGTCCGGCGGCTGGGCGATGCGCGCGGTGATGGCGCGCGTGCTGCTGGACGCGCCCGACCTGCTGCTTTTGGACGAGCCGACGAACCACCTCGACCTCGCGTCGCTGTTGTGGTTCCAGAAGCGGCTGCAGGCCTACCGCGGCGCGATCCTGTTCATCTCGCACGACCGCGCCTTCGTCGACGCGATCGCGGGCTCGATCGTGGCCCTCGAGGGCGGCCTCTTGAAAGTCTATCGCGGCGACTACGAGGCCTACCTCGCGCAGAAGGAGAGCGAGAAGGAGAAGCTCGAGAAGGCCTGGCGCGAGCAGCAGAACGAGATCGCGGAGATGGAGGACTTCATCATGCGCAACCGTGCCCGGGCCTCCACCGCGGGCCGCGCGCAGAGCATGATCAAGCGCCTCGAGAAGCTGGAGCGCATCGAGCTGCCGCAGGAGAACAAGACGGTCAGCATACGCTTCCCTCAGCCGTCGCGCACCGGCGTGCGGGCGCTGGCGCTGAAGAACGTCCACAAGAGCTACGGCGACATCAAGGTCTACCAGGGCCTCGATCTCGAGCTGGAGCGCGGCCATAAGGTCGCCTTCGTCGGGCCGAACGGGGCCGGCAAATCGACCATGCTGAAGATGCTGGCCGGCGTGCTGCCGTTCGAGTCCGGCGAGCGCGTGCCCGGCCTGAACGTGCGCGTGGGCTATTACTCCCAGCACCGCCTCGACGGCCTGCACCCCGAGAACACGGTCCTCAAGGAGGCGCTGGAGGCCAACCGCGCCAACGGGGAGCTGCTGGTGCGGACTATTTTGGGCTCGTTCCTGTTTCCGGGCGACACGGTCTTCAAGCAGGTCGGCGTGCTGAGCGGCGGCGAGAAGAGCCGGCTGGCGTTGGTGAAGCTCCTGCTGGA
>CAZMIB010000289.1:0-1767 GCA_964566245.1 uncultured Elusimicrobia bacterium | reverse complement strand
GGGAGGCGCCGGCGACGGGCAGGGCGAACGGGGGGGGGGCCCAGACCAGGGGGGGGGTTTCCGCCGGGGGCAGCGCGCGGCGGGCCAAGCCCGCCGGCGCCGCGACCGCCAGCCGCCGCTTCAAAAGGGAGGAGAGCTCCTTGAGCTCGTCCAGACGCTCGCGGCACGGCGCGCAGCCCTCAAGGTGGACCGCCAGCTCCGCCCTCTCGGCGCCGCGAAGCTCGCCGTCAAGGAACGCCGACAGGTTGGCCTCGAAGGGGGCGCAGGTCATGGCACTCCTAAATGGGGCTTCAGCCTCGCGCGCAGCGCCTCGCGGGCGCGCGAGAGGCGCGACTTGACGGTCCCGAGCGGCACCCCGAGGATCGAGGCGATCTGCTCGTATGGCCGCTCCTCGAGCTCACGCAGCACGAGGATGGCCCGGTCCTCCGGGTCGAGAGCCGCGAGCCCGGACTCGAGCGCCTTTTTCCGCTCGCCTTGCTCCAGCGCATGGTCGAGCGGCGGCTCGTTGTCGGGCACCTCCATCGCGGCCGAGCGCTCCTCGTCGTTCTCCTCGCCGGGTCGGCCGTCGAGCGAGAGGAACCGCCACAGGCCGCGCCGTTTCTCCGCGCGGACGCGGTTCTTCCAGAGGTTGACGGTGATGCGGTACACCCAGGTCCCGGGCTCGGCGTCGCCGCGGAAGCCGGGGAGCGCCTTGACCGCGCGCGCGAGCGCCTCCTGCGCGAGGTCCTCGGCGTCGTGGGGGTTGTTGAGCAGGCGCAGCGAGAGGTTGTACACCATCGCGGCGTAACGCTGGACCAGCTCCTCGGGCTCGATCATGGATTCCCGCGCGCGCGAGGCGGCAAGTCTAGCAGGTCCGGCCGCGCGGCGCAACGCGGCGCTCGGAGCGTCGACGGGCAGGGAGGCGGAGGCGTCCATCTCGCCCTGTTCGACCCCACGACGGGGAAAATGTTCCGAGTAGACGAGCCTGTCATCTTCGCGGTATTGACACCCCCTCGTCGTCATATATAATAGGAATAAAGCCGGCGCGGCCTCCTGGACACGTGTTGTCGCATTTCGCATAATGACCCGAGGCGTCAAAACCAAGCCTTACCCCGGAGCGTGACATGTCGAATCGATTTACAGAGCGAGCCCAACGCGTCATCCTGATTGCCCAGGAGGAGGCGAAGCGCCTCAATCACGACTACGTTGGGACCGAGCACATCCTGCTGGGCCTCATCGCCCTCGGCGAGGGCGTCGCGGCGCAGGTGCTCGCCAACCTCGGCGTCGACCTCCGGCGCGTGCGCTCGGAGATCGAGAAGATCGTCGGCACCGGCGACAACGTGATGCTGCTCGGCGAGATTCCGTTCACGCCCCGCGCGAAGAAGGTGCTCGAGTACGCGGTCGAGGAGGCCCAGCACATGGGCCACTCGTACGTCGGCACCGAGCATTTGCTGCTCGGGCTGATACGCGAGGAGGAGGGCGTCGCCGCGCGCGTGCTCGAGAACCTCGGCCTCAGGCTCGACGTCGTCCGCGAGGAGGTGCTTAATCTCTTGGGCGAGGGACAGCAGCCGCACGTCGGCCCGGCCCAGGGAGCCCAGCCCCGCACGAAGTCGAAGACCCCGACGCTCGACGAGTTCGGCCGCGACCTCACCGCGATGGCGCGCGAGACGCGCCTCGACCCGGTGATCGGGCGCCAGGACGAGATCGAGCGGCTGATCCAGATCCTGAGCCGCCGCACGAAGAACAACCCGATCCTGATCGGCGACCCCGGCGTCGGCAAGACCGCGA
>CAZMIB010000288.1:0-1803 GCA_964566245.1 uncultured Elusimicrobia bacterium | reverse complement strand
GCGGGCCTCGGCGGCGGCGAGGGCGGCCTTGGCGTCCTCGAGCTGGCGCCGCGTCTCGTCGAGCTCGCGGCGCAGGGAATCCGCCTGCGTTTGAAGGCCGCTCAGGCCGTCGAGCTGCGCATGCGCGGCTTCCAGCGCGGCGATCTTTTGCTCCAGCTCGGCGCGCAGTCCCGCCGTTTTCCGCTCGGCGTCGCCCAGGGCCGCGGTCTTGCCGTCCAGATCCGCGCGCGCGCGGGCGACGGCCTGCTCCTTCTCCTGGAGCTCGCGGCGCAGCTGTTCCAGCTCGGTCTCGAGAGAGCCGATCCGGCCGCGGGCCTCCAGCAAGTCGGCCTCGGCGGCCGCGGTCAGAGTTTGAACCGCGACCGGCGAAGCCGCCGCCTGCTCCGCGGCCGGCGCGGGCGCGGCGGAGACGGAGGGAACGGAGGACGCGAGGCTGAAAAGCGGAACGAGCTCCTCGACGAGCGCCGCGCGCGACCAATCCCCCGCGCTGTCCCCGGGCTTGCCCTCGGGGCAGACCAAGGTGGTCGGGCTGAATCCCGATAAACGCGGGAGATCAGCGGTCTCGAGCGGGCCCTGAACCTGATTATCGATGAAAATCCAATACTTCACGGGCGCTCCGGTGTCGCGTGACGCGATAGTATACCAGCCGAGTCGTGGAGATTCAATGACGCGGATGTTAACGGAATAAAAGGAGGGCGGCTTTCAGGGAGAGAGGGTCTCGATGACGAGGCTGGGCTTCGCGCTGGAGCCGTCCTGGACGATCTCGGGCTTGGGTTCCGTTCCGGCGACCCCGCCGCTGAGGTAGAGGTTCACGAACTCCAGTCGCCGCCGGGCCGTCCTCGGCGGCTCGGCGCTCGTGGTATGAATGGTGATGCGGAGGCGCCGGCCGTCCTTCGCCGAGAGCTCGGCGAGCAAGGTCGCGAGCCGCTCGCGCGCGGCGAGCCCGAGCCCGGCGCCGCCCGCGGGAAAATTGAACTCCTCGCGCTTCTCCACCGTCCCCGAGGACGTCCCCCCCTCCGCTTTTCGGGCGAGCTCTCCCTCCGGCGGCGAGGGCGCTTTGGCGGGAACCTCCTCTCTCGCGAGCGGAAGCGGACTCGGCCCCGTTGGGGCCGGCGGGTTGGGGTGAGGGTTTGGGAAGAGCGAAGGCTTTAACGTCGCCGCCGAAGGCGCCGCCTTCTTCTCTCCCTTCAGCCAGCTTTGAGGGCGCAGCCACGGCTCCCTCTCCCCGCGCCTCGCGGGGACCTCGACGAGGCTCGGCGGATTCTCCAGCAATATCCAGGCGCTCCTTCCGGAGACGGCGAGGCCCGCGATGCGGCCCCCGGCGGGAAGATAATCCGACCAATCCAGGACGCGCAGCGGCGCGAGATCGGAGGCTCCGAAGACATGCAGCGTTCCCGAGTCGTCGAGGGCCCACAGCTCGGCGCCGCGCTTGAACAACGCCGCCGGCTTCGCGAGCGGAACCGTCGCGCTGATCTCGAACGAGGAGCGCTTCAGGCGCAGAATCCGCCCCTTGTCCCGGTCCCCGACCCAGAGCGCGTCGCGGTCGGCCGCCAGGCCGAACGGGTCCTTGGCGTCGACCGTCCGGCTGGAGACGACCGCGTAGTCCGGCGGACGGTGCTCGAGGATCATGTTCGAGTCGCCGTCGATGCTCCACAGCGAGTCCCCGCCGGAGGCGAGCCCGCTTACGAGGCCGTCCGCGAGCGGCCAGCTCCGGGGCGTCGTCTCGAGGGTTTTATCGAGCAGGAACGCCCGCCGCCGCATCCAATCCGCCGTCATGAGCCGGCCGTCGACCAGCGCGAGCCC
>CAZMIB010000287.1:0-1937 GCA_964566245.1 uncultured Elusimicrobia bacterium | reverse complement strand
CTTTCGGACGCGCTCGAGCCGCGCCTGCTGGCCGGCTGCTCGGGCGGGGGCGTGATCGGCGCGGGGCGCGAGCTCGAGGATCAGCCCTGCCTGGGCCTGGTCGCGGCCGTCCTGCCCGACGTCGAGCTGCGCGGCGTGCATGTCGAGGAAGCCGGGCTCCCGGACCCGGACGGCTCGCCCAAGGCCTGGGCGCGCGCGTTCGGAAAGGAGGGCTCGCGCTTCCTGGTGCTCGCCGATCCGTACTCGTTCGACCCCGAGGATCTGCTGCGCGGCCTGGACTACGCCTTCCCCGGCGCCGGCAAGATAGGCGGCCTGGCCAGCGGCGCGACCCGGCCCGGCGCGAACGCGCTCTTTCTCGGCCGCAAGGCGTTCTCGTCGGGGGCGGTCGTGGTCTCGTTGAGCGGAAACATCGAACTCGACCCGATCGTGGCCCAGGGCTGCCGGCCGATCGGCCCGCCGTTCCGGGTCACCCGCTGCTACCGAAACCTTCTGCTGGAGCTGGACGGGGCGCGCCCGCTGGAGCGCCTCGAGGAGCTGCTCGAGAGCCTGACGCCGGACGACCAGGAGCTCGCGCGCGGCGCGCTGTTCGTCGGACTGCTCACCGACGCCGTCCGCGGCGGCGACTACCTTATCCGGAACCTGCTGAACGTGGACACCGACCAGGGCTTTTTGGCGGTCGGAGCGCCGTTAAGGAACGGCCAGACGGTGAGGTTTCACGTGCGCGACCGCGCGGCCTCGGCCAAGGACCTCGCGCGGCGCCTCGAGGCCTACGCGTGCCGAGGCGCGCCGACGACGCCGCGCGGCGCCCTGCTGTTCTCATGCATGGGCCGGGGAAAACGGCTGTACCGCCGGGCGAACCACGACAGCGAGCTGCTCTTCAAGAAGCTCGGCCGCCTGCCGATGGCGGGCTTCTTCGGCAACGGCGAGATCGGCCCGGTGGACGGCTCGACCTACCTGCACGGCTACACCAGCGCGTTCGGGATTTTCAGGCCCGCGCGCTGACTCTTCAGCCTTTCGCGGACTCTATTTGAAGGGTGACGTGGTGGAGGGCGAAGCGGCGGCCGAGCATCTCCGCGCCGTCGGCCAGCAGCTTCTGCGCGTCGGCCCCCTCGCGGACGACGAGGTGGCCGGTCATGGACTCGGTCCCGCTCGACAGGCACCATAGATGCAGGTCGTGCACCTCGCTGACCCCGTCCAGCTCGAGCAGGGCCGCGCGGACTTTCTCCAGCTCCAAGCGGGGAGGCGTCCCCTCGAGCAGGATGTGCACCGAGTCGCGGATCAAGCCCCATGAGCTTTGGGCCATCAGCACCCCGATCGCGAGGCTGACCAGCGGGTCGGCGTAGCGCCAGCCGGTCGTCAGCAGCGCCGCGGCCGCGAGCACCGCGCCCACCGAGCCGAGGGCATCCGAGAGGACGTGCAGATAGGCGCCGCGGATGTTCAAGTCCTCGTGCCCGTGGCCCGAAAGGAACGCCAGGCAGCCGAGATTCGCGGCCAGGCCGATCAGCGCGATCACGAGCATCGGCAGGCCTTTGACCTCGGGAGGCGCGAGCAGGCGCGCGACGGCCGCGTGCAGGAGAACGCCGATCAACAGCCACAACCCCGCGCCGTTCGCGAGGGCCGCGAGCACCTCGGCGCGGTGGTAGCCGAATGTCCGGGCGCGGTCGGGGGGCAGGCGGGCTATCCAGACCGCGAACAGCGAGACACCGAGCGCCGCGGCGTCGGTGAGCATGTGGCCAGCGTCGGCCAGCAGCGCGAGCGAGCCGGTCCACAGCCCGCCCAGCGCCTCGACCAGCATGATCGCGACCGTGACCGCGAGCGCCAGGCCGAGGGCCCGGCCCTTGGACGTCCCCGGCAAATGCGGCGATCCCACGCGCGCCTCCTGGTTGATTTTACTATTTTGCTATATTCGCGCCCGATGAAGGCGAGGCTTCTCGCGT
>CAZMIB010000286.1:0-1947 GCA_964566245.1 uncultured Elusimicrobia bacterium | reverse complement strand
CGCGGACGGCGGCAGCGGGGCGGCGCCGGGCGACGGGCCGGCCTCGAAGACGGCCCCCGCCGCGATCGTCGCGGCCTCGGGAGAAGGCGCGGCCGCCGGCGAGGCCGACGCCTTAGCCTTCAGATCGTCCGGCGGGGCGGCGTCGGGAAAGGCCACGCGGCCGAAGCTGCGGCGCACGTCGTCGGGCAGGACGTCGGCGTCCACCTCTAGAATCCGCCGCGCCTCCGCGAGCTCCTCGGGCGCCAGCGAGCCGCGCGCGGCGTAGGCGTCGTAAAGCTTCGACAGCCGCTCCACGGCCGCGAGCCGGCGCTGGGTGCGGATGCGGCGCAGAAGCTCCGGGAATTCCTCGCTCTCGACGGGCCGGCCGTCGGGCTTGAGGAGCTTCTCCTTGCCGAGCGTGTAGCCGCCCTCGCGCAGGGCGGCCTTATCGCCCGGGTTCAGCTCTTGGCGGGAAAGGTCGAGCGGCTCGGCGGACGCGCGGAGGGCGCACAGCGCCAAGAGGATCGATAGGACGGCGCGCATGACCACGATAGTATAAGGGGCTTGCCCGTGTTTGCAAGGGTCCAACGTCCCCGTGTCACGTCCCCGGGCGAGGGCGGTTTTAGGCCGGGAAGCTCAGCACGAAGCGGGCGCCGCTGGGCTTGTTTTCCTCGACCCAGGCGTCGCCGCCGTGGCCGCGGGCGACGATGCGGCACAGCGCCAGCCCCAGGCCGAAGCCGCGGTGGCTGCGGCCCTCGGGCGCCGAGTAGGAGTAGCCGGGCAGGAAGACCTTCTCGGCTAGGTCGCGCGGAACCCCCGGCCCCCGGTCCTCGATCTCGATGCGCAGCGAGCTCGGAGGCTGAGGCTTGAGGCGCACGCGGATCGTCTCGCCCTGGGGCGAGTAGCGGATCGCGTTCGCGAGCAGGTTGCCGATCGCCCGTTTCAGGTACGAGCGGTCGGCCGTCAAGGTGACCGGGCCCGGGGGCAGGTCGAGGATGACCGATACGCGGCGGGCCTCCCCGAGGGGCACCCATTGCTCGACGGCCTCGCGGATCATCTCCGCGCAGTCCATCGGCCGCTTCTCGAAGCTCAGCTCCCCGCGGTCCATGCGGTCGATGTCCATCAGCGTGAGGATGAGCTCCATGATCGCGTCGCAGCCGAGGCGCGCCTTGCCGACGAGCCAGCGGGCCCCGGTCGGGTCGTCGGCGTCGGAGAGCATCTCGAGCGCGCCGCTGATAGAGGTCATCGGGCCGCGCAGGTCGTGCACGACGTAGCGGTAGAGCTGGGTCTTCAGCTCCTGCAGGCGGGTCACCTCCTCGAGGCTGCGCTCGAGGGCCTGCGTGAGGCGGGAGATCCTCAGCATCGCCCGGACGCGGGCGAGCATCTCCTCCTCCTGGAACGGCTTGATCAAGAACTCGTCGGCCCCGATGTCGAGGCCCTTGATCTTCTCGTTGGCCTCGCGCAGGCCGGTCAGCATCATCACGGGAATCCCGCGCGTGCGGTTCTGATCCTTGATCTTGCGGCAGAGGTCGTAGCCGCTGACGTCGGGAAGCATCACGTCCAGGATCGCGACGTCGAAGCGCTCGCTCTCGATCGCGGGCAAGGCGTCGGCGCCGAGCCGGTAGGCCAGGACCTCGTAGCCTTGGCGCGCGAGCTGGAGCTTGAGAAGCTCCAGCGTGGGGAGGTCGTCGTCGACGACGAGCAGCCGGGCGGGCGTTTCCATCTCACGGTCCCCGCGGGGCCGACGCGGGCTGGCGCGACTCGTACTCCTCGACGGCCGAGATCACGCGCGCGACGAAACGGCCGAGCACGGGAACCTGAAGCATCGGACGCGCCATGTTGATCGCGAGCGAGAGCAGGATTCCCCCGAGGGCCGCGGCGCCGAGGGTGAAACCGGCCCCGCGGACCAGTCCCGCTAGGAAATTAATCCACAGCAGGCGCCCGGGCCGCGCGATCAGCTCGCGCATG
>CAZMIB010000285.1:0-1978 GCA_964566245.1 uncultured Elusimicrobia bacterium | reverse complement strand
TGGAAACTATTTTGGAACTTCTCAGCGCGGGCATGACCTATGAAGAGATTCTCGCGGACTATGAGGACCTGGAGCGAGCAGACATTCTTGCCGTGCTGGCCTATGCAAAGCGCCTCAGTCAAGTCAAACGTATCGAGCCGCTGGCCGCGTGAAATTTCTACTTGACGCCCAGTTGCCGCGACGTCTCGCCGTCCGGCTTGCAGACGCAGGTCATGATGCCCTCCATACCCTTGATCTGCCCCACGGCAACCGCACAACGGACGCGGAGATAATGCAGGTTGCCGACGACGAGAATCGTGTCGTCGTCACCAAAGACGCTGATTTCGTCGACTCTTTCCACCTCAAGCAGCAACCAGAGAAGCTTCTGCTCATCTCCACCGGTAACATTACGAACGCCGATCTGGACGCCGTTTTTCTCCCCCCCGACGACCCCATCTTTCCACTTGGCCTGCCACTCCGCCTCGAGCGCCGCGAGCCGCCGCGTCAGCTCGAGCTCCCGGGCCGGCCAGGACTGGCGCGCGTCGGCGGCCTGGCGCGCGGAGAACTCGGTCTCCCTGCGAACTTGGTCGAGCAGCTCCTGCTCGCGCTCGCGGCCGCGCTGGCGCTCGGCCTCGAGCTCCGCGCTCATCCGGGCCGTCGCCTCCTCGAGCAGCCGGCGGCCCTCGGCGATGCGCTCCGCCAGCTCCTTGTCGACCAGCTCCAGACGCTTGCGAAGGCCCTCGGCCTCCAGCTTATGGCGCTCGCTCTCGAGCTGCTGGCGCCGGAACAGCTCCGCGTAGGGCTCGGAGGCCACCCCGGGCGGACTCTCGAAACGGCGGACGAACGGAGGGGGCTCGTCGGAGGGCATCGCGCGATAGTATGCGCCCCCCCGACGAGGTTTTCAATGCCCTTTTTATGACAATTCCGGCGGCCGCGGCCGCGACGAGTCGCCCTTCCTCGAGGTAAAGCTCGCCCTCCACGACGAAGACGAAGGCCGTGTAGTCGGCCGGAAGGGTCACGTCCAGGAAGGTGGGGTCGGTCGCAATCTCGCGGACCGGTCCCTGGCCCCCTCCACCTCCCCGCTGAATTCTAAGCCTATCCTAGCACACCCCCCAAAAAAACAACGGACCTTCCTTATTAAGGAAGGCCCTGACGGGTCGAAAACCTGTGAGCGCCTAAAGCTTGCCCAGGAACTTTCCGATTGCGGTGTTTGTGTCCGGCGCGTGGGTGAGCGTAAATGCATGCCCCGCGTTCGAGAGAACGATGTCAGGGCTCGCACAGGCGATCGGGATGATGCGATCTCGATCGCCGTGGATCGAAAGGCTTGGGCAGTTCGCAGTTGGCGCTCCTTCCCACTTTAAAGCCATCCGCCCGAACGCCCGTATTTGAGACGGAGGACAGCTTGCCGCCATGTCGATCAGGCGATCCTCGGCGGAAGAATCGACCGGATAGAAGCGCCAGCGAACCAAAGGCTTCCATGACCTAAGGCCAAGCGCCCAGTCCGGGATCAGGGGACTAACGGACTCTGCCCATTTATACGACCATGGCAAGCGACCGGGCTGGACGCAACTCCCCAACAAGAGAAGTCCCGCAACCTGCCGGTTCGACGCGATCTCCGCCGCGATCATGCCGCCGAATGAAGCGCCGCCGATTACATCCTCGGATCCAATCTCGAAAATAGCGGCGACCCGCTTGGCATAAGACGGCAAATCCTCGTCCGGTTGAGGCGCAACGTGATCCGGCGTTATGAGCTCCAACTTATCAACGCGGATCAAATCGAACAGGCGGCTGTCACCGCCCATCCCGCTAAAAAGAACCAGACGCTTCGGCCTCATAATCCGTTATTCTGATGCCCCCCGTCGGCATCAGTAGCCATCGCACTTACCTGTCAGCCATCTCCTTAACGATGCTCAGAACAAACTCACTGCGCGAACCCAAAAAAGATGGTGCTTCCGGGTTCAGCATGGGTAAAGCGCGAGCCCTCCGCAGTGAAAGTAGA
>CAZMIB010000284.1:0-1979 GCA_964566245.1 uncultured Elusimicrobia bacterium | reverse complement strand
GCGGGGCACTCGCGGGGCAGAGCGCGGCCGACAGCAGACAGGGCGCGCGTCACCGCGGCGGCCTCGGGGGCCGGGCCGGAGTAGGGGCGCGCGCGCGCGATCGCCTGGCGCAGCTCGGCGAGCCCCTGGCCGGTCGTCGCGACCGTCTCGACGACCGGAAAGCCCAGCGCGCGCGAGAGCCGCGCGGGGTCGAGCCCTATCCCCCGCGCCCGGGCCTCGTCGGAAAGATTGAGGATCAGCACCATCGGCCGGCCGAGGCGGCCCAGCTCGAGCGTCAGGTGCAGCGCGCGCCGCAGCTCCTTGGCGTCGGCGACCTGGACGATCACGTCCGGCGGCTCGTCGAGCAGGTGGTTGCGCGCAGCGACCTCGTCCTCGGAGCGCGGGGTCAGGCTGCGCAGGCCCGGCGTGTCGACGACCTGCCAGGCCTCGCCGCCGATGCGCCCGACGCCGCGCGTGAGCTCGACCGTCGTTCCGGGATAATTGGAGACCGTGACGTAGCGCCCGGTCAGCGCCTGGAAGAGGACCGACTTGCCGACGTTGGGCTGCCCGACGAGGGCGAGGCGCCTGGAGGCGACGGTTTTGGCGTCCGTGGAGAGCATGTGCCCCTAGGACCATGCAACGAACGTGCCGCGCTAATTTCGGCGAGAGACGGCGTCAGGCCGGCAGGTTGGACGCGCTCAGCCACTGCTCCTTGGGGAGCCCGCCGAGCAAGGCGACGACGATTTGAGTGGAGATGAAGGCCGTCAGCGCGTAGAAGGCCTTGTCCATGAAGCCGTAGGAGTGCAGGCCGATGCCGAGCATGTTGACCCCGAACCAGGAGAGGCTGGTGACGATGTTGCCGAGCACCGCCAGCACCATCAGGCCGCGTTCGCGTATCCTTCCCGCCCAGCGCAGGTGCAGGATGATTGCGTTCCAGAGCACGATCAGCAGCGCCCCGTTCTCCTTCGGGTCCCAGCCCCAGAAGCGCCCCCAGGACTGGTCGGCCCAAATCCCCCCCAGCACGGTGCCGACGAAGCTGAAGAACAGGCTGAAGCAGATGACGCCGTAGGTCGTCCGCGCGAGAGCGCGCGCGGAGTCCCGGTCGAGGCCGGAGGTGAGGGCGCCGCGCAGGATGTAGACGTGCGCCAGCAGGCCGGCGAGAAAGGTGCCGCTGTAGCCGGTGGTGATAGCGACGACGTGGGTCGCGAGCCAGAAGTTCGAGTCGAGCACGGCCCGCATCACCTCCATCGTGTCGCCCGAGTCGGCGAGATGATGCGCGATGATCAAGGTCGCGAAGCCGATCACGCCCGCCACGGCGGCCCCGAAGCCTTGGCGCGTGCGGCGCTCGATCAGTCCCGCGACGAGGACGCCGGCCCAGCCGACGTAGACGGCGGAGGAGTAGAGGTTGGTCACCGGCGGCCGGCCCTCGATCAGCATGCGCGAGACGAGGCCGAAGGTGTGCAGCGCGAACGCCAGCCCCAGCAGCGCCATCGAGCCGCCCCGGAGGGCGCGGGGCCAGGCCGCCCAGGAGGCCGCCGCCAGCATGAACGCGAGCGCGTAGAGGAGCATCCCCTTGTAGAACGGCTCCGCGCGGTTGACCAGCGCCTCGTAGCGCGCCCAGGCGGCGGCCTTAGGGGCGCGCGCCTCCAGGGCCCCGGCGCGCGCCCCGACCGCGGCGGGGAAGGCGCTTTCATCCAAGGACTGGCGCGCCTTCAGCATCGCCGCGTAGTCGAGGACTCCGGGATCGACGGGGGCGCCGCGCAGGGCCTCGAGCAGCGAGCCGCCGACGCTCGACCAGCCCGCCGAGGGGCCCCCTCCCGGCGGCGGCAGCGGCATGAAATAGGCGGCGTCGGCCATGAAGCGGAACTGCTCGAAGAAGCCGCCCATCTCCTTGAGCGCCCCGCGGTCGCCGCCCGAGGCGCGCGCGTGGGCCGCCAGCGCCGCCAGGCCGGGGACGATGCTCGCCCGGTAGCGCTCGATCAGCGCCGGGAAATCGATCG
>CAZMIB010000283.1:0-2017 GCA_964566245.1 uncultured Elusimicrobia bacterium | reverse complement strand
GGGGAAGGATGGCCTCAACCACCCCCGAGGCGAAGGCGGCTCCGGGGGACACGAGGGCGGGGCAGGCCAGAAGAAGGGCGGTTTTCATGATCGCGGCATCCTAGTATCTTGTCCGCGCCCCGGCATGAGGCGAAAGTCCCATACCCGACCCCAAAGTCGGACCCAGGGCGGCTAGGTCCGATGGCGCGGACAGCGCGGTTTGGCGATCCGGAGGATTGCGGGACGTCGCCGCGAACTATGAGGGAAGATCCGCGATCGTGCGATACGCCGGCCCTGCTGCCCGGGCCCCCCATGGCAGGTCGCCGACGAAGCGAGGGCCGCGTGTCGTATCGCACGGGCGCCGGTGTCTGGCACTCTTTGTAGGACTCGGTCCGGACCGAGTCCTAAATGCGTGTCCCTTTCGCGCCTGGCGAGGCTTGGACGCCTTGCACTGCCGCGCTGAATTTCGACGCGGCGGTCCGCGGGTCCGGCGGGAGCCGCGCAGCGCGCCGAGGAAACCCTATGGTCGCGGAAGCGCCGCCGAGGCGCTGGCGGTTCGGCCAAGCTATCGTGGGGTATCGCGACAGCTTAGGGAACATTCGCGTTTCGCATCCGTATAGACGAGCATGGAGAGCGCGCGGACGTTACCGGCCCTCACCTCACTGCCGGATGCGCGATTGGAGCGCAGGCTTCGGTCCCTCGCCTGGGGCGAGAAGCAGGTGCTGGCGGCGTTCCTACGCCACTTATCCGAGTTCGACCGGCGCAAGCTTTACGCGCCCCGCGGCTATTCCTCCCTCTTCCAGTACTGCACGAAGGACCTCCGGCTTTCCGAGGACGAAGCATATCTGCGAATCCAAGCGGCGCGCATGAGCCGGGAGCACCCGGAAATCCTCGGGATGCTGGCCCGAGGGGAGGCGCATCTCAGCGGGCTCGCGAAGCTCGCGCCTTGCCTCAACGCCGCCAACGCCGGCCGGCTGCTGGCGGAGTCGCGAGGCAAGACAAAGCGCGAGATAGAGCGCATGGTCGCGGGCTTCGGAGACGCGGCGCCCCAAAGAGATGTCGTCAAATTCCTTCCGTCGCCCAAGCCGCCCGTCGCGACGGCCCCGCAGAAAGACCTGCTCGCGTTGCCGCCGGCCCAATCCTCCCCCTCTTCGCCGCCTTCTGTCGCGCCGGAGCCTCCGGCGCGCGAGGCGGAGACGGCGGGAAGCGCGGCCGCGCCTTCACGCTTGGTGCGCATCGCTTTCACGGCCTCCGAGGAACTGCTCGGCAAGATCGAGCGGGCGCGCGCGCTGACGCGCCACAAGCATCCGGCCGGAAGGCTCGAGGATTTGGTCGGCTCGGCTTTGGACGCGTTGCTCGCCCGGCGGGACCCGGCCAAGCGCCGGCCCACCAAGCGCCCGCCGCCCGAGCCGGCGCGACCGCGCCCGCGCTCGCGGCGGATCCCCCGCTGGGTCCGCGACGAGGTTTGGCGCCGGGACGGGGGCCGATGCGCGTTCGTCTCGCGCGACGGGAAACGGTGCGACGCGACGGAGTGGCTGGAGTTCGACCACGTCGTTCCCTACGCGCTGGGAGGCGCTTCGGAGAACCCGGCCGGGATCCGCCTTCTCTGCCGGGCCCACAATCAGCACGCCGCCGAGCAGGTCTTCGGCCCTCGGGCGACCGGCCGCGGTTCCAGGCGCGGCTCGGGGTTGGCTACGGAGTTGCAGGGGACTCCCCGGTCCGCTGATCGGGAGACTCTGGGGGCATGACCAGGCGGGTGTCCCATTCGTAGCCGAAATAGCCGGCCCTCGTCTCGACCAAAGCGACGGCGTGGGCTGCGGCGAGCGGCGAGGCCTCTCTTTCGCTTACACTTAGCTGTTCTTCCCCTCCGCTGGGTCTCCAGGAGCGCACGACCACACGATGCCGGGGCGAACCGGCTGTCGACCACGGCCTCGGAACGACCAACTTCCTGAGGGAAATAGCGACCTTGTGGAAGACCCTCGACTAGTCCTCTGACCGGCGTATAACGCCTGCTTCGGGAGCCCGGATTCGAGCCGGC
>CAZMIB010000282.1:0-2033 GCA_964566245.1 uncultured Elusimicrobia bacterium | reverse complement strand
GGACCGGGCGCCGGCTCCTCCGATTCGTCGATGATGCTTTGGGCCGACGCTTGTTCCGGGGCCTCGCCGATCGCCTGCTCGAACGCCTGCTCCGCGGCGACGGCCGAGCCGGCTTCGTTTTGCGGGAGCGCCTGGGCCTGAGCGACCTGCTCGGGGGACGGAGCCGAGCGCAGCGCTTGAAGCGGCGCGGGATTCGCCGTCGCGGGCGGCGGCGTCTCAAGCCCTTGCAAAGGAACGGGCGCGGCGACGGGGGGCGCGGACGGAGAGATCGGCGCGACCTCGATCGGGGCGGAGAGAGTCTTCGCCGGCGAAGGCGCTTCGGGGCCCTGGCTCCACGCCGGAGCCCCGGTTTGAAGGAGCAGCGCCGCGGCGCAAAACAGGCGAATCGTCGACGAAGGCATCCCCTCCATGGTAGCCCGCCCCCCTCGACGAGGGCCTGAGGCGCTGGACCTACCGCCGTCTAGGCCCAATGGTACTCCCCCGGCGCGAGGGATGCGTTCAAGATGCGAAGAAGATGGTCCTTTTATGTAATATCGTGAGATGCTCCCGCGGGCTTGGACCGTCGTCCATGCCACGCCGCGCGCCTTGGTCGACGCCCGGCGGCGCTTCCTCAGGGAGACCGACTTCCACCAGGGCCTGCTCGACCTGCCCTCTCCGGAAAAGGAAGGGAGCCTGGAGTCGGCGCCGATCTGGTCGCCGTTCCCGTTCGACGAGCTCATCCTGTCGGCCAACGCGGACCTGCCCGAGGGGGCGTCACTGTCGCTGGAGGCCCAGGTCCGGGTCGCGGGCCGCTGGAGCCCCTGGTTCTGGCTCGGCCAATTCTCCGGCGGGCAATCGCAGAGCGGCAGCCTCGCGGTGCGGGGCGTGGGCGCGGTCGACGTCGACACCTTGGTCCTCGAGCGTCCCGCCGACGCGTTCCGTTACCTCGTCCGCGTGCGCAACGAGGGCGCGCCGCGCCCGCCCGTGCTGCGGCTGGTCGCGGCCTCCCTCTCGGATCGCCGCCGCGCCCCCCGCTGGACCCGGGGCGCCAAGCCGCCCGCGGGCGCCCCGTGGGTCCGCGACCTCGACGTCCCGCTGCGCTCGCAGATGGTCGAGGACAAGCGGATGCGCGGCGACATCTGCAGCCCGACCTGCGTCGCGATGGTCCTCTCGTACTGGAACCTGACCGTCGAGACGGCGCAGGCGGCCCGCGGCGTCCACGACGGGGCGAAGGGCATCTACGGCAACTGGGCGTTCAACGTGCTCTACGCGGGGACGTTCGGCCTCGACTCCTACGCCTGCCGTTTGAACGGGCCGGAGGAGCTCCAGGCCGAGATCGCGGCCGGACGGCCGGTCGTCGTCTCGCTGGCCTTCGAGAAGGGGGAGCTGCGCGGGGCCCCGATCGAGCGCACGCGGGGGCACCTCGTCGTGGTGCGCGGCTTCGACGGCGAGGGGAACGTGATCGTCAACGACCCCGCCGCCCCGCGGCCGTCCGTCGTCCGCCGGGTCTACCGCCGCGACGAGTTCCTCGCGGCCTGGCTCGGCAACAAGAAGGGCGTCTGCTACAAGCTCTCGCCGCGCTCGCCGCGCGTCTTCAAGGTCGCGGCCCCGGTGACCCAGCTGCGGCGCGAGCCCGAGCCGCTCTCGCCGTTCAACCCCTCGCGCGACGAGCGCCAGGAGTCCCAGCTCATCCTCGGCGAGTCCTTCCGCGCCGAGCGGGCGCGCGGGGCCTGGGCGTTCGGCGAGAGCCCGGAGCAGCCGCGCCTGCCGCCCGGCTCGGGGGAGCAGGGCTACCCCGGCTGGATCGAGGCGGAGGAGCTGTGCCTGGAGGACGTCCCGGTCGCCGAGAACGCCGTGGTCGGCGTCGGCTTCTCGGAGGCCGAGCTTCGCGACGCCGAGGGCCGGCCCAAGAAGGTCCGGCTCACGCTCGGCACCAAGCTCGTCGTGCTGCGCTGGGGCCGCCGCGCGCTCGCGATGCTTCCCGGCCTCGGGCCGGCGTGGCTGAAGAACGGCGATCTCCGGCGCCTGGGCCGGCGCGGCCCGCTCGCGCGCGT
>CAZMIB010000281.1:0-2061 GCA_964566245.1 uncultured Elusimicrobia bacterium | reverse complement strand
GCGACGTCCATGCCCGCCGGAAGCGCGAGCTCGGCGACCACGAAGGCGCGTCCGCCGGGCGTCGCCGCGAGCGAGGGCACGGCCGGCCCGGGCGCGTCCGAGGTCCTCTCCCCTCCCGACCGGCGGACGTAATCCTTCCGCGCCGCCTCGCTCAGCTCGGCGGGGCCGAGTCCTTCCAGGCTTCTGGGCACCGCGGTCGGCAGGCTAAGACGAGCCAGCAGCGAGCCTCGGGCTCCGCCGCTTCTCGGCTCGTCGCCGAGCAGCCTCGACAAGCCTCCGATGAAGCCCGCGGAGGCTCTCGGCGTCGCGGGCGCGGGCTTCGCCGCGACGGGAACGGCCGCCGCGCGGCGAGGCTGAGGCAACGGGACCAGCGGTCCCTTGTCGCGCGCCCACGGCAGAACGCGGCCGTCGGGCAGGCGCACCATCCCCGGGGTGTCGTTCAGGGCCCGCGGATCGGTCGCGACGCCGGGGATCGGACAGGCGGCGCCGGGCATTTGATGCCCGCCCCGCCAGCTCCACATGTTGCCGTAGTCCTCGAGTCCCGAGCCCGGGCTCTCCACGGCCGGAGCGGCCGACACCGCGCGCCCCCCGCTTTGCAGGCCCGCGATGCGTATCTGCGCCTCGACGGAGGACGCCAAAAAGGGCGTTAAAACGAGAATTCCCCAACGGCCCATGGCCGCACTCTATAATAGGAAGGGCCCAGGCGGCAAATAGGTCTTTCGACCTATTTGACCCCTCATCGGGACAGGTTATACCGCGCTTCTCCCAGGGCCGGGTCGAGGGCCAAGGCGCGCTGGTAGAGGCCGCGCGCGTCGTCGGCGCGGCCGGCGCGCGCGGCGAGGGCGCCGAGATTGTTGAGCGCGGCCGCCTCCGCCCCGGTCTCGCTTTGGCGGCGGGCCAGGATCGACGCCCGCCGGTACAATGCCTCCGCCTTCTCGGGGCGTCCCAGCCGCTCGGCGATCCAGGCGGCCGACAGCCAGGGACCGGGCTTGAGCGGATAAAGCGCGAGAGCGCTCTCGATCCGCGTCTCGGCCTCGGCCGGCCGGCCCAGCTCCGCGAGCGCGTAGGCGTGCAGCAGCGCCGCGTTCACCGAGCCCGGCGACGCGGCGCGGGCGCGCTCGATCTCCCGCAGCACGCCGGCGGCGTAGCGCGGATCGCGCAGCAGCGGGGCGAGGTAGCCGAACGAGGTTCGGTTCGGCTGAAGGTAGCGGTAGCCGCAGGCCTCGATGACGGGGCGGAAGCGCTCGAGTTGGCGCAGGTAGACGACCGCCTCGTCGTCCCAGTAGACCGGCACCCACTCCGGCCGCGCGTCGAGCCCCGCCGAGGCATAGTCCGGGCCGTTCTCCAGCACCGCGTAGTCGAAATGATAGCGCCGGTCCATCGCCTCCCACTCCGCTGGTGAGGACCACAGCGCGAGCTGGCGCCCGAACAGCTCCGGCCCGTAGTCCAGGCTGCGGCCGTCGACGAAGACCAGCCGCCTCGGCCAGGAGCGCCACGCGAGATAGCCGCCGCTGTTCACGTCGTTGACGACGGTGCCCGCGATGCCGTGCGCGTCGAGGAAGCGGATCGCCGGCTCGAGCGGGGTCACCTCCCCGAACCCGAGCAGGCCCATGAAATCGGGATAGATGAAGGTCAGATGCGCGGCCGCCGCCCCGCTCAACAGCGCGGCCGCCAAGGCCGCGGCGCGCGCCGTAGGCCGCACCGGAAAGCGCTCCTCGAGGGCGCGCGCGATCAGCGGCGCCGCGGCGACGATCAAGAAGGCGGTGTGGCGCTTCGCGGTGAAGGACAACACGGCCAGGGACGCGAAGGCCAGCGCGAGAAAAGGATCCTTGCGCGCGCGGACCGCCGCGGCGAGAGCCCCCGCGACGAGAAAAAGTCCGTAGAAACCGGCGTAGTACGGCAGGCCGGGCGGACGCATCTCGTTGATGAACGGCTGCCGCGCCAAGGTGTCGAAGCAGTGCCGGAGCAGGCCGAAGCCGTACGGGTTCAGTCCGAAGGCCGCCGCGCACAAGGCGGCCGTCGCCAGCCGGACGTTCCGGTCGGGCGCGCGCCGGGAGACCG
>CAZMIB010000280.1:0-2117 GCA_964566245.1 uncultured Elusimicrobia bacterium | reverse complement strand
CGCCGCTGCCTCCGGCGGCCGCGAGCGTCGTGCGCGCGGTCCGGCCCGGCCTGCCGGCGGCGGCCGCGGCTCCTTTGCTGGCGGGGGGCGAGGACCTCATGAAGCTCGGCTTGGCGCCGGGCAAGGCCTTCGCGTCTTTGTTGTCGGGCCTCGCCGCCGCGCAATGGCGCGGCGAGGTCGCGACGCGGCTCGACGCGCTCGCCTGGCTCAAGCGCGCCGCCGCGCGCCTCTGAATGCTTCGTTGAACGCCGACGCCAAACTTCATAAAATGAGCTTACAGGCGTCCGCGCTCGATGGAGTGGCTGCTTCAGGCTCCGGTCCTATTCTTCTCGATCATCCTGCATGAGTTCATGCACGGTCTGGTCGCGCATCGCCACGGCGACGACACGGCGCTGCTCTCCGGGCGGCTCACGTTCAACCCGCTTCCGCATATCGACCCCGTCGGCACGATCCTGATGCCCGTCGTGTGCTGGCTTAGCGGCGCGCCGCTTTTCGGCTGGGCGCGGCCGGTGCCGGTCAACCCGCTGCGGCTGAACGACATGCGCCGCGACGGCATGCTGGTCGCGGCCGCCGGGCCGCTGGCGAACGTGGGGCTCGCCTTTCTCGCCGCCTGCGCCTTCCGCTTGGTCGCCCTCGCCGCGTTCCTTGACCTCTCGACGGCCTTGATCTTGGCGCGCGTCTGCCAGTTCGCGATCGTCACGAACCTTTATCTCGCCTTCTTCAACTTGGTGCCGATCTTCCCGCTGGACGGGAGCAAGGTGCTCAGCGGCCTGCTTCCGGCCGACGCGCGCCGGGCCTACGAGCGCCACGCCCCGTACAGCGTGCTGCTGCTCCTGCTCCTGATGAGCACCGGCCTGCTGGGCTGGTTCATCAACCCCGGGGTGCGCGCGGTCTACGGTCTGTTCCGGGCGATGGGGTTGCTGGCTTGAAGACCGTCGTCTCGGGAATGCGCCCGACCGGCCGGCTGCACCTCGGCAACTACTGGGGCGCCCTCAAGAACTGGGTCGACCTGCAGGCCGCCCACCGCTGCCTCTTCTTCGTCGCCGACTGGCACGCGCTGACGACCGGCTACGAGAAGACGGAAGGCATCCGCGCGGACACGCGCGAGATGGTCCTCGACTGGCTCGCGGCCGGGCTTGACCCCGAGAGGTGCGTGATCTTCCAGCAGTCGCACGTCCCCGAGCATGCCGAGCTGGCGCTGTTGTTCTCGATGATGACCCCGCTCGGCTGGTTGCTGCGCAACCCGACCTACAAGGAGCAGCTCGACGAGCTCTTCAAGCGGCGCTACGCGGGCGCCGCGCCGGACTTGGTCGAGGCCGCGGGAGCGGGAGCCAAACGGTCCGCGATGGAAAAGGCGCGCGGGCTCGCGGACGCCGCCGCGAGCGCGGAGGACGAGCGGGAGCGGGCGATGGCTGACATCCAGACTCACGGCTTCGTCGGCTACCCGGTCCTGCAGGCCGCGGACATACTCGCCTACAAGGGCGAGGCGGTGCCGGTCGGCCAGGACCAGGTGCCGCATCTGGAGCTGACGCGCGATATCGCGCGGCGCTTCAACTCTTTGTACGGCGCGGTGTTCCCCGAGCCCCAGCCGCTGCTGACCCCGACGCCGAAGGTCCCCGGGCTCGACGGCAAGAAGATGTCCAAGTCGTACGGCAACGTCGTCGAGCTTTCGGAGCCGGCCGAGAGCCTGCAGAAGAAGCTGATGGCGGCCTACACCGATCCGAAGAAGGCGCGCAAAACGGATCCGGGCCATCCGGACCCGGGACCGGAGAACCCGCCCGGCTGCTCGGTCTACGCGCTGCACAAGCTTTACTCGAAGGACTGGGAGACGGTCGGCGCCGAGTGCCGAGCCGGGCAGCGCGGCTGCGTCGACTGCAAGCGCCAACTGCTCGGCAACATCGAGGCGGCGACCGCGGCGATGCGCGAGCGCCGCGCGGGCCTCGCGGCCAAGCCGGGCTTGGTCGACGAGATTTTGCGCGAGGGCGGCCGCAAGGCCCAGGCCCTCGCCGAGCGGACGCTGGCCGAGGTCCGGGAGGCGATGAAGCTGTGAGCGCGGGCTACGAAGTCCACTTGGAGATTTTCGAGGGAACCCTCGACCTCCTGCTGTACCTGATCAA
>CAZMIB010000279.1:0-2182 GCA_964566245.1 uncultured Elusimicrobia bacterium | reverse complement strand
CGGCGCGGGCCCCGGAGGGGGCGTTTACGGCGGGCCCGGGGGAGCCGGCGGGGCCGGCTACGCGATCCTCTGGTGGTGAGGCGCTCTTAACGCCTCAGGCGGTCTTGATCGCCGCGCTATCTTTAAGGAAGGCGACGACCTTGCGCTCGCGCAGGACCGCTTGGACGTCCTCCTTCCGGCTCTCCAGGAACTTGCGGACGTCGTTCTTCTCGTTGTCCGCGACGCGCTCGAGGTTCTCGGCGACCTCCTTCTGGAAGTCCTCCTCGGTGGCCTCGATCGACTCGCGGCGCGCGACGGCCTGGTAAATATAGGAAAGGCGGATCGTGGTCTCCGCGTCCGCGCGCAGCTTGTCGCGGAGCTTGGACTCGTCCTTCTGCGGCCACGGGCGGCCGGAGCCGGCCCAGTCGCGCTTGAAGCGCTCGATCATCGACTCGAGCTGGGCCTCGACCAAGGAGGGGGGCAGCGGGATCGGGTTCGCCTTCAGGAGGTGCTTGTCGATCGCCTCGCGGATCTCGCGCTCGGTCTTCTGCTTGGCCTCGCGCTCCAGCGACTCGGCGACCTTGGACCGCAGCTCGGCCACCGAGGCCAGGCCCAGGTCCTTCGCGAACTCGTCGTCCAAGGACGGCACGACCTTGGTCTTGATCTCCTTCAACGTGACCTTGAAGCGGGCCTTCTTGCCCTGCAGGTCGACGTCGACCTCGCGAATATCACCGCGCTTGGCGCCGAGGATGCCCTCGCTCAGGCCCGCGACGGTCTGCGGGGCCGACATGTCGATCAGCTCGTTCTCGGCCTTCGAGCCCTCCAGGAACTTGCCGTCCACCGCGCCCTCGTAGTCGACGATCGCGTAGTCGGTCGTCCCGACGGCCTCGGAGGAGGACTTCTCCAGGCGCGCGTTGCCCTGGCGGATGTCCTCGAGGCGCTGCTCGACGTCCGCGGGGCCGCTCGCGGCCGCCTTCGCGACGACGGGGATCTTCTTGTAGTCGGCCGGCTCGAAGCGCGGCGCGTTCTCGACGACGACCTGGAACGTGATCGGCTTGCCCGGGTCGAACGAAATATCGGAGACCGTGGGGCTGGCGACGGGGTGCAGGTCCAGGTCCTTGACGATGCCGGGCATCGCCTTGCGCAGGCATTCCTCGAGGGCCTGGGCGCGGGCCTCGGAGCCGAACTGCGACTTGATCAGATCCAGCGGAGCCTTGCCGGGCCGGAAGCCGGGCAGGCGCGCGCGGGCCTGGAGGCGGACGAAGACGTTCTGCAGCTCGTCGTCGAACTCGGCTTGGGGAACCTCGGCCGAGACCGTGACGACGCAGCCCTCTTCCTTAAGTTTCTTGAAGCGCTTCTTCTCCGCCGGGGACCACAGGGCCATGATTGCCTCGTCCTTAAATAATGCGCGGGGTGGGACTCGAACCCACAAGCCTCGCGGCATACGCCCCTAAGGCGTACGCGTTTCCCAGTTCCGCCCACCGCGCCTCCAGCGCCCCCCTCCGCGCCCCCTTCGCGGGCTGCTCGGGGCTGATCGCCCCGGCCTTTCCGGGAACGTGCGGCCGGGCGGCTTCCGATCGGGGGCCCTGCCCCCGATCGGCGCTCGTCTTACGCGCTTCGCGCGACGACTCGCTGTCACCCCCGGATCGGCGAAACATCCGCCATTCCGTCATCCGAAGGATTTCAAAGTGGGGTTGTGGGCCGCACAGGACTCGAACCTGTAACCTTACGCTTAAGAGGCGTCTGCTCTACCATTGAGCTAGCGGCCCGAACGGAGAGGCATTCTACTAATTTGCGCCGCGCGCCGCAAATCGGCGTTGACAAAAACGGGCGCGGGGGCTACGCTTAGAGCGGGTCACGTATGCCCGAGCCCCCTCCCGGATCCTCCTCACCCGGAACGCCGCCTTGGACGAGGCAGGTCAGAAGCTCCGGCGGCTCCCCCGATCCCGCCGAGCTCGAGCGGCAGCTCGCCGGGATACAGAATCTCGAGACGGCCAAGATGACATTGCGCTGGATGCTGGAGCGGCTTCAAAACGTCGAGCGCGAGCGCCTTTCCCTGCGAAGCGAGCATGACCAGGCGCGGCGCGACGCCTCCGAGGCGCAGGCGAAGCTCGCGGCGCGCCGGCCCCGCGCCTCCGCGTGGATCGGAGCGGGGATCGGCTTCGCGCTGGGAGCGCTCGCGACCTGCGCCGCCGCGGTCGCG
>CAZMIB010000278.1:1705-2208 GCA_964566245.1 uncultured Elusimicrobia bacterium | reverse complement strand
GAGGCGGCGGAGCCGGGCCGCTGGTCGAACGCTCTGGCCGCCGCACGGCGCGCCGTCGCCAAGCAGTGGGTTCGCCTCGGCGGTCGAGTCTCGGACGAGCGGGGCGCCGCTTACCTCGCCGAGGCCCTGGCGGCCGGCGACTGGTCGGACCCGGTGTTCGGGCATCCGCGCGTCCTCTACTTCGCCAAGGCGTCGCGCGAGAAAGGGCTCATCACCGAGGGGCAGTACGTGAACTTGGTCCTGCGCTGGGAGGGGGTCGAGCAAAAAGGCTGGGGGGTCGGGAAACCCGGCAAGAACCCAAGTGCCCGGGGGGTGGGCCGGGCGATTGCTGGCGGATTTGGCTGTCGAGGTGCTCGAGGAGGAGGAGGGCGACGCCATCACCCCGCGCGGAAAGCCGAAGCACTGGCACATCTTCCACATCGTGGCGCGGCGGCGCTGAAAGCTTGCTCGCGCCACTCTACCCAACGTAGAATTTCTGTCGGCTATTCGCGTTGAGCTAGGGG
>CAZMIB010000278.1:0-1695 GCA_964566245.1 uncultured Elusimicrobia bacterium | reverse complement strand
GGCGTGGGTCCTTTCGGACGGTCGGGGCCGGGAGATCGTGCCCTCGTTCGGAACCTTGCAGGCGGCCTTGGAGGCGACGCATGGGAAGAACGCGGTGCGCCTCATCGCCCGCGATCGCGCGGTCACGAGCGATGAAATCGTCGATATGGTCGAAGCGGGGGGGAGAGTGTTCGGCTACAGCACGCCGTGGGGCGAGCGCCAGACCACGTTCGACGGCGAGAACGCCGGCATGCACGCCTTCAGCCTGCATGACTTCCTGCATGCGATGATCGGCTCGTCGAGACCCCTCGAGGATAACCGGCTGTCGGCTCGTCTCGTGAAGCTCCTTGACCAATATACGGGCGAACGGCCGCTGGTCGTGGACGGCTACGTCGTCCAGCCGATGGACCGAAGCCGGGTCCGGGGCATGAAGAATACCGTCGCCGATTTGAGTTTCTTCGGGCTCGCCCCCGGCTCCGCCGGCTACGATTTGCTGAACCGCTGGGGCGCCGACGCGGCGCTGCTGGTCGTCCAAGACATGGCGCGGCATCCGGAGGCTTGGAAGAGCGTCGACGTCGACGCCCAGCTCCGGTACATGGACGCTAATCCGCACCTGGACTTGACGAGCGGCTTCCGCGGCGGCTATCGCCGGGCCTACGAGCGCTTCAAGGCGGAAGCCGGCGCCACCCGCCTCGCCCAGGCGCTGCGCGCCGGCGATTGGTCCGATCCGATCATGGACCATCCGCGCGTGCTTGAGTTCGCCCGCGACGCGTTCGAGCGCGGCCTGATAAGCCTGGGCCAGCACACGACGATGTTCCTGCGCTGGGAGGCGTTCGCCGAGGCTCCGGGGGGCATTCCCGCCAAGCTGCCGGAGCCGCATCCGGCGCTGGACGCGGAAGGAAAATTGACGCCGTTTGCCCGAGCCATCGCCGACAGCTACTTCTACAAGAGCATGGAGCGGGAGTATCCGCGGATGTTCGACTCGATTGAGGCCGCGTTGGAGCGGCTGGAAGCGTTGATCGCAAAGCTCCCGGCCTCCGAGCGCTCGGTATGGGACTTGCCGGCGCATTTGAGCGCCGGCTCGCAGCTATCGATCTTTGCAAAGGATATGGGGCTCGTGCCCTCGTTCGGGATCATGCAGGCCGTGATCGACGCGGTGTTCGAGGCCGAGGCCGTTCAGCTGATCCCCATGGTGCGCGACCTTGCGCGCGCCGAGGTGCTGGCGACGCTCGGAGGCGGCGGACGCGTTCTGGGCCATAGCGCGTCGTGGGGGCCGACTCTCACCGAGGCCGACGGGAGCCGCCAAGGGCTGCTAGGCTTCAGCCTGCACGACTTTTTCCACGCCTTCTTCGGCTCTATGATTCAAAGGCGTTATCGAATCCTCTTTCCACGCCTGGCGGCGATCATTTCGGCGAACAACGTCGAGAATGGTGAGGGCATCCTCAATCGCATGGCCGACCTCGAGTTTGGCCGGGAGCAACGATTCAACGACTGGGAAAAGGCGAGCTTGGGCGATTGGCTGGCGCAGCAGGCGCCCTGGGTCAACGGCGCCTCCTTTCTCGGGCCCATCGTCATCGACATGGCCCGCCACCCCGAGGCTTGGAAGCCCTTCGACGTCGAGCGCGAGGTGAATATCCTCGGGCCCAAGTATGTCCGGTTGTACGAGGAAGCGCGGCGCGAGGCCGCCTCAAACAAACCATGATCGTTGTTTTGCTT
>CAZMIB010000277.1:0-2251 GCA_964566245.1 uncultured Elusimicrobia bacterium | reverse complement strand
CGCCGTCGGCGCGGCGCGGCGCGTTGTTCGACTCCAACCTCGTCGCGATCTGGCTCTCGCGCCAACCGGCGGCGCGTTCGGCGTCCCGCGCCGCCGCCGAGCAGGCGCTCGAGAGCGCGCTTCTCGTGAGGCGAAACGACGCCGAGGTCCAGAGGACGCTCGGCGGCGCGTCGGACTTCTTCCAGGCCGCGGTGCTGATCCTGAAGAAGCCGTATCGGTTGGGCTGGACCAACCTGGCCAGGGCGGCCGACGCCCTCGTGGCGGAGCGCGTCCGCGGCGATTCCGGGGCTCCCGAGGTCCGCGACGTCGTTCTGAACGACGCCGCGCTGCGCGACGCCCTTTCCGGCCGGATAGGCCCCTCTTCGTCGGGCCTCGAGAGCGCGCTGGAGCTCCAGCTTCCCGCCAGCGCGGTCCGCGCGCGCACGAGAGCGCGGGCCTACTACCGAAGGGCCGGCGCGCTCGGGGCGGCCGTCTCGTCGCTGTTCGGGCTGTGGTTCTTTTCCTCGCTCCAGTGGCCGGCGGCGCTCGCCGCGTCGGCCGCGGCCGCCGCGTGCGTGTTCCTCATTCTGTATGTCGCCGGCCTGCCGGGCGCGCTGAGCCTCCCGCGGGCCGACGCCCAGGCGCTGCGGCGCTACCTCGAGGCGGGGCGGGCTCTCGGCCATGGCCCGGCGGCCGCCAAGGTCGAGCCTGTCGAGGCCGCGCTCCTCCCGGCCGGGTCGTCCCGGGCCGCGTTGGACTTGGCATCGGCGCATGGCGAACTGGCGGCGGCTCTCGAGGCGATGCAGGACGACCCGCGCGTCGCGCGGGCGCGCGGACGCGGCGTGCCGCCGTTTCAGGTCGCCGTCGCGCTCATGAAGAGTAAGCGCCTTCCGTCGGATGATTATTCCTGGAATATGCTGCTCGGCAAGGCGGCGGCCTTGGCCGAGGCGGTGGTGCGGGAAGGGCCGGAGCTGACGGAGGTTCGCGACGTCGTGCTCAACGACGACGCCCTCAGGAAAGTCCTGTCGGAGGCCGTGCCGGAGTACGCGAGCCTGCAGCGGTTGCTGAATCGCCACGTTCCCGAGCGCGCGGTCAAGGCTTGGGCGCAGGTCAGGCTTAGCCGGATCAGGGCCGCGGTCGTGACGATTGTCCCGCCGCTGCTCATGGGTTCGCTGTTTTTTTCGACGGCCCCTTGGCCCGCGGTTATGTGCTCGATCGTGGGCATAAGCGCGCTCATCGCGTTTCTCTGTTACAGCTTCGATGTCGAGGGCCCGCTGCGCCTGCTGCCGGAGGACGCCGACGAGGTCGAGCGCTACCTGCAGATGGGCCCCTTGCTGCGCCGCGACACGCGTGAGATGCGGCGTCGACTCTCGCGGCGCTACGCCGCGCTGCGCCAGAGGCAGTTCCGCCCGCGGCCTCGCGCCTGGAGCGCCGCGCTGAGAGGACTTTTGGGAGGGCCCCCCGCTCCCGAGGGCGTCGTATTCCTGGACGCGGCGCCGTCGATGCCGGTTCCGTCGGCGGCGAGGGAGGGGGATTCCTTCGAGCAGGGGATGGAGGCGCTGCTTCGCGACCCCGATTTTCGGACCGAGGGGATCGAGCTGCTGCAGGCCGTGGCGGCGCTGGACCTCATGGAAGCCTCGGCGGCCCATGATCCTCGGCGCATGCGCGCTCTGGCCCGCCGGCTGATCTTGTTCGCGCGGGCCGTCGGCGCCGCGCCGTGGCCGGACCAGAAGCAGGTGCTGCTGGACATGCAAAGCCTGGGCCTCAAGGACTTGGGCCGCGATGATCCGGCGTTCCTGAGGGAGCTGGGGGCGCTGCTGGACGAGGAGAACGCGAGGTAGCCGGCTGCTCCTGCTATCCGTGGGTCTAAAGGCCTAACTTCGTATAGGACCGAAGAGCCTGGTCCAATAGGCCTTACGACCTAATGGGTGACCCTGTCGAGCGCGCTAGAATGGCGCCCGTCATGAGCGAGCCTAGGGGTCTCTCCAGCCGGGCGCTCGCCGCCGTCGTTTCCCTTTCCTTGGCGTCGTCGTCCGCCGGCCCGCTGGTCTCCGCGGCTTGGGCCCAGGACAACCTGAGCCGCGCCGGCTCGCCGTCGTCCGTTCCCGTTCCCTCGGTCTCCTCGCCGGGATTGAGCCCCGGCTCCCCGGTCGCGGCTCCCGTTCTTGGGGAGGGGGACTCCATGTCCGGCCTCGTGGACGCCTTGCACGCGGCCTCTCCGCCGCGGCTTCAGCAGCCCCTGACGGGTCCCTCGGCCGACGTCCGGCCCGTA
>CAZMIB010000276.1:0-2286 GCA_964566245.1 uncultured Elusimicrobia bacterium | reverse complement strand
TTCGCGGGGCTCTCGCCGCGCGAGCTCGACAAGCGCATGCGGGCCGGCGAGGGCGAGACGGCCCTGGCCGAGCTGCGCGCGCGCGCCTCGGCCTCGCGCACGCCGGCGATCTTCGCGGGCGGCAAGCGCGTCGATAAGGACGGCTCGCTGCTCGAGCTCGCCTCGGCGCTGAACGCGGCGCGTCCCGGGCTGATCCCGATGGGGCCGGACGCGCCGGAGATCATCGCGCGCCTCGTGCCGCGGATCATGGTCGTGACCGACCCGGCCTTGGCGGTGACGAAGGAGGACCCGAACCTCTCGCAGGGCCTCGCGCGTATGTTCCCGTCCGCCGTCCAGAAGGTCGTGGCCTGGGGCTCGCCGGAGGCCGCCGAGGTCCGGTCGCTGGTGGATTTCCTGCCGGCCTACGTGATCGAGGACAACGAGGGCGCGCGCGGCGCGCTCAAGGCCGCGATCGACGGCGGCTTCCTCGCGCGCAAGGGGAAATGGCTCGTCGTCTCGTCGAAGGGGCGCAACGGCGCGTTCCTCACGCGCCCCGAGGAGCCCGATCATCTCGACGTGTTCGTGATGTCCCACTGCCCGTTCGGCATCCAGGCCGAGAACGCGCTGGCCGACGCGCGCAAGAAGGGCGTCCTGCCGGCGGGCCTGAAGGTGCGCCTGCACCACATCGTCGAGCTCGCGCCCGCGAAGCTCGGCGCGGCGCCGGAGTTCAAGAGCCTGCACGGGCCGTCTGAGTGGCAGGAGGACGTGCGCCAGCTCGTCGTGCAGGAGCGCTGGCCCGACAAGCTGTGGGCCTACCTGGCGCTGCGCAACAAGAACCCGCAGGGCGACTGGCAGCCCGCGGCGAAGGAGGCCGGCATCCCTCCCGCGGAGCTGGAGGGAGCCTTCGAGCAGGGCAAGACCTTGCTCGCGAAGGACGCGCGGCTGTGCGCCGACCTCGGCGTCGGCTCCTCGCCGACCTTCATGTACCGCGGCCGTTACCTCTCCGTCGGCCTGAACGGGCTCGGCAGCTTCCCCGGCTTCGACAAGGTCGAGGTCAAGAGCGCCGCCGGGGGTGGCGGATCGTGCAGCAACTAGCGCATGGCTGAGAAGAGGCGGGGGAAGCTCGCTTACAAGTTCCTCGCCTTCTTCTTGTTCGTCTCGCTGGTGCCGCTGGTCGTCCTCGGACTGCATCTTCTTCAGCTTACCCGCAACAACCTCAAGGACGAGTACCTGAAGAGCCAGGAGGCCCGCGCGATCGGCTTCGCGAGCTTCGTGACCGACTTCATCACGAACTATAAGAACGTGATCTACGAGGTGGCGCATCTCGAGGGCTTCGCCTCGATGGAGCCGGCCAAGCAGGAGGCGGTCTTCAACCGCCTGATGCAGCTCCACCCGCCGCTGCTCGAGCTGTCGGTGATCAACCTCTCCGGGCAGGAGACGGTGCACCTGTCGCGCTTCGCGGGCCGCAACCAGGAGTTCCGCAGCTTCGCGCACAGCCTCGCCTTCCTGCGCGCGCTGCAGGACGGCGAGTACGTCGGGGGCCTCGAGCGCTACATGGAGGCCTACCCGACGATGCAGATCGCGTTCCCGATCGTCGACCCGACCTCGCGCAAGACGGCGGGCGTCGCGCTCGCGCGCATCACGCTGAACAGCTTCTCGCAGATGCTGCACCAGCTCTTCAAGGACTCGACCGAGACCGAGGCCGCGATGGTCGGGCAGAACGGCTTCCTGATCGCGCACTCCGACCCCAACAAGGTGTTCAAGGCCGACCCGCGCCTGCCCGAGAAGGTGCTCACGCGCATCCTCACTCAGCCCGAGGAGCGGTTCGGCGGGGAGCTGCAGCTCGACGACGGCAACGCGTACCTCGGGGCCGGGGCGGTCGTGAAGGACCTGGGCTGGTTCGTCTACGTGCAGCAGCCGCTCAGCGTCGCGTACGCGACGATCAACAAGCTGCAGGATCAGATCTTCAACTTCCTGGTGCTGGTCGTGCTCGGGACGGCGGCGCTGTCGCTTCTGATCTCGGCCCAGCTCACGCAGCCGATCCGCGCGCTGAAGGCGGCGGCGGTGAAGCTCGGCGAGGGCCAGTTCGAGGGCCTCGAGATCACGATGACCAACGACGAGATCGGCGAGCTCGCGCAGACCTTCCTGCAGATGTCGGACAGCCTGAAGACCAAGACCGACGAGATGCAGAACGCGAAGGCCGAGGTCGAGCGGCTGAACCGCACGCTCGAGAACCGCGTCGAGGCGCGCACCCGCGAGCTGAAGGCCGCGCAGGACGAGCTGATCAAGAAGGAGCGCCTCGCCGCG
>CAZMIB010000275.1:0-2320 GCA_964566245.1 uncultured Elusimicrobia bacterium | reverse complement strand
TGATTGGCGACGGGGCGCCAGCGGCCGACCCAGGCCTCCCTCGGGGGCTCCGCGACCGCCCAGGCCGCCTTGCAGGAGCGTTCGTAGAGCCGTCGAGCCTGCTCGCGCGTCCAGGACCCCGTCGCAGCCGGAACGTCGGCCTCCGTCCACGCCGCCGCGGTGGGCGACGACGCGGCCGGGACGAAACTCCGCGCGCGCTCGACGAATGACTCGACCGTCTCCCAGGCTCGCCCCGCGGCCCGAGCGGCCGCCTCGGCCCGAGCCGTCCCCGAAGGCTCCGCCGAGAACGCGACGGCGCCCCGCGCCGCGGCCAGCGCCGCCAGCGCCCCGATCCTCAGAAAGCGTCGATGATCCATGCCCCTATCTTACCCGAGCCCCGGACGCGGCTCACGGGCCGGAGGACCCTGCCGTCGACCGGCATGCGGCCCTCTCCTGCCTGGAGCCGGGGCCCCATTGACCCGGCCCCGCTCCCCCGGTAGGATAGTGGCGATGAGCTCGGGCCGGGACTGGTTCAAGGACGCGGTCTTCTACGAGGTGCCGATCAAGGCGTTCTACGACTCGAACGCGGACGGGATCGGCGACATCAAGGGCCTGACCGAGAAGCTCGACTACCTCCAGCACCTGGAGGTCGACTGCCTCTGGCTTTTGCCGATGTACCCCTCGCCGTGGAAGGACGACGGCTACGACATCTCCGACTACTACGACATCCACCCCGATTACGGGACGCTCCAGGACTTCGAGGCCTTCATCCAGGCCGCGCACGCGCGCAACATACGCGTGATCGCCGACCTCGTGCTCAACCACACCTCGGACCAGCACCCGTGGTTCCAGGCCGCGCGCCACCCCGGAAGCCCCAAGCGCGACTGGTACGTCTGGTCGGACGACGCGGAGCGCTACAAGGATGTCCGGATCATCTTCTCCGACACCGAGAAGTCGAACTGGAGCTGGGACCCGGTCGCCAAAGCCTACTACTGGCACCGCTTCTTCGCCCACCAGCCGGACCTCAACTTCGACAACCCCGAGGTCCGCGAGGAGATGAAGAAGGTCGTCCTCTTCTGGCTCGACAAGGGCCTCGACGGCTTCCGCGTGGACGCGGTGCCGTACCTGTTCGAGCGCGAGGGCACGAGCTGCGAGAGCCTGCCCGAGACGCACGCCTTCATGAAGGAGCTGCGCGCGCTGATCGACTCCCATTACGAGGGGCGCATCTTGCTCGCGGAGGCGAACCAGCTTCCGGCCGACGTCCGCCCGTACTTCGGCGCGGGCGACGAGTTCCACATGGCGTTCCACTTCCCGCTGATGCCGCGCATCTTCCTCGCGATACGCAAGGAGGACCGCAAGCCGATCGCCGACGTCCTCAACGAGACCCCGGGGATACCCAACGCCTGCCAGTGGGCCCTATTCCTGCGCAACCACGACGAGCTGACTTTGGAGATGCTGACCGAGGAGGAGCGCGAGTACATGCTGAAGGAGTACGCGCACGACCCCCGGATGAAGATCAACCTCGGCATACGCCGGCGCATGGCCCCGCTGATGAACTTCGGCCGGCGCCAGATCGAGCTGCTGGTCTCGCTGATCTTCTCGCTGCAGGGCAGCCCGGTGCTTTACTACGGCGACGAGCTCGGCATGGGCGACAACATCTACCTCGGCGACCGGAACGGCGTGCGCACGCCGATGCAGTGGAGCCCCGACAGGAACGGCGGCTTCTCGCGCGCCGACCCGGAGCGCCTGTACTGCCAGCCGGTCCTGAACCCGCTGTACAGCTACCAGGCGATCAACGTCGAGGCCCAGGACCGGACCCCGACCTCTCTGCTGCACTGGATGAAGCGGCTGATCGACCTGCGCCGTCGACATCCCGCCTTCGGACGCGGCTCGATCGAGCTGCTGGAGGCCGCGAACCCGCGCGTGTTCGCGTACCTGCGCGAGCACGACGGCGATCTGCTGCTGATCGTCGCGAACCTCTCGCGCTTCGCCCAGCCGGCCGCGCTCGATCTCTCGCGCTGGCGCGGCTGGACTCCGGTCGAGTTGTTCGGCCACACCCGCTTCGCCCCGATCGGCGACTCGCCCTACGTCGTGACCTTGGCCCCCCACGGCTTCTTCTGGTTCAAGATCGAGCGCTAAGTACCTATTGACCCAGGGCCGATTTTCGCGCGCCCGCCTGGGACCGGAGGCCCGACGCGCCGCCCTCCGGGATTGATAGGCTGGGCCCCATGCCGCTTCCGTCGCGCCCGCTGGCCGCCGCCGCGCTCGTCTCCATCTTGAGACCGGCCGGCCCCGCGCCGACCGCGCTCGTGCCGCGTCTCCTTCCCCTCGCGGCGCCGCG
>CAZMIB010000274.1:0-2325 GCA_964566245.1 uncultured Elusimicrobia bacterium | reverse complement strand
CTACCGCGAGGCCCTGCGGGCCAACGCCGGCTACGACGAGATCTACTTCAACCTCGGAACCGTGCTCGGGAGGTTGGGGCGCTGGGACGAGGCCGAGCGTCTGTATCGGACCTCGGTCGCGATCAATCCCGTCTCGCGCGAGGCGACGGGGGCCTTGGTCGCGCGTTGGCTCCAGGACCCCCTCAAGAACGCCCCGCTCGCGGAGCCGCTGCTGCGCCGGGCCGAGGTCCTGTTCCCGGACGACGCGACGCACCCGAACAACCTCGGCTACCTGCTGACGCTGCGCGGCCGCGTCGACGAGGCGCGCGCCGCCTACGCGCGGGCGCTGCGCCTCGACCCGGATCTCGCCCCCGCGGAGAAGAACCTTAAGGCCGCCTTGGCCGCCTCCCGCGCCTCGGATCCCGTGCTCGACGATATCGCCCGGCTGCGCGCCCTGGAGGCTCGGCTCGCGCGCCAGGACTTTTCCGCCGGGGCCCTGGAGGAGGCCCGCGCGGCCTCGCGCGCCTTCCCGCGATGCCCGAAGGTCCGCTTCTATCTCGGCAGCCTCCTGCTCGTCAACGGGGAGCTTCCGGCCTCCCGCGCGAACCTCGAGTGGGTCCTGAGCCGCGAACCGCGGCACGCCTCGGCGCGTATGAACCTAGCGACGGTCCTGGAAAAGCTGGACGACCGCGCCGGGGCCGCGCGCGCGCTCCGGGCCGTTCTCGAGATCGATCCCGCCAACGCCTCCGCCCGCCAGCGCCTGGCCGCCCTCGGAATTTAATTCCGGGGCTGTCATAAATCCGTAACCCCCGGCCCCTAAAATTGAGGGCGATGACACGGCTTGCGCTGCCGTTGGCGGCGTTGCTTTGGGCGGCTCCGTGCGCCGCCCAGTTCGAGCAGCCCCCGACCTCGCCGATGACGACCGAGATGAAGCAGGCCATCCTCTCGTTCGAGGCCGGCAAGGACGACGAGGCGATGGACTTGTTCATGGACATTCTCGTCAAGGGCGACCCCAACGAGAAGGCCCTCGCGAACGATTACCTGAACCGCATCACGCGGCGGATCACCCACGGCGAGCACGGCGCGCCCCCGCCGAGCCTGCCCTCGGTCACGCCGCCGCCGCAGACGACGCCGAAGCCCGGCGAGGCCCCGAAGCCTCATTTCGCCGAGGGCGGCCCCGAGGCTCCCGGAGGGGGGCGCGCGGAGGTGATGCGCAAGGAGATCGCGCTCAAGATCTCGCAGATGCGCAAGGCGGCGATGGCCGCCCTCGAGGACGTGCCCGAGGTCCGCGTCGTCGAGGAGCGCGGCTTCGCGATCGGCGTCGGCCTGCCGACCACCCGGCTTTTCAGCGGGGACGTGAACTACAAGCTGCCAGACGCCGAGCCGCTGCTCGCCGCGATCGGGGACCTGGCGTTCGCCTCGGGGGACGCGGTCATCCACGTCCTCCCGGAGGGGTTCGTGCTGAACGAGTCGCGCATCCAGGACCTGCGCCGCGCGATGGCCGTCGGCTCGTACCTGACCAAGCGCGGCGTCTCCCCGGCGCGCGTGAAGACCCAGCTCGTCGGCACGCGCGTGCAGGTTCCCAACGCGCTCAACGACTTCCGCGGCATCGTGATCGTCTTCGCGAACGACGAGCCGCTGGACCTGCGCGCGGAGCGGGTCCCGGACCTGACCTTGGGCCCGCCGATCTCGCTCGGGGTCCAGCCCGAGACGCTGAAGGTCACCAAGGGCGAGGGGCTGATCATCGAGTTCTCGGTGCTCGAGCCGCCGGACGGCCTGGCGAGCTGGAAGTTCCAGATGCTGATGCCGCCGGTGGAAGGCTCGACCGAGATGGGGGTGCTGCAGGAGGTCGTCGGCGAGTCCCCGGTCTTCCACCAGATCTTCTGGAACGGGCGCAAGAGCTTCTTCGGAGAGGTCCTGCCGTTCGGGCGCTACGTGTGCATCCTGCGCGCGCGCGACTTGAAGGGCCGGGAGAGCGCCTCCAAGCGCGAGGTCATCCTGGAGCGGCCCGCCGCGCCGGCCCCGCTCGCGCGGCGGGCGCCCGTCCAGCTCGCGCCGAAACCCGCTCCGGTCGCGATACGTCCGGCTCCGCGCCCCCGGATCGCCGCGGGGGCGGCCTTCGCCAAGCGTCCCAGGCGCCACAAGATACGCCGCCCCGCGGTCGGCGACGATATCCTCGAGAGCGGGACGCGGAAGGAACCCTCTCCCGCGCTCGCGGGAGAGGGTGCCCGAAGGGCGGGTGAGGGTGCTTCCGTTCCCGCCGCCGCGGCGTCCCCCGCTCCCGGGGCGGCCCCGGCCTCCAGCGCCGGCCTGCGCGTCGGCGGGACCGTCAACTACACCGTCTCC
>CAZMIB010000273.1:0-2327 GCA_964566245.1 uncultured Elusimicrobia bacterium | reverse complement strand
CGCAGCACCTCCAGCGCGAGCGCGATCGGCCCCGAAACGGCCCTCTCGAGGCGCAGGCTCTCCAGGAAGCGCTCGGGCTCCGCCTGGGCCGCGACCAAGGCGCCCAGACGCTCCTGGGGGGACGGGCCGCGGAACAGGCTCGGGGTCCAGCGCAGGTCCGGCAGCAGCTCGTCCAGGGCGCCCCAAAGCCTCAACAGCCTGAGCGCCGGCGCCGGCTCCCGCTCCTCGAGCACGCGCCACAGCTCCTGGCGGAGCCGCTCGCGCGACAGGCGCGCGGGCAGGCCCTCCGCGACGCAGTCGGCGAGGGCGCGCGCGGTGCCCTCCTCGAGCTCGAAGCCGAAGCGAGCGGCGAAGCGCGCCGCGCGCCAGATCCGCGTCGGATCGTCGCGGAAGCTCTCGAGGTGGAGGACGCGCAGCCGGCCGCGGGACAAATCCTCGCGCCCGCCCGCCGGGTCGAGCAGCTCGCGCTCGGGCAAGGTCAGCGCGAGCGCGTTGATCGTGAAGTCCCGACGGCGCAGGTCCTCGAGCATCCCCGCCGGGGCCACCTCGGGGAGAGCGGCCGGCCGCGCGTAGCGCTCGCGGCGGGCGCGCGCGAGGTCGATCCTCAGCCCGCCCGGCAGCCTCAGCCGCCAGGTGCCGAACGCCTCGAAGGATTCCCCTTCCGCGCCCCAGCGCTCGCGGCACAGCCTGGCCAGCGGAGCGGGATCGCCGGCGACCATGACGTCCAGGTCCTTGGTCGGGCGTCCGAGCAGCCAATCGCGCACGCAGCCGCCGACCGCCGCGGCCTCGAGGCCGCGCGCCGCCGCCTCCTGCCCGATCGCCGAGAGGTACGGCTCCAGGACGCGCGGGACCTTCACGCCGCGGCGCGCTCGCGTCCCCGGGGAGGGACGTCCGTCGCCGCCGACGACGCGAGCGCCTCCAGGGCGCGACGGTAGGTGAGCAAGAACTCGTTCTCCTTCAGCAGCCGCTCCAGGCCGCCCGAGAGCCTCGCCTTCGGGTCCCCCGCCCCGGGCAAGACCGGAAGCAGGGGCGGCAGCTTGCGGGCGCGCGCCCAGCTCGGCTTCACGGGGTAGACGTCCAGCTTCAGCGCGCGCGCGAGGTGCAGCATGATGTCGACCTCGTCGTCGAGGTTCATCTCCTCCTCGAGCACGGTCCGGAAGGCCTCCAGACCGAAGAAGAGCATCGGGTCGTAGTCGAGCCTCTCCTCGGCGGGCGTCGCCCGCCGGAGGTCCTCGAGATCGGACTGCATCTTCGCGCGCCAGCGGTCGGCCTCCTGCTTGAAGCCCTCGGGGAAGATGAAGGCCAGCAGCTCGCGCGGCGGATCGTGATAGACCAGGGGATGCTCGTACACGAAATAGCGGCCGCACGAGCGGCAAGCGATAAGGTTCATCTCCCCCGCGAGCAGGCTGTCCCTGAGCTCCGGATTCCGGTCGATCCTCAGGACCGACCAGGCCTCGGCCTCGAAGGGCTCGCAGCCCGCCGGGCACTGCATCTCGACGACCGCGCGGTGGGACATGGTCTTCGCGGAGAGTATAAGCGGCCGCGCGCGGAGTGTCAAGGAGACTTGCCTCCGGCGCCTCGCGAGCCGGCGACACCTTCCGTCCGGGTCCGGCGTCTAACGCCGCGACGTGGCGACACGACGTCCTTATGCGAGGGCCGCCGTCTGGGCGCTCGCGCTGGTTCTTTCCGGCGCGGCCGAGGGACGCGCGTTCCCATGGTGGCGGGACGCGATCTCCAGCCGCTGGGCCCCCGCTCCGCCCGCCTTCGGCGGCGGCGAGGCGCCCTGGGCCGACGCCGAGGAGGCGAGCGAGCCTCAGCTCCTGCTGCGCGCGCTGAACGACGGCGCGAGCGTCTATCTGCGCCTGACGGCGGACGGCGCGGACGGCCGGGCGCTGCTGGCCGGCGCCTACCGGCAGGACGTCACGCTGTGGTTCCTCGCTCCCGACGGCAAGACCAAGGATTGGGGGCTCCGGCTGCCGTTCAGCGATCTGGGGCCCGTCTCCCCCGCCCAACCGCTCCCCGGCGAGCCGGCGATCCCCCCGGCGGTGGCTCCGGAGCTCGTCTCCTCCGTCGGCGTCGCCGCGTCCACGTCCGCCTTGCCGGCCGACGTCCTGGTGAGTATCTCCGTGCCCCGAAAGGACCCGGTCGTCGAGATCGCGATCCCGCTGGCGCGGCTCAAGCCCAAGGACGGCAAGACCGTGCTCGTCGACCTCGTCTCGGCGCCCGTCAGCGATGAAACGCGGAGCCAGGTCCGGCCCCCAAAGCGCGCGGGCCGGGGACAAGCCGGCGACGGCTCCTCGGGCGAGGGCGGAGGCTGGAGCGCGGAA
>CAZMIB010000272.1:0-2370 GCA_964566245.1 uncultured Elusimicrobia bacterium | reverse complement strand
CCAGGACGGCGAGATCGGCGCCGACGACCTCCCCGAGACCGTCGTCCTGCGCAACAGCGCGCTCCCCGAGGCGACCGAGCGTCGCTCGATCGCCGAGGTCGAGCGCGAGCACATCCTGCGCGTCCTTCGCGCGACGCAGGGCAACAAGGCGGCGGCGGCGCGGATGCTGGGCGTCGACCGGAAGACGCTGTACCGGAAGCTCGCGTCCTGGGAGACGACCGGGCCCGCCTGAGCTCCGCGGAGCCTTCGCGGCCGCTCCCGAGGCTCCGGTTCGCCACGTGCGGGGCAAATTGCCCCACTCGCCGGAGAAGCGGATCCCGCGCCGCGCCCGTCGAAGCCGGAGGATCAGCGGCACGGAGGTTGCTCGGCCGGGCGATCGAAGTCGGAATCGCGAATGCCTTCCCAGATGAGAGCGGTCAGGTCACGCGCGCGGGGGCCGGGGGAAACCGTCCCGATCTGCGACACGATCGGGCGAGCCGTCTCGACGCGCATCACCTGGCCGCTCCGTCTGCTACCTGCACCGCAGAGGGCGTCGCGGTCAGCGCCTTCGTAATTCGAAAAGAGTTGCTCGGGTGCGGAACGGTCTCTCGCCAGAATCCTCCCTCCGCATTCGGGTCGACTCGCGAACGGGGCGGTCACGGTACGGGAGCCGGACCGCCCCGTTCGCCCTTTTTGGAATCTGGCCCCCTCGGCTGTTGCAGTTCAGGCAGACAGGGGGACGCGCCAAGCGCAGAGTTTGGCAACGGACCAGCGCCTCTTCGTGACTCCGGCGGCCATCGCCGCCGTCACTCGCGGCGCCTCGTTCGTGATCGGGCGGACGTAGTTGCGCCACGCGGCCCAGATCCAAGCGTGCCATCGCAGCCGCTCGCGCAGCTTCGACGCAGCCCAGGTCCTGCGCACGAGCCGCGAGATCCCGTCGCGCGCCATCGCGAGAGTGTGGTTGATCGGGAAGAGCGGGTTCTGGTAGTCGCGGCGACGCCGCGAGTCGATGCGCTCGTGAGCGAGCCTCGAACCGAAGAGTCGGCGCAGAATCGCCGCGTAGTCCATCTTCCGGTCGGTCTGGATGCTGACCGGGCCCCTGGGCTCGTGGACCTGGGCGAGCGTCTCGAAGCAGGCGGTGACCGCCTCCCTCGATCCGCTCTTCCTCCTCCCGGACTCCGCTTCCCTCTCTTCCTTCTTCTTCCGGTAGGCCGGGGAAAGCCCTCCCCTGCAGGGCAAAGCAGCCGTCCGGAGGTCCAGGATGAAGTAGCTCTTCCTTCCGATGAGGAAGGGCATCGTCACCGGCGCGAGCCTCCGGCTGTGCTCGAAGGTCTCGAGCTCGTCGAGCTGAAAGGTGCCGACCAAGCCCCCCTGGACTCGCTTCCGCTCGAGCATGCGCCGGTGGAACGCCTCGGCATGACGACCGAGCAGCGCGAGCCGTCGGGCGACCGTTCGCCGAGTGCAGCCGATCACTCTCGCCGACTGCCGGTGCGTGACTTTGGAGACGAAGAGGGGGAAGAGCTGAAGGAGGAGCGCGGGCTTCTTCAAACGGTAGTCGAGCCGAAACGATTGGACCGAAAACGTCCGCTGGCACCCCAGGCAGACGAAGCGTTGGACGAGGCGGCCGTCGCAGTCACGGCGGTAGCGGCCGTGGAGGCGACAAGCAAAGTCGCCGGCGGAGTGCGTCGGGCAATCGGGATGCGGGCAGTTCCTGGGTCGAAATCGCACGGAGTCCTCCTGCCCGAGGCTTGACTTGGCCTTGGGCAGACCGACGGACTCCGGTCTACGCGCGCGGTTTCAGCACAAACGCTGATTCTTCTGCAACAGCCGAGGGGGCCAGATACCACGAGCGCTGTCTCCCCGGCCGCCACGGGTCTCGCCGCCGTGCTCGCGCGGAAGAAGCGGCACGCCGGCCCGGGGAGGGACGGACTTCCCTTCCGCGGAGCCGGCTGCTCAACTGCCTGCCGGACGCGAAGCGGTACGATGGAGCCGACCTCGACCCGAGCCGCGCGATGCCTGCCGCCCGCGCTGCTCGCCGTCGCGCTCGCCGTCTTGGGGTGGATCCTGTACGGGTCCCTGGCCTCGGCCGTGCGCAACGCGACCTCGGACGAGGGGTACTACCTGCACTACATGCAGGCGGTCGGCGAGCGGGGATGGTCGGTCTTTCCGTCCCTGTTCGACGAGTGGAACGCCACATCGAGCGCGTGGACCTTCCCGCCGCCGTCGCGGGTCGGCTTCATCGTCGTCTCGGCCGCGTGGGCGAAGATCTTCGGCGCGACCTTCCACGCCCTCCAGCTCCTCTCCCTCGCCTCGCACCTCGCCCTCTGCGCCGTGAACTACGCGTTCGCGCGGCGCCGTTCAGCAACGACTGGCGCAAACTCGTCGGCGAGC
>CAZMIB010000271.1:0-2383 GCA_964566245.1 uncultured Elusimicrobia bacterium | reverse complement strand
CGCGCGCGGCATTCGGCTCATTCCGCGGAGGAAGTCTAGGGCGCGCGCCCGCGCCCGCCCAGCGCGGCGGCGTAAACTCGGCGTCGCGGCCCCTTCTCAGGCCACGCGAGGCCCCCGCGCCTGCCGGCGCGCGCGGCGTGTCGAGCCGTTCCCCCTTCTTCCGGCGCGCTCGACGCTGCGCTTCAGCAGCGTCATCACGTCGGCGGGCGCGCCTTCGGGCTCCGGCGGGGGCGGCGGGGCCTCCAGCTCCTCGGTTCGGCCCGACTCGGCCTTGCGCTTGATGAAGGCCAGCAGGTCGTCGCGGTAGGTGTCGCGATACAGGGCCGGGTTCCAGGGCGCGGACAGCTCGTCGATCAGGCGTTCCGCGAGCTTAAGCTCCCGCTCCCCGATCCCCAGCTCCTCCGTCTCCTCGGACGGCGCCTTGCGCTCGCGGGAGTCGCGCAGCTCGTGCCGATAGCGCAGTACGTTCAGCGTGAGCAGGCGCGGGCCGGCCATGACCGCCGCGACGACCTCGCGGGTCCGGAGCACGAAGGTCGCGACGCCGAGCCGCCCGTGGCGCCGCATCGCCTCGCGCAGCAGCACGTAGCCCTTGTCGCTCTTGCCCGCGGGCTCGAGGCAGAACGGACGGTCGAAGTACGCCGGGTCGATCTCGTCGCGCCTGACGAAGGACTTGATGTCGATCGTGCCCGTCTTATCGAGGCTCGCGCGCCGGAGGTCCTCCTCCGTCAGCACGACGTAGCGCCCCGGCTCGACCTCGTAGCCCTTCACGACGTCCTCGCGAGGGACCTCCTCGCCGGTGCTCTTGTTGACCTTGCGGTAGCCCACGGGCGACATGTCGCGCCGGTCGAGCAGGTGCAGCTCCGGCTCCTCGCGGCTCTCCGCGGGGTACAGCGCGACCGGTATCGCGACCAGCCCGAAGCTCAGCTCTCCCGTCCACAGGGCTTGAGCCATGGCGGCCTCAGAAGTGGAAGTTGAGGCCCGCGGTGATCATATGGCCGATCCCCGAGTAGTCCTTGTCGAACAGGCTGCGCCCCTTCGAGTCCAGGGTCTCCAGCCAGACGAAGCGGTACGTCGCGTCCAGGGACCAGGTGCTGTTGAGGTAAACCTCCACCCCGCCGCCGGCGTGCAGTCCGAACCGGTTGTTGGTTCCCTCGAACGGCGTCCCCGCGACCGCCGAGGCCTCCTGGAAGTACCAGCCCACGCCGCCCAGCAGGAACGGGTTGAAGCGCGAGTCGGGGATGATGCGGGCGAGCAGCGAGGCCTGCAGCGGAAAGACGCGCAAGTTGTCGCTCGAGGCGCTTTTGTAGAAGTCGAACGAGCCCTCGAGGCCGAACACACGGCTCCAGGCGCGGGCCTGGGCGCCGCCCATCCATCGGTCGGGGGCCGCGCCGGTGCCGATGAAGCGCGAGGCCCGGCCGCCGATCGAGAATCCCCGCGTCTCGGACCCGTGGTCGTCGTCGGAACGCGTCTCGGTCGCGTCGTTCGCTTGCGCGAGCAGCGTCGCGCGGGCTACGGTCCCGCCGCCGATGGCGAGAGCCGCCGCCAGCGCCGTGATCCAACTTTTCTGGAGCTTCATGACCTCCTCCCCCGCGGCGCGCCGCGGGCGTTTCAAGCCGCTGATTCCATTATAAGGACCGCCTCCCGACGGGCCAATCGCCCCGCGGTGAACCGTTCGTGACGGCGGCTTCTTGAAGGCGGCGTCGCATCGGGGTCGAGGGAACGTCACGCCGATTTCATGCCCGCCCGGGGCCCGGAGCGCTAGAATAAAGTCGCGGCCAACCCGCAAGCACGGCATCGCGACGCATGAGTCGACTTCGGGTTGGCCGCGGACGCGCCCGGCGGCCTTACCGGCGCGTCTTCGATTTCATGGCCTTGCGCCCCCTCGGCCCCCGCCTCGCGCCGCGCGAGCGCGTCCCCGCGCCGCCGCGTCGCTCCCCCTCCGTCTCCGGCGCCTCGGCCCCCAGCGACCGCTTCATCTCGGCCATCTTCTCGCCGAGCCCGACGAGGTCGAGGCCGGAGGACTCCGCCTTCGGCAGGATCTCGCTTTCCTCCTCGGTCACGTGCTCCTGGACGTTCTCGACCAAGGTCTTGAACTTGGCCTCGTACTCCTCCTCGTCGAGCTCCATGTCCTCGAGCTCGCCGATGAGCCGCTTGATCTTGGCGTGCTCCTCGTACGAGTGCTCGACCTCGTCTTCCCCGCCGGTCGCCTGCTTGACCGCGGGATAGAACAGCCGTTCCTCGATCTCCGAGTGGATCTTGAGCTCCTTGTAGATCTGGTCGCAGATCTCTTTCTTTCCCTCTCCGCCATGCTCGAAGCGCTTGAAGAGCTCCTCCACCTTGCGATGGTCCTGGCGCAGCATCCGCGCGGCGTCCAGCCCGGTCC
>CAZMIB010000270.1:0-2385 GCA_964566245.1 uncultured Elusimicrobia bacterium | reverse complement strand
GCGCGGCGGGCCTGCGGGCGATGATGCGCTCGCTGCCGGGGGCCGACGATCCGGCCGCCTCGCTGTCGGCCGCGGAGGAGGAGATGCGCCCCGCCGCCGAGGCCTTCGAGCGCGCGGACGTCCCGGCGGCGCTGGGGCGCGCGACGAAGGCGCTCGAGCTTTTGGAGAAGGGCCGCCAGGACATGCAATCCGGGGGCGAGGAGCGCCGGCGGATGGCCTCCGGCCTCGGAAGCCCGTCGCGCGGCGGGCGGCCCGGCTCCCGCCCCGGCCCGACCGAGCGCGCCGGGACCTCCACCGGCTTCGTGCCGATGCCCGGCGACAAGGATTACGAGCCTCCGCGCGCGGTGCGCCGCGAGATCATGAAGTCCCTGCAGGAACGCTACCCGAAGAGCCGGGAGAGCGAGATCAAGGACTACTTCAAGCGCCTCTCGCAGTAGGCGCGGTACCTATTGACCCAAGGGCCCGCAGGCCCCCGCTCGCGGGGGCCTTTCGGCTCATGCGCCGCTTTCGAGCCGCGGATTAAAATGGCTCGACATGCCCCTGGGGTCCGCCTTCCTTCGGCGTTGCGTTTCCGCTTTCCTTATAGAGGCGCTATTGTCGTCGACGCTCGGAGTCACCGAGGCCCTCGCCGCGTCGAGGACGATCGCGGACCGGGCGGGCCTCGCCGCGCCCGTGACCCTATCTCCGCAAGGGCCTTCGGCGCTCCTCCTTCCGCCGCCGGTTTTGCCGGGCGTGCCCGCGGCGCCGGCCGCCCAGGCCCTCCGTGCCGCTCCCGCGTCCCGGGCTCCAGGCTTGACCGCGGCGCGTATGGCGAGCGTCCGCGCGAGCCTCGACGCTTTACCGCGCCTTGAGTCCGCCGGCGCGTCGGCCGTCTACGAAGGCGGCGCGGCGCTCGAGGCGGCGGTCACCGGCGAGGGATTGAGCCCGCCGGAGGGCTCGGTCGAGGCCGGAACGGTCTTGAACGCCCGTCCGCCCCGCCGGCCGGCGCCTTCGGGGGCCCTGACCGCGTCCTTGCCCGCCCCGAGCGCGAGGATCGCGCCCGAGCGGGCGCGGCGGCTGGCGCGCGCCCTGCGGGCCGGCGACTGGTCCGACCGGGCGCTCGACGATCCCGTCGCCGCGGTCCACGCGGGACGGTGGTTGTACGAGGCCGGGAGGATCACCGAGGGCCAGTTCACGACCTTGATCCTGCGCTGGGAGGCGATCGAGGATTTCCAGGTCCAGTCCCGCGGCCTCGTCGCCGTTCCGCTCCTGGACTCGAAGGGCCGTCTGACCCGCGGCGCCAAGGCCTGCCTCCCGCTCGGCGAACGGCCGGGCGTTCTCGAGCGCGCGCGTCTGACGGCCGCGCTCCGGGCCCTGCCTCCGTCCGAGCGCTACGTGTGGTGGCTCGACGCGGGGCTTGGAGGGGCGCGCGGCCGCGGGGCCTACGAGAAATACGGCCCCCTGCTCAACAGCGGCGATTACGCCAGCAACTTCAATGCTCCGCGGCTGAGGGACGCGCTTCGCGCGGAGGCGGACGGACGCGGCGTGGTCGTCGCCTCCTTCGGCGCGATACATGCCGTGCTCGACGCGACGTTCGGGGACGACGCGGTGCGTCTGCGTCCGGCGTTCGGCGCCTCCCCCGTCGATCGGATCATCGAGGGCATCGGCTCGGGCGGGCGCGTTTTCGGCCTCAGCTATCCGGACGGCCCGAGCGCGACCTCGGCGGACGGCGTCCATTGGGGGCGCTTCGGCTTCGGCGCGCACGATTACGGGCATGCCTACGGCGGCTCGGCGCTTCCGAGGGCCTATCGCGCCTTGCTGCCGCGCGTCGCCTACGTTCTCCGCGGCGGCGGAGCGCGGCGTCCGGCGAGCGAGGCGCTCGCGGGGATCGGCGTGCAGCGCAAGTTCTACCTCGACGCCATCGCCGACCTCGAGCTATTCGGGAGCTTCATAAGCAAGGGTCCGGGCTGGTTCGGCGCGGCCGTCGTCGCGGATTTCAAGCTCGCGGCGCCGGATATCGCGCGCGACATGGCGCTTCATCCGGAGGCGTGGCCGGGCTTGGACGTCGAGAAGGAGGCGGCCGCGATGGGCCCCGAGGCCCGCGTTGCCTTCGAGCGGGCCCGGGCGGAGGCCCGCGGCGCCCCGCGCGCTTGGTCCCGCCGGATCCTCGCGGCGCTGAAGGCGGCGTTCTCCGGCGGAAACGGCGGCGCCGGGCGCGGCGGGGCCGTCTTGAGCGCGCCCGAGCCGAGGCTTGCGGCGGATCGAACGCCGAGGTTGAAGCGAGGCTTTGCCGCGCCCAAAGCCGCGATACCGGCGGCATTACAAATACCGCCAGCCCCCGCCCCAAAAGCCCGGGAATGGGCCCACCCCGCCGTCGCCAAACCCGCCGCCCGCGTGAGCACGGGG
>CAZMIB010000269.1:0-2403 GCA_964566245.1 uncultured Elusimicrobia bacterium | reverse complement strand
AGGCAGCCTGACGACGATCCGGCAGCCGCGCGCGGACTCGTCCAGGGCGATGGCGCCCCGGTGCAGCTCGACCAAGGTCCGCGCGATATAGAGCCCCAGCCCCGAGCCCGGATTGCGCAGGTTCACCTCGTCGGCCCCCGCGTAGGGGCGGTTGAACTTCTCGAACAGGCGCGCGCGCGCCTGGGGCGAGAGCCCCGGGCCCTCGTCGGCGACGCCGAGCTCTACGTCCCCCTCCACGCGCCGGCCCCAGACCTGCACCGCCCCGTCCGGCGGCGAGAACTTGACCGCGTTGGAGAGCAGGCGGAAGAGCAGGTCCTCGATCTTGTCCCGGTCCGCGCGCAGCCACAGCGGCTCCTCCGAGAGCTCCAGCGAGAAGCGGACGACGCCGATCCGGGAGCGGAACGGCTCGACGACGCGCCGCGCGGCGGCCGCGAGGTCGAACCAGGCGGGGCGCACCTCGGTCGAGCCGCGCTCCACCGAGGCCGCGCGTATCATGTCGGCCACCAGCCCCGAGATGCGCTGCGCGGCGCGCTGGATCACGCGCGCGAAGCGCGCCTCCTCGCCGTCGCCGCCGGCCCCCGCGAGCGCCTCCGCGTAGCCCGACAGCGCGAACAGCGGCGTGCGCAGCTCGTGGCTGACCGCGCCGAGGAAGTCGGCCTTGATCTTCTCGACCTCCCGGGCGCGCTGCTCGGCGAGCATCACCTGGGAGGCCAGCTCGTGGACCTGGTCCGCCAGCAGGGCCTGGCCCAGGGCCGAGCTGAGCCGCAGCAGGAAGTCGTTGAGCAGCGCGAGCTCGGCGCCCTTGAACGCGCGCAGCGTGCGCTTCGGCCCGACGACGAAGAAGCCGACCGGCTCCGCGCCCTTGCGGATCGGCAGCAGCAGCGCGGCCTGGCAGGACTTGAGAAACGCGAGGCTGGCCTCGTCCGACGGCAGGTCGCGCAGCTCGAGGACCTCCTGCGCGCGCTCCAGGCGCGCGCGCAGCGCCCCCGGCAGCTCCAGCTTGGCCGGCGGCGCCGCGTTCCGGGCCGCGACCAGGCGGGCCTCGCCCCCGCCGGCGGCGTACCTCCAGAAGCTCATGTGGTACAGGTCCAGCAGCGGCGTCAGCGCGGACAGCGCGGCGTCGACGGTCTCGCGGAGGCCCGAGGAGAAGAGAATCCCGCGCGACAGCTCGTCCAGGGCGCGGCGCATCGCGGTCTGGCGGCGCTGCAGCAAGGACAACAGCCGCCGCCCCGCCCAGCGCCAGTACAGGCCGCAGGCGACGAGGCACGCCCCGATCACCAGCTCCAGCCCGCCGTCGCCGGACGTGACCGCCCGCAAAAGCTCGGGCCTCAGCGCGCGCAGGGCCGCGAGCAGCGGCAAGGCGCACAGGCCCCCCGCGAACACGTACGCCACGGTCTGCGCGAAGGCCGTGCGCAGGTCCATCAGGTCGTAGGCCTCCAGCGCGTACGCGAAGCTGGCGACGAAGCCGAGCATGAACAGGAAGCCGAGCGGGTAGACGTCCAGGCCGTAGGCCGGCAACCCGTCCCACGCGCTCGACGCGGCGCTCAGGAAGCCGAGCATGACCCACAGCGTCTGCCGCCGCTCCAGGCCCGAGGTCGAGGCGAGGTAGAGCCGCCCCAGCTCGGCCAGGCTGGCCCCCGTCAGCCCGGCGAACGAGACGGCGAAATACTTCATGCCGGGGCCCCAGGCCGGGTACCAGCCGAACGGCAGGCGGCGCATGCCCGCGAGCAGCCACGCGGGATCCGCGAGGAGCCTGAAGACGAAGAACGCCGAGACCGCGCAGGCCGCCGCCGCCGTCGCCAGCCGCCCGGGGCGGCGCGCGAAGGTGGCCGCGAAGCCGTAGCTCGTCGAGGGGATCCAAAGGATGCCGAGCAGGCCGACGCGCTCGATCCAGGCCCGGGCCGTCGCCTGGTCCGCCGAGAGCGCGGCGCCGGTGAAGCCGAGCAGCCACAACGCGGGCGCCATGCAGGCCGCCAGGAAGGAGAGCCCGAGCGGATCGAAGCGCCGGCGCGAGGCGACGTAGGCGCCGAAGGCCAGTATCGCCGCGCCGGACCCCGCCAGCGGCAGGGCATGCAGGCTGAAGCGGATCATCCCTTGAAAGCTTAACGGAGGCTTCCTGGGGCGTCAATACCGACGAGACGACGCCCCCTCACCCCACCCTCTCCCCAAGGGGGCGAGGGTGCTTTTTAATAGGAACGCCTCGCCCCCCTTTGGGGGGGAGAGGATTTAGGTGAGGGGGGCCGTTAAGGCGTTCGGAGGTCCTCGAGAGCTTGGCGGCGGGCGCGCAAAGCGACCACGGCGGTTCCGTCGTCGCGCCAGTCGGTGCGGACGATCTCGCAGCCGGCGACCGCGCGGTCGAGCCGGGCGGCCCAGTCCGCGTCGCGGTCGGCCAGGCGGCCGACC
>CAZMIB010000268.1:0-2510 GCA_964566245.1 uncultured Elusimicrobia bacterium | reverse complement strand
GAGTGAAGAAGACGGGGCCGAATGTCTTCGACCGCTCCCCTCACCCCCACCCTCTCCCCCGACAGGGGAGAGGGAATAGCGAAATCTCCGACGGGCGAGGCCGCGAGCGGCGCGGCCAGCACGGGGGCGACGACGGCGAGGTCCGCCGTTCGCTCGACGGATCGGGCGGCGGCGGGCCAGAGCAGCAGGAAGGCCCAGAGAGTCTTTCGCATCGTCTCGGGGAGACAGAATAGCCCGGCGGCGGGCTCGGGACGCGGGCCCTATGGCCCGTCGTCGCGCGGCAAAGGGACTAGGCGAAACTGGGCGGAATGGCCCGGGTCAGACGATCAATTGTCCGTGAAACAGGACGCGCAGCGGTGGTACTTGTCGAGGGGCTCGGGCTTCAGATCGAAGCGCTTGGCGAGCTTCTCATCGAAGTCGATGAGCTCGTCGAGGTGCGCGAGCTTGGCGTCGAGGTCGCCGTCCGGGGCCTTGATCTCGTTCTCGTACTCGCAGAAGGTCGACAGCGGATGCGGCCCGTCCTTGCCGACGTGGAACGCGAACAGCCTGTCCAAGGACGGCTCGAGCACCGCGCTGCCGAGGTCGACGGTGAACTTCTCTTTCTGATAAAGGCAGATGATCGGCCCCTTCGAGATGCGCTCGATCACCTTTTCTCCGAGATGCCGCCGCATCGCCTCGCGCATCGCGGTGCCGACGTTCTCGCGCAGGATGTCCTGCACCGAGGTCTCGCTGAAGTGCACGATGTCGTGGTGGCTTTCCTCGAGGATCACGCGCGTGAGCCGGTCGGACGAGAACTCGGACCGGAACAGCAGGCCGTCCTTGTGGAATCCCGGGCCCTTGTACTGAAGATAAACCTTCGCGCCGCTGCCCTTGTAGCGCAGCCGAAGGCTCGCGCCCTTCTTAAGGATGTCGAGGCGCGGCGTATCAAGGAACTGGTCGAAGAACGAGATCGTCTTCTGGTGCGCGACCCCGTCGCGCGTCAGCAGATGCCGGCGGATGTCCTTCGCGTCCTCGGGCAGGACCCGGTGCTTCGACTCGATCTCGACGAAGCGGAAGTCCTCGATGCCGAGCTTGCTGCGCAGACGCGACTTGAGCTGATTCATGACGCGCCCCTATGCTAGCACACAGCGCCGCGAAAACAAAAGCGCTCGACGCGCGTCCGGACGCGCGCTCAGCGAACGAAGCTCAGGCTCGCGAACGAGACCTCGCCTCCGGCCGGGTCGGCCGCGTGATCGTAGCGCAGCAGGCGGCCCTTCGTCTTCGGATGCAGGCGCTTCATGAGGCGCAGGAAGGCGTACAGCGCGGAGAGCCCGCAGACCTTGCGCTTGCCGCCGTCGGCCATGGCCGAGGCGTAAAAGCCCGGCGCGTCGACGGCGACGATCCGCTCCAGGCTCTTCTTGTCCTCGGCCTCCATCCACGGAATGAGCTCGGGGACGCTCTCGGCGTCGCCGAAGCGCGGCCCGACGTGCGCGAGGTCGACGCCGGCCAAAAGGCAGACCTTCCCCTTGTAGCCGCGCAGCAGCTCCTCCAGACCGGCCAAGACCTCGTGCGACGCCGCGGGCTCGTCCCCGAGCCAGGAGCACAGCACCGGCAAGGTTTTGAACGAGCGCTTGAGGCGCCGCGCCGCGTGCGCGAGCCAGACGGCCTGGAACTCGATCGAGTGCTCGCCGCGGTGGCCCAGCTCGTGCTCCGCGACCGCCGGAAAGCGCCGGCGCAGAGACTCGGCCAGGTCCCGCTCCACCTCGACGTTGCCGAACGGCGTCTCGTAGTCTTTCATCGAGAGGGTGAACGGCTCGGGAAGGCCCGCGTGCGCGACCCCGAGGATAACGTACAGATCGGCCAGGCCGTGCGTCAGTATCTCGCGGTAGCTCCAGCCGTAGAGCGGCCCGCCGCGCGTGAAGTCGATGTGCGGCGAGACGAGCCCGATGAGCTCCCCGGGGGGCGAGGCGCCGTCCTTTCCCGCGAGCTCGAGCCAGCCGTCCAGCAGCCCGGCGAGTTTTTTCGGCTCGGCGGGATAGCCCAGTCCGGCCAGCGCGGCCGGGCGGCTCGGCAGGCGCGCGTACTCGTCTTTGGCGGCACGGAAGCGCTCCGCGAAGCGCGGCGAGTCGAGCAGGAGGGCCTCGTCGAGAGCCTGGACCACGCGCTCGACGTCGGCCGCCGAGATGGTCCCGACGCCGAGCTCGCGCTCAAGCTGCGTTTGGACGTCCGCGAGCTCGTTCTTTCCGTCGAAGCAGGCGGCGACGAGCCACACCGCGGGGGAGACGACCAGCATCTTGTCCGACAGGCCCGAGGGGTCGCGCAGGCGGACCATCGTCCGGCCCTCGTGCTCGATCGGAGAGACGTCGAGCGGGCGAAGACGGGGCAGCGGCATGATGACTCCTTTAGCCCCTCACCCCCACCCTCTCCCGCGGGGAGAGGGTGCTTGGGAGAGAATTTAAGCCGGCTGCGCGATGCGCAGCTTGGCGGCGATGATCGCGCCTATGCCGGGACGGGTCTCCACGAACCCCACC
>CAZMIB010000267.1:0-2515 GCA_964566245.1 uncultured Elusimicrobia bacterium | reverse complement strand
CCCTCCACGGCGGCGGGGCCGAGCGCGTGAGCTCGCGGAGCGCCGCGAGCTCGGCCGCGCAGTCGAAGCAGCCGCGCGCGTGCACCATCGCCGCCGGCGAGGGATCGCCGCCCGGCCAGGCCGCCCACAGCTCCTCTTGGAACCTCGCGCAGTCCGCGTTCACTTGAACTCCCGCCTCAGCTTGCGCGTCGCCTCGAACAACGTCGATTTCACCGTCCCGACGCTGACGCCCAGCGTCTGCGCGGTCTCGCTCAGCTCGTAGCCTTCAAGCCTCAGCGCCACGATCTCCTTCTCCCGCCGCGACAGGCACGTCATCGCGCGCTCCCACTCAAGCCTTCGCTCCAGGGCCTCGCGCTCGCGATCCGCCGGGCCTCCGGCCGCCCGCAGGCGCTCCTCCCACGACTCGTCCTCGCCCGCGAGCTCCTCCAGCGAGAGCCAGCGGCGAAGCCGTTGCCAGCGCGCCCGCGAGCGGGCCTGGTTCAGCGCGATCCTCGAGACCCAGGTCCTGAAGCTCGCGCGGTTCTCGAACCTGCGGAGGTTCTCGAAGGCCTTCACGAAAGCCTCCTGGGCGGCCTCCTCGGCCGCGTCGGCGTCGCGCAGCAGGCTCAGCAGGAAGCCGAGCACCGCCGGCTGATGGCGCTCGACCAGGGTCCCGAAGGCCGCCGCGTCGCCGTCTTGGGCGCGCTTTATAAGGAGCTGTTCCTCGTTCTCCGTCATTTAGACGCTTGGGCTCTCCCGAAGGTTGGGCCTCATGATATAAAAAGGAAGCGGCGAAAAATGCTATTTTTTAGCCATGCGCGACGGAATCGACGCTTATAAGCGGCACCGCAAGGCCTTGATGGCGCGCCTCGGCGACGGGCTTATCTTGCTCGCCGGAGGGCGCGACGTCCCGCGGAACAACGACGTCAACTTCGTCTTCCGCCAGGACTCCGATTTCCTCTACCTCACCGGCGTCGAGGAGCCGGGCTGCCATCTGCTGCTCGACCCCAAGCGCCGCACCCAGACCCTTTTCATCCCGCGCATCGACAACCACCACCGCGTCTGGCTGGGCCACGTGCCCGGCCCGTCCGAGGCGCGCCGCCTGTTCGGCGTGCCGAGCGTGCGCTACGCCGACGAGCTGGGGGCGTTCCTCAAGAAGCAGAGCCGCGGCTACCGGAAGGTCTACGCGAACGCGCGCTCCGGGGAGGCCCTGGCCGACCTGAACGGAATCCAGCGCGATCCGGACGAGCTGGCCGACGCGCTTTCCGAGCTGCGCGCGGTGAAGAACGAGGGCGAGCTCAAGTGGCTGAGGCGCGCGAACGAGATCAGCGGCCGCGCGCACCTCGCGGTGATGGCCGCGACTCGGCCGGGGATGCGCGAGTACGAGGTCCAAGCGGTCTTCGAGGCGGAGTGCCTGCGCTCGGGCTTGAGGCATCTCGGCTACCCGTCGATCGTCGCCGCCGGGTCGAACGGCGCGGTGCTGCACTATCACCGCAACGCCGACCTGCTGAAGGACGGCGACCTGCTGCTGATCGACGCGGGCGGCGAGTACCGCGGCTACTCGGCCGACATCACGCGCACCTTCCCGGTCAACGGGCGCTTCACGCGCCGCCAGCGTGACGTGTACTCGATCGTGCTCGAGGCGCAAAAGCAGGTGATCGACCGCGCGCGCGTCGGCGTGAACTCGGCCGACCTGCACCTGCACTCGATGCGCGTCCTGGCCGAGGGGCTCAAGTCGCTGAAGATCCTCCGGGGCGACGAGGACAACCTCGTCCTCTCCGGCGCGGTCCGCTTGTTCTATCCGCACGGCATCGGGCACATGCTCGGCCTCGACGTCCACGACTGCGCCGGCGGCAAGCGGCGCGTCTTGCCGAACCCGACCAAGGTTCCGGTCCGCTTCGTCGCGCGTCTGGAGGCCGGCTTCGTGATCACCGCCGAGCCGGGGCTGTACTTCATCGAGGCCCTGCTGCGCGACCGTCGTCTGCGCCACAAGCACCGCGACGCCGTCGACTTCAAGCGCGCGGAGAGCTTTCTGGATCTGGGCGGCGTGCGCATCGAGGACGATATCGTGATCCAGCCCCACGGCCCGCCTCTCAATCTCACCGACGTCCCCAAGGAAATCGACGCGGTCGAAGCCGCCTGCGCGCGGTAGGCCGCCGTTTTTCGTCGAGCACCCTCTCTGCCTGCGCGGGCATATAGGCCTTTAGGCCTATTTCGTGCATGGGTCCTTTGTCCGCTTAATGATAGGCCTTTAAGCCTAGACACTCCTGGGTCTTGCGGGTAGAATGCGCGCGATGAAGGGAGTCCAATTCGCGTTCATGGAGGGCACCTTGCTGAGGAAGGTCTTGGCCGTTTTGCTGAGTTCGGCGCTTCCCGCGTCGTTGCTCAACGCCCAGCCCCTGCTCGTGCCCGGGGCCTCGGGAAGCCCCGTGGAGAAATTGACGTACCGCGACGCCGAGGTGGACCGCTCGACCGATCTGAGCGGCGATGAAGGCGTCACGACGCCGTATTCGTTCTTCGCGACCGCGGGGTCCGT
>CAZMIB010000266.1:0-2541 GCA_964566245.1 uncultured Elusimicrobia bacterium | reverse complement strand
TACAAGGGCATCCTGGAGCACAACGGCTTCTCCGTGGTCCTCGCCCAGTCCGCCTCCGAGGCCTTGGACGCCGCCGCGCATTCCCGCCCGGACGCGATACTGACCGACGTGGAGATGCCCGGCGGCGACGGCGTGGCCCTTTGCGCCAAGCTCAAGAAAGACCGCCGCACCGCTGGCATCCCGGTGCTCATGATGTCCGGGGTGCGCCGCGGCGAGGAGGACCAGGTCGAGGGCATGGAGCAGGGCGCCGACGACTATCTCCTCAAGCCCTTCTCCCCCAAGCTCATGGTGGCCAAGTTGAACGCCGTCCTGAGGCGCTACGAGGCCCCCCAGGAGCTCGAGGACCTGCTCAAGGTCGAGGGCCTCTCCCTGGACGTCCAGGCGCGCATCGTCACCTTGAAGGGCGGGCGCGTGGCCCTGACCAGGAAGGAGTTCGACCTCCTGACCACTTTTTTAAGGAAGCGCGGCCGGGTCCTGAGCATCCCCTACCTGCTGGAGACGGTCTGGGGCCACGATCCCGCGGACTACAACGACCCCGCGACCGTCCAGGTCCACCTTTCCTCATTAAGGAAGAAGCTGGGCCCCGCGTTGGCCAAGCGCCTGGTCAGCGTCCCGGGCCACGGCTACCGCCTCGATAACGCCTGACGTCGCGTCCTGAGATTTTAGGGCCCCTTCAGCCTTCCTTCAGCCTTTCCTAGGCCCCCACGCGCAGGCTATTTCCATCGGAGAGATCCGGGGGAGGCGACCATGGACTACCGTGACGACAAGCGGGGAGTCTTCTGGAAAGCCAAGAACGGGACGATCGGCGCGATCAAGGGCGCCGGCGACGTGACGACGGCGATGGTGGACGCGCTGGCCAAGCTGGGCGGCGCGGCGTTCAAGGACGCCGGCTACGTAGGAACGGCGGCCTTCGACTCGCTGTCGGAGATCGTCCGCGGGGCGCTGCACGGCGCGGTGGAGGTCGGCCAGGAAGTGGGGACCGTATGCCGGGCGCTGGTCGTCGGCGCGCTGCGCGCGGGCCGCGACGCGGGGATGGAGGCCTTCGACGCGATCGGGCGTACCGCGCGTTCGGCCGTGCACCACACCTACACGATGGGCGGGGATATCGGCGCCGCCGCCGTGGGGCTCGTGGAGGGCGCGATCATGGCCGCGAAGGAGCTTGGGATCGACGCGACCCGGGCGGCCTCGGAGGCGGGCCAGGGCGCGTTCGACGCCGCCGAAGACCTCGGATCGGCGGCCGGGGAGAAGGTGCGGAAGGCGCTGACCGGCACGATCTCGGGAGTCAAGATCGTGCTCAAGGAGCCCTTCCGCCCCGCGAGGCGCAAATAGCTGGGCCCGCGAGGGCCGAGCGGGGAGGCGGCCAAGACGCCGCCTCCCGTCCGTTTTCATGGAGCATGGAGGACGCGATGAATCTTCCATGGGTGGGCGTGATTGTCGTGCTGGGTTCAGTCGGACGGCCCTGCGCGGCGCAGGACGTGAGGCTCGAGGTGGAGAAGCAGGAGCCCAACCCCGCCCCGACCGGCAAGGACATCCGGGCGCTCAGGGACGAGGGCTTGGGCTGGGGCGAGATCGGGCACGCGCTCGCCGTCTCCGCGCTCGCGCGGACGCCGCTGTCGTCGGTTCAGGCGCTGCGCGAGACGGGGATGGGCTGGGGGGAGATCGCGGTTTACCACGGGCTCAAGCTCGCGGAGGTGCGCGCGCTGTCGACCTCGCTGTTGAAGGAGGTCGTGACGGCCGACCGCACGCCCTCGGCCGACGCGTTGCACGTCGGCCGACTGGCCTCCGAGTACCGCGTCGAGGAGAAGCAGCTTTGGCTGCTGCGCGACGACGGGATGAGCTGGGCCGAGTTGGAGCATGCGCTGATCGTCGCGCGCCGGGCGGGGCGCCTCCCGGCGGAGATCGGCGCGCTGCGAGACGCGGGCCTGGGATGGGGGGATATCGCGAGGCGCTTCGGCCTCGACCCCGCCGAATTGGCGGGGCCGGCCAAGCCGCGGCCGCCGGAGCGCCGGCCGCCCCCGTCCCCGGCGCGTTTTCAGGAGCTGCCGTTCGGGATCGGCCCCCACTGAGAAACGGGGCCGCCTATTGACCCGGGTCCTCCGGCCCCGTCGGGGGTGGGCCGGACGGCCCTGGAGGGCCGCGCGCCCGCCCTCCACCCTATCCCCATGAGACTCTCCGCCGGCGCCCTGGCGTTGCTTCTTGCGGCCGTCGCCCGAGCCGCGGACCAAGCCGCGCCGCCGGTCGAGATCCACCCGCTGCTGATCGGCTCGCTGGCCGAGCCGAATCATCCGCTGATCGCGCCCCTGGCGCTGCACGCGGAGGCGCTCGCGGCCGCCGGCCCGGCCAGCCTTTCGCCGGCCATGGCCGAGGAGCGGCTCGCTCCTTTAAGAAACGGCGAGCCGTCGGAGCGCCTGGCGGCCGCGGTGCTCTCCAGGGCGCTGGTCGAGCCCGAGGCCGCGGCGCGTCCCCCGGCGGTTTCGCCGAAGCTTGCGAGCGTCGAGCCCCTTCCGGCCGCGCCCCCGGCCCCGGAGGCCCCGGCCTCGG
>CAZMIB010000265.1:0-2541 GCA_964566245.1 uncultured Elusimicrobia bacterium | reverse complement strand
CGACCTGGCCGCCGTCGCGGGCCAGGAACGTCTGGCCCGTCGTCGTCAGATCGGTATAGATGCCGAGCGGAGAGGGGTAGTAGCTCGTCAGGGTCAGGCTCTCCGAGTCCAGCTCGGAGACGGCCGCCCCGAGCATCAGCGCCGCCAAGGCCCAGCGGGCCGTCCGCCTCGAAAACCCCACCTCGAACGCGATACGCAGCTCGGCCATCGGTCCCCTCCTGGACCCAGCCTAGCATTCGACCGACGGCCGATCAAACCCCGGCGCGCGTCACTTCCCCCAGTGCGCCTGAATGAACTGATCGCGGCCCGAGGCGTGGCGGTAGTAGTGGTAGCGGATCGGGTTCTTCTTCCAGTAGTCCTGGTGGTACTCCTCGGCCTTCCAGAACGGCACGGCCGGGCGTATTTCGGTGACGATCGGAGCGTCGAAACGCTTCGTGGCCGCCAGGTCGGCTTTGGATTTTTCCGCCTGCGCGCGTTGGGCGTCGTTCAGGTAATAGATCACCGAACGGTACTCGGGGCCGCGGTCGACGAATTGGCCGCCGGGGTCGGTCGGGTTGATCTGGCGCCAGAAGACGTCGAGCAGCTTCGCGTACGATATCTTGGCCGGGTCGTAGGTCACCTCGACCGCCTCGACGAAGCCGCGCTCCGCGTAGTCGTGGTAGGTCGGGTCGGCGCCCTTGCCGTCGATGTAGCCGGACAGCACCTGCGTCACGCCGTCCAGCTTCTCGAACGGCGGGGTCATGCACCAGAAGCAGCCGCCGGCGAAGATCGCCTTCTCCGTCGCCGCGGCCCTCGCTCCCGCGGGGGCGAAGGCCGCCAGCGCCAGTCCCGTCAGCCAAGCCTTCATCGTCCTAAAGTTCATGTCGTTTCGTTCCTCCATTCATGAGTGCCGCTTCCCGCCCGAACGTTACGCCCGCGCGCCGGCCGGCGGCAGCGCGTCGAAACGTCCGGCGTCCGCCTCGGCCAGCGGGACGTCCACCATGAACTGGTCGCCCTTCTCGAAGTGATTGTAAGCCTGCACCAGGCCCTTGGCCGGGGAAACCAGCTTCGCCACGGCTCCCGCCTCCTCCAGGGCCTTCCTCGGCTCGACCCATTCCCGCCGCTCGACGCCGTCCGTCGCCAGCACCGCGACTCTCAAGCCCTCCAGTTTTTTGTCCATGATAGGCCTCCGACTCCAGCATACCGCCGGCGCCGAGGCGGCGAGGTGAAGGCTTTTCGACGGCGGCATGACGGGCCGATCTGCTAAAATAGCCGCATGCCGCTGCTCACGCGCTTCAGCGACCCCGCCGGGCAATACAGCGTCGAGGAGGACTCCCTCAAGCGCCTCTGGCTCTCCGTCGAGTGCCGCGGCGCGGCGGGCTTCGACGAGCTGCATCGCTTGCTGCTCCCCGGCGAGACGCGCGCCTTCGAACGCTCCCACGCCTCGGTTCGCGCCCGCGCGCGCGTCATGCTGGCCAACCCGAAGGCCCACTTCGACCCCCACGAGGAAGCCGACTACCGCCGGCAGTAGGAGTTAGGCTGTCGGCGGCGCCACCGCCGCCTTCTTCTTGATCGGCCCCAGCGAGAACGCGACGCCGCCCAGGATGGTCGCGATCCCGACCAAGGTCGACGGGGTGACGCTTTCGCCGAGGAACGCGGCCCCCAGCGCGACGGCGACGATCGGTATGATCAAGGTGCTGAGGCTGACGACCGTCGCGTCCAGCGCCTTGATCAAATGATGGTACGCCGAGAACGCGAGCACCGAGCCGAAGACCGCCAGATAGAGAATCGACAGCGCGCTCGCGCGGCTCCAGGCGACCGCGGACCACGACTCTGTCAGCGCGCTGAGCGTCAGCAGGCACGCCGCCCCTAGCCCCATGCCCAGGGCGTTGTGAACCTCGGCGTCGCCGCGCCTTCCGTGGCGCTTCATCATGACGAGGTTCGCGGCCGCGGCGAGGCTGGCGATCAAGGTCAACAGCATCCCGACCGCCTGTCGCGCGCCCACCGCCTCTCCGGGCCGGAACAGGACGGCGGTCCCGGCGATCGCGATCACGATGCCGGCGGCCTTGCGGGGCCCCAGAGTCTCCGTACGGGTCCAGAAGCGGCTCAACAAGGCGGTCATCAGCGGCATCGTCGAGAACAGGAGGGCCGTCAAGCCGCTGGTGATGTACTGCTCCGCCCAATAGATGCAGGCGTAATCGACGAAGAAGACCAACAGCCCCAGAGAGAGAATGCAGACGACGTCGTCGCGGTCGAGCCTGATCCGCGCGCGGCGCGAGGCGAGGACCGCCCCCAAGATCGCGGTCGCCAACAAGAAGCGCAGCCCCGCGCCCAGGAACGGCGGCATGCCGCGAAGCCCGATCTTGACCGCGAGCCAGGTCGAGCCCCAGATGAGGCAGATCGAGGCGTACAGGAAAGCGACGAGCGGCGCCGCGTGCGGGCCGCCGCTTCGCTCGCGCTCGGCGCCGGCCGGCTTGGGCCGGACGCCGCGCGTCTTCTCCATATGAGGAGCCGCTAGGACCGCGGACCGCGTCCGCCCGGCCCGCCTCCCGGCCCTCCGCT
>CAZMIB010000264.1:0-2551 GCA_964566245.1 uncultured Elusimicrobia bacterium | reverse complement strand
CACGGCGCCCGGCGCGCCCGCTATCAAGCCTTGGCCGCGCTCGCGAAACGGCGCGGCGCGACGGCGGTCGCGGTCGGCCATCAGATGGACGATCAAGCCGAGACGGTTCTGCTCCATCTGCTGAGAGGAACCGACCCGAAGGGTCTGGCCGCGATGCCGGAGTCGCGTCCCCTATATAAAGGAAGCCGGGTCCGGCTTGTCCGTCCGTTGCTGGGCCTGCGGCGCGGCGAGATCGAGGCCTACCTGCGCGCCCACGGCGCGACATGGCGGACCGACAAGACGAACCGCTCCGAGCGCTTCACGCGCAACTGGCTGAGACGCCGCGTGCTGCCCCTGCTGGAGACGCGCAACCCCAAGATCCGCGAGCACCTGGCGACGCTCGCCTCGAAGCTTCAGCGGAAAAGATAGCCGGGCCTCTTAATCTTTCCTGCCGCGCCTCTTCCTGAACGCCTCGCGCTCCTCGGCCTGCTTCCCGCGGAACGCCTCCTCCTCGTCGTCCTGCTGCTTGATGAACGTATCGCGCCGCGCATCTTTCTCCGCGTAGTTGGTCGCGGGCATCGCGTCCAGCTTGGCCTCGAAGGCCTCCCGCGCGTCGGCCTGCCGCTGAAGGAAAACGTCGCGTTCCTTGACCTGCCGCCGCAGGAGCTGGTCGTAGGACGCCGGCTCGGCCGTCGGCGCGAGCGGCTTGGAGGGCGCCGCGGGCGGGACGCCCTCGACGACGGCCGGCGCGGAGGAAACGCTTATCGCGACGGAGACCGCGGCGGTCGAGCGAGCCGGCGCCGCGACGGGCGCGGCTTTTACGGCGGCGGTGGACACGGCGACGGCGGCAGGGATCGGCGCGGCTTTTCTCGCCTCGCTCGCGGGCTTGGCCCGGGGCTTCGGCGCGGGCGCCGGCTCGAGCTTCTCCGGCTCCTTCTCGCGCTTGCCGGGAATGAGGGCCTTGATCAATCCTCCGGCCGCGCCGACCGCTCCCGCCGCGGCGCCCGCGGCGGCTCCGGCGCCGATGACCGCGGCCGCGGCCTGGGGCGGGGGCGGCGGAAGCGGAAGGGCCGGGATGGACGGCAGCGACGGAAGCGACGGTCCATGAGTCGACGCCGCCGTTGAGCGCGGCGCGGGCTTTTCCTTCGCGGCTTCCTTCGCCTCGTCCTTGGCCTTCTCCTCGAGCTTGTCCTTGGTCTGGTCCTTCGCCCGCTCCTCGGTCTTTTCCCTCACCTCGTCTTTCGCCTTCTCCTTGGCTTGATCCTCGGCCTTGCTCTCGGCCTGGTCCTTGGCTTTGTCCTTCGCCTGATCCTCGGCCTTTTGCTCCACCTGCTCCTTCGTCTTCTGCTCGGCCTGATCCTTGGCCTTCTCCTGAATCTCGTCCTTGGCCTTTTCTTTCGCCTGGTCCTCGGCTTTCCGCTCGACCTGCTCCTTCGCCTTATCCTCGACGTTCTCCTTGGCTTTTTCCTCGACTTGCTGCTTCGCCTTATCCTCCGCCTGCTCCTTGACCTTGGACTCCGCCTCGTCCTTGGCCTTCTGCTCGACTTGATCCTGCGCCTTTTCCTCGATCTTTTCCTTCGCTTTATCCTCGACCTCGGACTTCGCCTTGTCCTCGACCTGCTCCTCGACTTTCCGCTCGGCCTGCTCCTTGGCCTTCCGCTCCGCCTCTTCCTTAGCTTTTCGTTCGGCGTAATCCTTGTACTCCTCCTGGAGCTTTTCCTTCACCTTGTCCTTAATCTTGTCCTTGGGCTGGTCCCTGAGCTTCTCCTTCAGCTTGTTCTCGGCCTTGTCCGTCAAGCTCTGCCGCTGGGGCGGCTGCTGCGTCGACGGCCGCAGGCCTTCCTGCTGCGGCGCCGGTGCGACCGGCTCCTCGGCCGGCGGAGGCGGCTCGTCCGCGCCCCTCGCTCGCGGAACGAAAGCCAGCGCGCACGCCGCGATCAGCAGCAGGTCTCGTGTCATTGGGTCAGCTCCCTCGGAAATCCGATATCCAGCACGATCAACTCGCCGACGAAATCTTTCGCCCGCGGCTCAAGCAACCCACGCTTCGGCAGGCCCAAGGCCGCGGTGACCTCGGCACGCACGCAGGCCCCGCGCGCCTCCCCGGTGTCGGGGTCGAGGCCCGACGGCAGATCCACCGCGAGCACGGGGCGCCCCGCCGCGACCAGCGCCTCGATCGAGAGCTTCACCGAGCCCGCCGGGGCGCCGCGCGAGCCTGTGCCGAGCAAGGCGTCGATCAGCAGATCGCAGGCGCTCAGCGCGCCGGCCGGCGGTCCTTCTCCCTCGGGGACGAGGCGGACCGCCACGCCCGCCGCGAGCGCCCGCTCGAGGTTCGCGCGGACCTCCGGCCCCGGCTCCCGCCGGCCGGACAACAGCCACGCCTCGGCCTCGACGCCGCGCGCGGCGAGACGCCGCGCCGCGACGAGGCCGTCGCCGCCGTTGTTCCCTCGTCCGCAAACGGCAGCGATCCTGCCGCGCGGACGTCCCGCTTCGGCGAGACGCCCGAGCACGATCTCGGCGACTCCGCGGCCCGCGTTCTCCATCAGCTCGAGCGCCGGAACGCCGCGCTCCTGGA
>CAZMIB010000263.1:0-2613 GCA_964566245.1 uncultured Elusimicrobia bacterium | reverse complement strand
CCTCGCGGCTGAGCGCGCGGCGCTGGGTCTCGTTCGTCAGCGCGCGGTCGGGGCGGCCGACGCCGGAGAACTCGATCCAGTCGCCCGCCACGCGCGCGTCCTCGTCCGCCGGTCCGCCGCCCGCGAGGAAGGCGCACCCGGACAGGCCGAGAGCGAGGGCGAACGCGGCGGAGCGGAGCATCCTCGTCATCATAGAAAATGGACGCGTCGGCGCGAAAACGGTAAAATGGGCGCTCCCATGACCTTGGTCGAGTATACGCTGCTCGCGTGCGGCTCCTTGTTCGCGATCGTGAACCCGGTGGCCGCCGTCCCGGCCTTCCTCGCGATGACGTCCCACGACACCGCGGCCGAGAAGCTGCGCATGGCCCGGACCGCCTGCGTCACGGCCGGGACGATCCTGGTCGCGTTCGCGGCGCTGGGGCAGACGATCTTCAAGGTGTTCGGCATCACCCTGCCGTCCTTCCAGATCGCGGGCGGGCTGATCCTGCTGCTGGTCTCGCTGGACGGCCTGCGCGCGAAGCGCTCGCCGATCCAGGAGACGATCGAGGAGACCCAGGCCGGCGCGACGAAGGCCGACATCTCGGTCACCCCGCTCGCGATCCCGATGCTCTCGGGCCCGGGCGCGATCACGACCGCGATCGTGCTGCAGTCGAAGGCGCGCAGCCTGGGCCATCACGTCATCCTGTACGCCGCGATCATCGGCGTCGCCGCGGTGAGCTACCAGGTGTTCAAGCTGGCGGTGACCGGGGCCCGGCGCGTGAACCCGATCGCGATGAACATCACGAACCGCCTGATGGGCTTGATGCTCGCGGCGACCGCGGTGGAGTTCATACTGAGCGCGCTGAAGGCCGAGCTGCGGTGAACTACTCGTCGCCCGAGGCCGCCTACCTCGACATCGAGACCTCCTGGTCGGGGGACGTCACGATCGTCGGCGTCTACCGCCCGGGGCTCGACACCTGGCAGGGCGTCGGCCCCGCCATCTCCCCCTCCGACGTGCTGGAGCGCCTGGAAGGGGCGCGCGCGCTGTTCACCTACAACGGCTCGCGCTTCGACCTGCCGGTGCTGCGGCGACGGATCGGGCTGGACCTCAAAAATTTAACGCACGTGGACCTGATGCACGGCTGCTGGAAGAAAGGCTTGAAGGGAGGCTTGAAGAACGTGGAGCGCACGCTCGGGATCGCGAGAGAGACCGAGGGCGTCGACGGGCTTCAGGCGATGCGCCTGTGGGACAGGTACGCGCGGGCCGGCGACCGCGAGGCGCTCTCGCTTTTGCTGCGCTACAACCGCGAGGACGTCGAGAACCTCGAGACCCTCGCGCTGAAGCTGGAGCGGCTGCCGTGAGCGGGGCCCAGAATCTTTTCGATCCCGTCGTCCTCGGGCTGATCGACCGCCTGATCGACGACACCTTGGGCTCGCAGGCCCTGCCCGAGAACCGCGACCTCGCGCGCGAGATGATCGTGACCGCGCTGAAGTCGATACGCTCGCCGATCGGCCGCGGCGACCTGAAGCTGCTGAACCAGTCGATGCGCGAGCTGCGCTACGCGTTCAAGGTGTTCAGCGCGTACCGGGGCCGGCGCAAGGTGACGATGTTCGGCTCCGCGCGCACGCGCCCGAGCCACCCCGAGTACCGGCAGGCCCGGACCTTCGCGCGCCGCCTGCGCGAGAACGGGATCATGGTGATCACCGGCGCCGGGCCCGGGATCATGCGCGCCGGCAACGAGGGCGCGGGGCGGGACTTCAGCTTCGGCATCAACATCCGCCTGCCGTTCGAGCAGGCGCCGAACGAGTTCGTCGCCGGCGACCCGAAGCACATCCAGTGCCGCTACTTCTTCACGCGCAAGCTGCTGCTCGCGAAGGAGGCCGACGCGGCGGCCTTTTTCCCGGGCGGCTTCGGCACGCACGACGAGGCCTTCGAGCTGCTGACCTTGATCCAGACCGGGAAGGCCGCGCTGATCCCGATGGTGTTCGTCGACGCCGAGGGCGGGACCTACTGGCGCGACTGGATGCGCTACCTGAAGAAGCACATGATCACGCCGGGCCGCGTGTCCGACGAGGACATGAGCCTGTTTCTCGTGACGGACTCGGTCGACGAGGCGCTGAACGAGATCCTGGGCTTCTACAAGAACTACCACTCGATGCGCTACGTCGGCTCGACCTTGGTGATCCGCCTGAAGGCCCCCCTGCCGGAGGCGAGCCTGGTCCCGCTGGGCCGCGCCTTCAAGGACGTGATCGACGGGGCGATCGAGCAGCGCGGCGCCTTGCCCGAGGAGATCGGCGAACCGGAGCTGGCCTCCTTGCCGCGCCTCGTGATGGCCTTCGACCGCCGCCACTACGGCCGCCTCCGCCAGCTCATCGACGCGATCAACAAAATCCCCGTAGAAAAACAGACGGCCGGATAAAGCCTTCCACTCTTAAGTACCCTCTCCCGTGGGGAGAGGGTGGGGGTGAGGGGTTCATGCGGTCCCTCCGCGGCGGGCCGTGGCCCGGACTCCAGCCGGCGGGCACGCTATCTGCGCCCGAGGCGCAGCGCTCTCGCTCGGCACCGCTCGGAGCTCGGTGCCTGCGCGAAGGCCCGGCGGCCGGGGCCCGCGCGCCGGCCCTTACCGCGAAGGA
>CAZMIB010000262.1:1167-2671 GCA_964566245.1 uncultured Elusimicrobia bacterium | reverse complement strand
GGGTTCGGAGCCTGCGCCATCGGCGGCGCGATGTTGAAGCCCGGGCTCGGCGCCCGGGCCTCGAAGGAGCCGCGGTTCGCGGCCTCCATGATGCCCGGCCCGCCTCCGGTCGCGATCACGAAGGTGCGCGCCCCTCCGGCCCGCTCGGCCACGATGCGGCCGAAGCGCTCCGCCTCCTCGTAGAAGCGAGACTTGGCGAGGACGCGCTTGGCGACCGCGAGTCGCTTCTTCAGCCCCGGCTCCGCCGGCCGCCGGCGCGCGAGGGCCTTGAGCTCGTCGAGCCGCCGGCGCGCGACCGCCTCGGGGATGATGCGCGTGCCGCCGAAGACGACGATCGTCGCGTTGATATGGTTTTCCTCGAGCAGCATCTCGGGCTTCAGCAGCTCGAGCTGCAGGCGCACCGGACGGAGCTCGCGCCGGTTCAGGAAGGCGAGGTCCTCGAACGCCGGGGCGTAGGCGGGAGACCGGAGTATCTGCTCGAGGTTCTTGCGCTCGCGGCCGTTCATCGAGGGAGCGCGGCCAGATAGTCGTAGATCGAGCCGAGCTCGGCGTCGCTGAGGGTCGGCGAAAAGGCGGGCATGTCGGTCTCCGTGTTTTGCGACGATGGATTCCTCGCGTACGCGACGAAGGCGTCCCGGCCGCGGCGCTTGGAAACCCCGGCCAGCTCGGGGCCTTTAAGTCCCCCCGCCCCGTTCACGCTGTGGCAGTGGATGCACTGCTGGACGAAAAGCTCCTGCCCGGGGCGCAGGGCCGCGGCGGCGGGCGCGACGCGGTTGTAAAGCCGCGCCGTCTCCACGCCGATGATCTCGGTCGCCCAGTACTCGTCGAGGCGCGGCGAATCCAGCTCGGGATAGGCCGCGTTCGGCAGCGCCAGGAACAGCCCGACCGGCTTGCCGCCGGCGCGCGGGAAGCGCTCCGGGGGCCGGCCGTCGACGCGCGTCGCGAGCGCGGCCGGATAGCGCTTGAAGAAGCCGGCCGGGACGTAGGCCGCGTAGCCGTCGGCGCAGTGGAAGACGACGTAGTTGGCCTCGGGCGGCACGCCCTCGGAGTCCAGGAGGCGCTGGATCATGACGCCCTGCACCTTCGCGGCGCCGAACGGACGGCTCGTCGCGACCGGCTCCACCCCGTAGGCCTCCAGCTCCGCGAGCGACACCTCACGCGTGACGACCGCGGAGCCGCGCGCGACGGTCAGCGTGAGGCGCGTCTCGGGCCGGACCTCGCGCAGGCACCCCGCGAGCCCTGCGGCCAAAGCCAAGCCGGACAGGCAGATCGCTCTCGTCACGGGCCGCATTATAGCGGATTTGCCACTCGCAGAATTGCGGATAGCGAACCCTGCGCGGGCGGTGGGCGAACCGGCGGGGGGTTCCCCCCGCCGGGTCCTCTGGCGCCGGCCCCCTGGGGCCCCCTCCGCCTCAGGCTGGTGGCTCTGTTCCGCCCCGGGGGTCCCCAGAAAAACGCAAACTAAAAAATGGGACCCCGCCCCCCCCCCGGGCGTCCTACCGAT
>CAZMIB010000262.1:0-1092 GCA_964566245.1 uncultured Elusimicrobia bacterium | reverse complement strand
CCGCGGGGATACAGATGCGCCAGATCATTTCTCCAAGGCATGCGGTTCCCAGCTTCCCTTCGTCTTGAAGTTTTTTGGACGGCCAAGCGCGTTATTGATACCAACTCTCCTGATTTGAAGGACCCTGGCTAGCCACGGGTTTTATAGAATTGCTCCATGCCGCTCGGTTTCATTATCATGCAAATTGGGAATCTCATCCTCGACAATGTTTGCGGCGGTTCGATAACGACGCAGACGGAGCGGTCTTCTCTAACAATGATTGGATACAGGGCTTGAGCAGGTGAGGCAACGCGATATTGCTGTCGATTCCATCGAGCGCGGCTTCGAGCTTTTGCGGCCGGCGTTGAAAGGCCGAGTATTTCACGTTACTACCCAGCGAGCCTGGGAGCGCATCCAGCGGGCCGGGGGCATCGCTCCTAATAGCGAGAATCAGTTGGAGCCGGGTTTCGGCTCATCCGCGAATTCCTTCTTTCGGAATCGTGGATGTGTCTCACTGTTCGACTTTCGGACGGCGACCAATGAGCAAATCGACGAGTCCCTTTGTTTCCCGTTCGAAATCATCCGACCTGACAGGCCAGGCGTGGTCCTGCTAATTTCCCCAGAACTGAACTCTGCCCTAATCGATTGGACAGAATGGGAGCGAACCCATGCTTGGAAAGAGATGATCGTACCGTATATCGAGTGCGGCCATCCTGGGACGATCCCTTTGACTCGAATCGATGAGGCGATTTTGATAAGCGTGGAGGCTTCTGCTGGCAAGGACTCTCTGGAGGCGATGATCGCACAGTCTTGGGAAATCTAGCACTCTCCAAGCGCGCCACAATCCAGCGCTTCCCACCCAGCACACTCATCATCCGATCCATCGGACTGAACCTCCGGTGCATCGGCGTCGCGCCCTTCGGCGGCGCCGTCTATTTAAAGAGCTGCATCGCGAGTCTGGCTGCCTGTGAATGGTCCGAGGGCCGGAGAACCCCGCGGGCGGGCCGGCGGGGGCTGAAGCGAGCCTCGCCCGGAAGGGGAGACCGCCGAAGGCGGGCAGCGCGCGTTACGCGGCCTCAGATAGAATGGACGAGCCGGCAACCTGCGTTATAT
>CAZMIB010000261.1:0-2673 GCA_964566245.1 uncultured Elusimicrobia bacterium | reverse complement strand
GGCCAGATCGAGAAGACGCAGAAGGAGTATTACCTGACGGAGCAGATGAAGGCGATCCAGAAGGAGCTCCGCCAGAAGGACGACTTCGCGAAGGAGCTCGACGAGCTCAAGACGAAAATCGTCGAGGCCAAGATGTCGAAAGCGGCCGAGCAGGCCGCGCTGAAGGAGCTGGCCCGCCTCGAGAAGATGATGCCGTTCTCCCCCGAGGCGACCGTCAGCCGGACCTACCTCGACTGGCTGATCAACCTGCCGTGGTCGGCGCGCACCAAGGACGTGCTCGACCTCGACCGCGCGCAGAAGATCCTGAACGAGGACCACTTCGGCCTCGAGAAGCCGAAGGAGCGCGTGCTCGAGTACCTCGCGGTCTGCAAGCTGACCAAAAGCCTCAAGGGCCCGATCCTGTGCTTCGTCGGCCCCCCCGGCGTGGGCAAGACCTCGCTCGCGCGCTCGATCGCCCGCTCGATGGGGCGCGAGTTCACGCGCATCTCGCTCGGCGGCGTGCGCGACGAGGCCGAGATACGCGGCCACCGGCGCACCTACATCGGCTCCTTGCCCGGGCGCCTGATCCAGTCGCTGCGCAAGGTGAAGTCGCGCAACCCCGTTTTCCTGCTGGATGAGATCGACAAGATGGGCATGGACTGGCGCGGCGACCCCGCGGCGGCCTTGCTCGAGGTCCTCGATCCGGAGCAGAACCACTCCTTCGTCGACCATTACCTCGACGTGGAGTTCGACCTCTCGCAGGTCATGTTCATCACGACCGCGAACACCTTGGACGGCATCCCGGTCTCCCTGCAGGACCGCCTCGAGACGCTGCGCTTCCCGGGCTACACGCACCGCGAGAAGGTCTCGATCGCGAAGGGCTTCCTGATCCCGAAGCAGGTCAAGGACCACGGGCTGAAGCCGAACGCGCTCGCGGTGACCGACAAGGGCCTGGACCGCGTGATCCGCGACTACACGCGCGAGTCCGGCGTCCGGAACCTGGAGCGCGAGCTCGCGAGCCTCGCGCGCAAGGCGGCGAAGGAGGTCGTGCAGTCCGGCAAGGAGACGGTCTCCGTCACCGACGAGAACCTCCCGCGCTACCTCGGCATCCCGAAGTTCCACCGCGAGGCCGCGGCCGCGAACGCGGTCGGCGTCGCGACCGGCCTGGCTTGGACCGAGCATGGCGGCGAGACGCTCGCGATCGAGGTTCTGACCTTGCCCGGCAAGGGCTCCGCGCTTTTGACCGGCAAGCTCGGCTCGGTGATGCAGGAGTCCGCTCAGGCGGCGCTGTCCTACGTGAAGTCGATCGCGCGGACGTTCCCCGCCGGCGCGAAGCCCAAGGATTTCCGCAAGCACGACTTCCACGTGCACGTGCCCGAGGGCGCGGTGCCGAAGGACGGCCCCTCCGCGGGCATCGCGATCGCCGCGGCGATCGCGAGCCAGGTGTTCGGCCTGCCGGTGCGCAAGGACGTCGCGATGACCGGCGAGATCACCTTGCACGGTCGCGTGCTGCCGATCGGCGGCTTGAAGGAGAAGGTCATCGCCGCGCACCGCGAGGGCATGAAGCTGGTGCTGTTCCCGGAGGGCAACCAGAAGGACCTGGAGGACATCCCGAAGGACATCCAGGCCGACTTGAAGCTCGTCCCGGTCCGCGACATGGGCGCGGTGCTCGAGTTGGCGCTCGAGAGGCCGCGGCAGAAGCGCGCCCGCTCGTCGGCGCGCCCCCTTTCGTCCCAGGGCGGCGGCTGGATGCCGGCTTCCCCGGGGCAAGCCTGAGCGTCGCGAGGTCCCGAACCCTATGAAACCCTATATCCTGCTGACGCCCGGGCCTACGCCTCTTCCGGCCGAGGTGCTGAAGGCCCTCTCGGAGCCGGTCCTCCACCATCGGACGAAGGAGTTCGCCGCGCTCTTCTCCGAGGTGATCGAGGATCTCAAGTACGTGTACCGCACGCGCGGGACCGTGCTCATGCAGACGACCTCCGGGACCGGCGGCATGGAAGCCGCGGTCGCGAACCTGCTTTCCCCCGGCGACGAGACGCTGGTCGCCTCGATCGGCGTCTTCGGCAACCGCTGGGCCAAGATCCTGGAGGCCTACGGGCTCAAGCCGCGCCTGCTCGAGGCGGAGTGGGGCCGGACCGTCGACCCCGCGGCTTTCGAGGCCGAGCTCAAGCGCGCCGGCAAGAATCTCAAGGCGGTGTTCCTGTCGCACAACGACACCTCGACCGCGACGATCACGGACCTGAAGGCGATCGCCGCGGCCGTCCACGCTCACTCGGACGCCTTGGTCGTGGTCGACGCGATCTCCGGGCTCGGCGGACAGGTCCTCGAGATGGACGCCTGGGGCCTCGACGCCGTCGTCTCCGCCTCGCAGAAGGGGCTGATGAACGCGCCGGGCCTCGCCTTCGTCGCGCTGAACGACCGCGCGCTGAAGGCCTCCGACGCGGCGCGCCTGCCGCGCTTCTACTGGGACTTCCGGACCTACCGCAAGTCCCTGCCCTCCGGCGAGACGCCGTACACCCCGGCGGTCTCGCTGGTGGTCGCGCAGCGCGCGGCCCTCAAGCTGATCCGCGCGGAGGGCATCGAGAACGTCTGGAAGCGCGCGCACGCGCTCGGCGAGCATGTCCGCTCCTCGCTCACCGGCCTCGGCCTCAAGATCTTCTCCAGCGCCCCGTCCGACGTCCTGACCGCGGCCGT
>CAZMIB010000260.1:0-2674 GCA_964566245.1 uncultured Elusimicrobia bacterium | reverse complement strand
CCGAGCAGGAACTCCTGAACGCCTCGGTCGCGCTGGTCAGCGCCAAGCGCAACGCGGAGGTCGCCGCCTTCAACGTGTTGGCCGCGTCGGGCGCCCTGACGGCCAAGAACCTAGGCCTCAAGGTCACGCTCTACGACCCGCTCGAGCACTACGACAGCGACGCCAATGCCTGGGTCGGGTTTGGAGATTGATTTACCTCTCCCGCGTGCGGGAGAGGACGCAAAATCCTGCACTTAGCGGAGCACTTGCGGAGCTAAGTGCTTGGATTTTGCTAGGTGAGGGGATTTGGCCGCTTGGGCCCTCACCCGAACGTCGCTCCGCGCCCTTCGACCTCTCCCGCAAGCGGGAGAGGTTATCCGGAACTGACAAATATCAGGGTGTTAACGAAGTTTTTGCCTTCCCGGCCCCACTGTCCTAGGGTCCCCGGGCAACCCCGGCCGCGCGCATCTCGGAGTGTTTTTCCATGGCCTCAAACCCGCAGCATGAACCCACGATGGAGGAAATCCTTGCCTCCATTCGCAAGATCATCTCGGAAGATTCCACCGAAGCGCCCGCAGCGCCCGCCGCCGCAGCGCCGGCGCCCGCCCCCGTGCACGAGGCCGATGTCCTGGAACTGACCCAGGAAGTCGAAGAACCCCCGCCGCCGCCCGCGCCGAAGCCCGAGCCGGTGCGCGCCGCCGCCCCGCCGCCGCCCAAGCCGGACGACATCGCCTTCGAGACCGTCGACGAGCCCAAGCCCGCGCCGGCCGCGAACCACGACGACATCTTCTCCGACAAGACCCGCAAGGCCTTGGACGACAGCTTCAGCCGCATCCCGCAGGCCGTCGCCCCGGCGCCGGCTGCCGCCGCGCCCGCCCCGGTCCGCCAGCACGCCATGCCGGAAGGCAGCTCCGTCGAAGCGGTGTTCGAGCGCGCCGTCGCCGGTGCCTTCGATCCGGTCCTGCACCAGTGGATGGATGCCAACAAGGCCGACCTGATGGTCGCGGTGAAGCCCTTGATCCGCGAATGGATGGACGAGCACTTCCCGGCGCTGCTCGAAGGCGCGGTACGCAACGAAGTCGAGCGCGTCGTAAAGGCGCGCGGCGGCAAATAGCGCTCCCCTCACCCGAAAAACGCGTTGCGTTTTTCGACCTCTCCCGTAAACGGGAGAGGTAAGCACGGATAACCTCTCCCGCCTGCGGGAGAGGTCGGAAATGCGGAAGCATTTCCGGGTGAGGGACTGCCGTCCCGCGCCGCCGACTTTCGCCCTCCCGCAAAGGGAGCGCGGCTGCTAGGAACGGGGTATGCTCGACAAGACCTTCAATCCCAAGGACGTGGAAGGGCGCATCTACGCCCAATGGGAAGCGTCCGGCGCCTTCAAGGCCGGGCGCCGTCCCGGCGCGCCGACCTTCTGCATCATGATCCCGCCGCCCAACATCACGGGGCGGCTGCACATCGGCCACGCCCTCAACAACACGCTGCAGGACATCCTCGTCCGCTTCGAGCGCATGCGCGGCAAGGACGTCTTGTGGCAGGTCGGCACCGATCACGCCGGCATCGCGACGCAGATGATCGTCGAGCGCGATCTGGCCAAGAGCCAACAATCGCGCGTCGCGATGGGCCGCGAGAAATTCCTCGAAGCGGTCTGGAAATGGAAGGACGAGTCAGGCGGCGCCATCATCCAGCAGCTGCGCCGCCTCGGCGCCTCCGCCGACTGGACGCGCGAACGCTTCACGATGGACGAGGGCCTCAGCCGCGCCGTCCTCAAAGTCTTCGTCGAGCTCTACCGCCAAGGCCTGATCTACAAAGACAAGCGCCTGGTGAACTGGGACCCCAAGCTGCAAACCGCGGTCAGCGATCTCGAAGTCGAGAACATCGAGATGAAGGGGCATCTGTGGTATCTCAAATACCCGATCGAGAACCAGCCCGGCCGTTTCATCGCCGTCGCGACCACCCGCCCTGAGACCATGCTCGGCGACACCGCCGTCGCGGTGCATCCCGATGACGAGCGCTATCGCGACCTGATCGGCAGGAACGTGATGCTGCCGCTGGCGCATCGCGCCATCCCGATCGTCGCCGACGAGCACTCCGATCCCGAGAAGGGCACCGGCGCGGTCAAGATCACGCCCGGCCACGACTTCAACGACTTCGAGGTAGGCCGGCGTCACAACCTGCCGCTGATCAACATCCTGAACAAGGACGGCTCGCTCAACGAGAACGTGCCGGAGGCCTATCGCGGCCTCGACCGCGACGTCGCACGCAAGGTGATCCTCGCCGATCTCGAAGCGCTCGAACTGGTCGAACGCGTCGAACCGATCACCCATGCCGTGCCGCACGACGAGAAGACCAAGACCGTCGTGCTCGAACCGCTGATGACCGAGCAATGGTACTGCAACGTCAAGCCGCTCGCCGAGAAGGCCATCGCCGCGGTGGAGCAGGGCTACACGAAGTTCGTCCCGGAACAGTGGACCAACACGTTTTACCACTGGATGCGCAACATCCACCCCTGGTGCATCTCGCGCCAGCTCTGGTGGGGGCACCAGATTCCGGCGTGGTACGACGAAGACGGCAACATCGTCGTCGCGATGTCGGAAGACGAAGCGCAGGCTCTCGCGCCGGGCAAGACGCTGCGCCGCGACACCGACGTGCTCGACACCTGGTTCTCCTCGGCGCTGTGGCCGTTCTCGACGCTGGG
>CAZMIB010000259.1:0-2695 GCA_964566245.1 uncultured Elusimicrobia bacterium | reverse complement strand
ACCTCGTAGCCCCAGTCGCGGAACGCGCCCTCGGTGAACTTCTGGATGTTCCCCTTGTGCACGAGCGTGACCGACGGGCGCTTGTGGTCGAGCGCGTACTGGATCGCCATGCGGACCAGGCGCTTGGTGCCGGTGATCGAGATCGGCTTGATGCCGATGCCGGAGTCGGCGCGGAACTTCTTGCCCATCTCCTTCGTGAGGAACTCGTAGACCTTCTTCTGCTCCGGGGTGCCGTGCTCGAACTCGATGCCGGCGTAGACGTCCTCGGTGTTCTCGCGGAAGATCACGACGTCGAACTTCTCGGGCTGCTTGACCGGGCAGGGCACGCCGGTGAACCAGCGAACCGGCCGCACGCAGGCGTAGAGGTCGAGCTTCTGGCGCAGGCCGACGTTGACCGAGCGGAAGCGCGGGGTCACCCACTCGGAGGAGCACTTCACGCACTTCTCGGGGCGCTTGCCGCCGAGCTCGTTCTGCTCGGCGGCGCAGACGAGGCAGACGTACTTGAAGCCGCCCGCCGGGGTCGTCAGCGGGCCCTTGATCGCGACCTTGAACTCGACGATCGCGTCGAGCGTGTCCTGCGGAAGAACGGTGTCCTTGTCGTAGTTCTGGAGAGCCGAGAGCCCGGCGTGCGTCCGCATCCAGGCGATCGTGCGCTTGCCGTTGTAGGCCTTCGCGACGGCCGCGTCGAGCACCGGCTGGGTGCCGCGCCAGATGTCCGGGCCGGTGCCGTCGCCCTCGAAAAAGGGAATGATCGGGCGGTCCGGAACCTGGAGCTTGCCGGCCTTGTACTCGATTTTTTCTCCATCGGTAGGAACTGAAAGCTTGGCGAAGCGTGACATGGGACGGCCTCCTCTTCTATAAAAAGGAACGGAAGGCCCTTACTTTAACAAATCCGCCGTCGGGCCCACAAGATTCCCGTAAAGCTCTTCCTGCCTCCGCACCATCCCGTCGATATCGAACTCAGGCCCTATCGCCGCCGCGGCGGCCTTCCCCATCCGCTCGCGCAACGCGGGCTCGGCGATGAGCCGGGCCACCTTGTCCGCCGCGCCGCTCCAGTCCCCCGGAGCGACGAGAAAGCCGTTCTCGCCGTCGACGATCAGGTCGCGCACCCCGTCGGTCGCGTAGCAGACGCAGGGCACGCCGCTCTTCATCGCCTCGACGAGGGCGCGCGGGAGGCCTTCCCACAGCGAGGTCAGCACGAAGACGTCGGCGCAGGCCAGCAGCTCCGCGGCGTCGCGCCGCCAGCCGGGCAGGGCCAGCTTGCCGTGCAGCTTCTCGCGCACGATCCCGGCCTCCAGCTTGGTGCGGAGCGGGCCGTCGCCCACGAAGCAGAAACGCGCCTCCGGGCGCGCGTCGAGGACCCGCCGCGCGAGCCGGACGAAATCCTCGGGGTTCTTCTGCGGCTTGAAGTTCCCCACGCTGAGCACCAGGGGCTTGTGCATTCCCAGCCCCAACGCGGCCTTCTTGGCGCCCTTGTCCGCGACGGCCGCCGGGAAATCGGAGAGTCTCACCCCGCTGCGTATCAGGACGTAGCGCCCGCGCCATCCCAGGCCCCGCGCGGCGGCCTCCTCCAGATTCGAGCGCGAGACGAAGATAAGGCGCGTGCTGAACGTCGCGCACAGCCGTTCGGCGAGGACGTACGCCCAGCGCACCGGAGCCGCTTGGCCGGGCGTGAAGCCGAAGCCGTGGAAGGTATGGAGGATCACGGGAACGCCGGCCAGCCGGGCCGCCAGGCGGCCCAAAATGCCGGCCTTCGAGGAATGCGTATGGACGATCGCCGGCCGCTCGCGCCTCAGATGCCGATACAGTTCCCAGAGGGCCCGGAGATCATCGAGGGGCCGGACCTCTCGCCGAAGGTGCGGCGCGACGAGCAAGCGGCGGCCCAGCGCGCGCGCTTCCTCGTCCAGGATTCCCCCCGCCCCGCATATCAGCACGGCCTCGAAGCGCTCGGGGTCGAGGTGCTCCACCGTGTACAGAGTGTTTTGCTGCGCTCCCCCGAGCTCCAGCTTCGTGATGAGATGGGCGACCCTGATCTTCACGGCGTCGAGAGGATCGGCCCGGGAGTCGGAGGATTCGTGACCGGCCGCTTGATCGCCGGCGCGCCGGGGCGCAGGGCATGAGGACGGACGGCGGACACTTGCCCCTCACCCCCCCTTCGGGGACCCTCTCCCGCAAGCGGGCGAGGGCTGCTTATTGAAGAACTCCCTCGCCCCGCGACAGCGGGGAGAGGGTTGGGGTGAGGGGTTTGCGCCGCTTTCAGCCCATCAAACCCCGCGCCCGGATAATAGTGCCGCAGGATCGCGTGATAGTCCTGACCGAGCGCCGCCAGGCCGAAGGCGCCGGCCCGGCAGACGCCGCGCCCCGAGCCGGTGCCCGCGCCCCAGAGGATGAGTCGGTCGAGCCGATGCCCGCGCCCGTACAGCGGACTGACCGCGAACAACGTCGAGCGCAGCGCGCCCGGAGAGAGAGCGGCCTCGATGCGGTCCGCGTCCAGGACCTGCTTGGAGGACGAGCCGACCAAGGTGGCCGAGAGCAGCCGCCCGCGCCGCGACCTTTCCCCGGGGACGAAGGCCGTCAGGCGGCCCAGCCCCGGCAGCCGCCGTTCGATCTCGCGGGCGTCGATGACCCGGACCCAGCGAGAGGCCGACGGCGCGGCGGCCCCCGCGGCCCGGCAGCGAAGGTCGGCCGGGGGCAG
>CAZMIB010000258.1:0-2699 GCA_964566245.1 uncultured Elusimicrobia bacterium | reverse complement strand
CCGCCCACATCCGTGGGGGGGAAGGAGAATCATGAGTTATCTTTCCGACGGGCATACGGTGAGCTCATGGTTGTGGACGCGCGATCATAAGCGCATCGCGTTGCTTTACCTCATGGTGGTCACGTTCTTTTTCTTCGTGGGAATGGTCGCGGCGGCGGTGTTCAGGCTCAAGCTGCTGGTCCCGGGACCCGCGATCATCCAGGCCGAGACGTACAACAAGATGTTCACGCTCCACGGCGTGATCATGGTGTTCTTCTTCCTGATCCCGGCGATACCCACGATCCACGGGAACTTCCTGCTGCCGCTGATGCTCGGCGCGCATGACCTCGCCTTCCCGAGGATCAACCTCGCGAGCTGGTACTTGTTCACGCTCGGCGGCGCGTTGGCCATGGCCGCGATGCTCGCGGGCGGCGTCGACACGGGCTGGACCTTCTACACCCCGTACAGCAGCGGCTTCTCGAACGGCTGGGTGGTGCTGATGATCCTCGGCATTTTCGTCGCCGGCTTCTCGTCGATCCTCACCGGCCTCAACTTCATCGCGACCACGCACAAGCTGCGCGCTCCCGGGCTGACCTGGGGGAAGCTCCCGCTGTTCGTCTGGTCGCTGTACGCGACGAGCCTGATCTTCGTGCTCGGGACGCCGGTGATCGCGATCACCTTGGCCTTGGTCTGCGTCGAGCGCGGCCTGCATATCGGCATCTTCGACCCGAAGCTCGGCGGCGACCCGCTGCTGTTCCAGCACCTGTTCTGGTTCTACTCGCATCCGGCGGTCTACATCATGATCCTGCCGGCGATGGGCATCGAGAGCGAGCTGATCGGCACGTTCAGCCGCCGGAGCGTCTTCGGCTACCGCTTCGTCGCGGCGGCCAGCCTCGCGATCGCCTTCCTGGGCTTTCTGGTCTGGGGGCACCACATGTTCGTCAGCGGCCAGTCGCTCTACGCCGGGCTGATCTTCTCCTGGCTGAGCTTCATGGTCGCGATACCGTCGGGGGTCAAGGTCTTCAACTGGACGGCGACCCTCTATAAAGGAAGCATCCGCTTCCAGACCCCGATGCTGTACGCGCTCGGGTTCATCGGCCTGTTCTCTATCGGCGGGCTGACCGGGCTGTTCCTCGCGACGCTCGCGGTGGACGTCCACCTGCACGACACCTATTTCGTGATCGCCCACTTCCACTACATCATGGTCGGAGGGACGATCATGGCCTACCTCGGCGGCATCCACTACTGGTGGCCGAAGATGACCGGCCGCCTGTACTCGGAATGGTGGGGAAGGCTCTCGGCGCTGATCATCTTCGTCGGCTTTAACCTGACCTTCCTGCCGCAGTTCGTGCTCGGTTACCTCGGCATGCCGCGGCGCTACTACCTTTACCCGCCCGAGTTCCAGGTGCTCAACGTCCTCTCGACGGCCGGGGCGTCGATCCTCGGCGTCGGCTACCTGCTGCCGTTCACCTACCTCCTGGTCTCGCTGCGCTGGGGCCCGCCCGCGGGCGCCAACCCGTGGGAGGGAAGCGGCCGCGAGTGGACGACCGCCTCGCCGCCCCCGACCGAGAACTTCGAGGAGGCGGCGCATGCCTGAGACGGAGGAGCAAGCCGCGGCGCGCCGGGCGACCGCCCGCCTCGGGATGTGGACCTTCCTGGCCAACGAGGTGATGTTCTTCGGCCCCCTGTTCGCGATCTACGCGGTCTACCGGACCCTTTACCCGGCTGCGTTCGCCGCCGGAAGCCGCGAGCTGGACCGGCTTCTCGGAAGCCTGAACACGGGCGTCCTGCTGACGAGCAGCTTCACGATGGCCTTGGCGGGAGACGCCGCGCGGCGCGGCGGCAGGCTGAGGACCGCCGCCTGGCTTGCGCTGACGGCGGGACTGGGGGCGATCTTCCTGGGGATCAAGGCGATGGAGTGGACCGACAAGTTCAAGTCCCACCACGTTCCCGGCGCGGACTTCATGTTCGCCGCCCCCGAGAGCCGCGCGGCCCAGCTTTTTTTCAGCCTCTACTTCACGATGACCGGCCTGCACGCGCTGCACGTGCTGATAGGCGTCGGCTTGATGGGAACGCTGGCGCTGTTGGCGATGGGAAACGGACGCATGGGGGAAGACAGCCCGGTTCACCTGTCCGGCTTGTACTGGCACTTCGTCGACATCGTCTGGTTGTTCCTGTTCCCGCTGCTGTACCTGATAAAATGACGCCCGCGCGCTACGCCGCCGTCTATGCCGCCTTGCTCGCGCTCTTGGGCGCGACGATCGGCGTCGCCGCCCTGGATCTGGGGCGCTGGAACCTTATCCTCGCGCTCGCGATCGCGGGGATCAAGGCGGCCCTCGTGCTTTGGTTCTTCATGCACTTGAAGGAGCGCGACGACGCGGTCTGGGTCTTCGCCGGCGCCGGCTTCGCCTGGCTGGCCTTGCTGCTGACCCTCTCCTTCAGCGACTACCTCACCCGCCTTCCCTTCGGCCCTTGATTACGAGCGCCCTCGCCCCCGTAGGGGGAGAGGGTGGGGGTGAGGGGCCGGTTTCTTGTCACTCGTCGGGCAAAGATGGTACCATGGCCTCTAATGACGTCGATGACCGAGGATGGGTTCGAGGATTCCATGGCCTTGAAGCTCCTGCAACGCGTCGAATATCTGAAGCACCTGCCGCCGTCCGAGCTTAAGCGCATCATGAAGCTCACGCAGGTGATCAACGTGCCCGCCGGCCACCAGATAT
>CAZMIB010000257.1:2083-2699 GCA_964566245.1 uncultured Elusimicrobia bacterium | reverse complement strand
CGCACGGCCGTCTCGAAGGCGGCGCGGGCCTGCCCCGGCTTGCGGCGCGCGAGCAGCGACCAGCCGCGTCCCAGCCAGGCGAACGGATCGCCCGGGGCCAGCTCGCAGGCCTTGGCCCAGGCCGCGTCGGCCTCATCGGGGCGGCCCAAGTCCTTGAGCGTCAGCGCGAGGGAGACGACGGCCTCGGTCGAGGCGGGAGCGAGCGAGAGCGCGCTCTCGTACGAGCGGGCCGCGTCCTCCAACCGGCCGGCGACGTAGGCGTCGTGTCCCGCCTCGAGGGCGTCCCGAGGATCGGACGGGGCGGCCCACAGGGAGAGGGCGAGGACCGTCAGCAGCGCCGTCACCGTTTGATTTTCGTCATCTCGAACAAGGTCGTCGCCTGCGCTCCCAGGAAACCTTCGAAGCGGCCGCGGCGGCCGGTCTCGGGGTCGACGACCTCGTTGCGCTCGGCCAGCTCGAAGTAGGCGTAGCTCCACGGGCGTCGCGCCGGGCGTCCGCCGTCCATGATCTCCACGTCGAACGTGACCGACCTGGTCGGCGACCGCCGGAACTTCGAACCCGGGGGCTCCCTCAGCCCGCTCGGAAATCCGCGCGCGGGCTCGACCAATTTGATTCT
>CAZMIB010000257.1:0-2073 GCA_964566245.1 uncultured Elusimicrobia bacterium | reverse complement strand
GTAAGGCGTGGCTCCCCGGGCGTGGGCCCGGGCGTCCGCCGGCCATGATCTCGACGTCGATCGTGACCGACTCGGTCGCGGACTGCCGCAGCTTCGAGCCCGGGGCGCCCTCGATCTCGGCTTTCATCGGCACGCCGGCGCGGCGCAGAGCCGCGACGGTCTTCTCGATGTCGTCCAGCGCCGGGGCGCCGTGGGAGTTCACCGAGGACGTGAAATGGTTGACGTCGCAGCCGTGAACGAGCACCCAGGCTCCGAACTGGCTTTCCTTCTCGAGCGCCTGAACGTCGGCCCAAGGCGGGGCGTCCCAAGGGCGCTCGGCGAAGAATCGCTCGAGCTCCGCGAGCAGCTCACCGCGGCGCGAGGCCGGCAAGGAGGCCGCCCGCGAGAGGTCGGACAGGAAGGCATCGCTCGGCGGCGCGCGGTGCGAGGCCAGCGCCCTATGCACGAGCCCGCGCGAGGCCTCGGACAGCTCCCACGTCCTCAGCTCGGACGCGAACAACTTCGGGAAGCGCGGGTTCGGGTGCTGGAAATGGAGCGAGCTCAGCTTCTTGTCGGGGAAGGCGTAGCAGCCCGCGGCCTCGTAGCCCAGCGCCGTGAAGATCCGCGCCAAGGTCGCGACGCCGACGAACGGCTTCTGGCAGGCGAAGGTCCGGAACGCGATGTGGTCGTTCACGAACGCCGCGCCGGCCTCCCTGACGACCTGCTCGTAGGTCCGGACGTACGCGACGCGGCTTCGGTAGCGGACCCAGAGCGCGTCGAACAGCCGCAGCGCGAGGCGCTCCCTCTCGTCGGCGGCTTGAATGGCCGCGTGAGGCGGCTCGATGACCTGAGGCATGGCGCTCATCCCCCCGTGACGCTGAAGCGTTCCTGTATCTTGAGGCCGCGCCGCCTGATCTCGGCCAGGAAAAGCCGCGCGGGCAAGGCGGTCTCGACCGGCGCCGCGCCGGGCTTCGCCTTGCCGGCGACCGCCATCGCCAGCGCCGCGCCCGCCGCGCAGCCCGCGGTCCGCTCCATCGCGCCGAAGCCGGTCGCCGGATCGTGGTACTCGAGCATGTCGTAGGCGACCTCGGTCGGCCGGCCGCCCTTTTCCCCGCGCGCGATCACCCGCAGCACCACGAGGTCCTTGTCCTGCGGAAGCTCCAGCCGCGGCGCGGCGAGCTTCGCGAACAGCCCGCGCGGCGCGATCTTGGCCCCGTCGACCTCGACCGGGCGTTCGTCCAGAAAGCCGAGGTCCCTGAGCGCGGCCATCGCGCCGAAGTGGCCGGGGTAGCGCAACGTCTTGTGCTCGAAGTCCTGCAGCCGTCCCTCGAAGGACCACGGGCAGGTCGCGGCGCCGGCGGTGAGCGCGGCCTCGAGCTCGCCGAGCGGCTCTATCTCGACGCGCTCCAGCTCGCTGAGCGGCGCGACTTTGGCGAGACGGCCCTTGCGCAGCACGACCGCCGGCTCGAGGTACAGCGCGATCAGATCGTCGAGATCGTGGACGAGCTTGTAGCCCAGCGGCGGACGCGGGCGCTGCGGCAGGCCGCCGACGTAGATCGAGACCGAGCGGTGGATGTTCAGCGCCTCCATGCCGCCCACCGCGAGGCAGCTCGCCAGCCCCGGCGCGAGGCCGCAGTCCGGGATGACGGGGACCTTGGCCTTGCGCGCGGCGGGATCCAGCTTGAGCACCGCGCGCGTGGTCTCCAGGCGGCAGCCGAGGTCGCAGTAGGCGACGCGGGCTTGAACGGCGGTTTTCGCGACGCCGGAATGAAGGCGGTGCGGGAGCGCGCCGAGGACGCCGTCGCGGCCCTTAAGCAGCGCGGCGAGCGCGGAGGTTTTTTGAGCGTCGACGGAGGCCGGGCGTATCTCGACCTTGCGGTCGCGGGCGAGGCGCGCGACGCGGGCCGCCGACTCCTTCGCCCTCTGGGCGTCGGCGTCGGCCAGGACGACCTCGGAGGCGTCGCCGAACAGCGCCAGGTCGTAGGCGGCGGCCGTCCCCTGACGGCCCGCGCCGAGGACGACGTAGCGGAAAGGCATCCGTCGCCATCGTACTACTTTTTTTCGGGGGCCTTCACCGGCTCGTCGACCTGCGGC
>CAZMIB010000256.1:0-2702 GCA_964566245.1 uncultured Elusimicrobia bacterium | reverse complement strand
TCAGCTCCTGAAGATAGACTGGCGGGAGGACGTTCGCGGCGCCGGACACCGCCGGCGTTATCGCGGCGAACGGAGGCGCCGCCGGCCGCGCTTCGTCTCCCGCCCGCGCCGGGAGGCTCGGCAACAGGGCGGCGAAGACCAGCGGCCAGGGGGAACGACGGAAGCAAGGCACCGTCGGCCAGTATATCAGGGGAGGGCGGGTCGGAATGAGGGCCGTCCGACCCAATCGCCCGACGGCGAAAGTCCCGTCCACGGGAGCCGAAGGTCCCGGTTATTGACCCGGGGGAGCGTCACGGCCCCCTCACCCCTTCCCTCTCCCCCTGCGGGGGCGAGGGAGTTCCTTTAGGAAGGGGAGATCACGAGTTGTCGTCGGAAGGATACGGGAGGCCGTCGGCTTTCGGGGGGCGCGCGCGGCCGATCGCTCCGGCGAGAACGACCACGGTGAGGAGGTACGGGATCATTTGGATGACCTGGGTGGGCAGCTTGACGCCGACGGTCTGAAGGTGGATCTGGAGCGACTCCGCGAGGCCGAACAGCAGCGCCGCCCCGGCCGCGCCGAGGGGCGTCCACTTGCCGAAGATCAGCGCGCTCAGCGCGATGTAGCCGCGCCCGCCGCTCATCCCGTCGGTGTACTGGCGCTGGTCGAAGGCCAGCCAGGCGCCGCCCAAGGCGGCCAGAAGCCCGGACAGGATCACGCCCGCGTAGCGCAGGCGCGCGACATCGACGCCGAGCGTGTCGGCGCACTCCGGGTGCTCGCCGACCGCGCGCAGGCGCAGGCCGAAGCGGGTCCGGTAGACGACCCAGTGGACGAGCGGGACCAGCAGGGCCGTCGCGCTCAGCAGCACCCAAGCCGGCAGGGCCGGCGCCTTGGCCGAGTTCGAGGCCGAGTGGAACAGCAGCTTCAGGAAGAACTTCGCGAGGCCGACCACCGCCATGTTGATCGCGAGGCCGCTGATGATCTGATTGACGCGCCAGCGTATCGAGGCCGCGCCGTGGACCGCCGCGACGGCCGCGCCGGCGGCCAGCGCCGCGAGAAGGCCGAGCCAGGGACTGCCGGTGTAATAGGCGCCGATCGCCGCGCCGAACGCGCCGGCCAGGATGAGCCCCTCGAGCGCGATGTTGATCACGCCGCCGAGCTCGCAGACGGTCCCCCCCAGCGCCGCGAGGACGTACGGCACCGCGATGCGCAGCGACTGATGAAGGAAGGCCGTCACGAGCCCTTCCCCCAGGTCCGGGCCTTCTCGTTGAAGATCAGCACCAGCATGATCACCAAGGCCTGGAGCACGAGCACGATGTCCTTGGGAACCAAGGCGTTGATCACCAAGGTCCCGTGGGAGAGCCCGCCGAACAGCAGGGCCGCGGGGATGATCCCGGCCGGATGGTTCTGGCCCAGCAAGGCGGCCGCGATGCCGATGAAGCCCGCCCCGCCCGAGAAGCCCTCCTCGAAATAGTGCTTGTAGCCGAGCACGAAGCTCGTCCCGGCCAGGCCGGCCAACGCGCCCGAGATCAGGAACGCCTGGATGAGCCGGCGCTCGACCGGTATGCCGGCGGTCGCGGCCGCCTCCGGGCTCTGCCCGACCGCGCGCAGCTCGTAGCCGAAGACGGTGCGCCACAAGAGCCATGCGGCGGCGGCGCAAAGGGCCAGCGCCAGCAGCAAGGCGACGTTCGCCGGCGAGCCGCGGAAGGCCGGGACGGCCGCCTCCAGGCGCGGCAGGAAGGCCGTGGCCGCGATCGGCGCGGTGTGCACCGTCTCCGGCTCGTGGAAGCGCGCGGTGACCAGCCACCCGGTCAGCGCCTCCGCGATGAAGTTCAGCATGATCGTCGTGATCACCTCGTGCGCCCCGACCTTCGCCTTGAGCGCCCCCGGGACGAAAGCCCACAGCGCGCCCCCCGCGGCCGCGGCGGCGAGGCAGACCGGCACGTGCAGGACGGCCGGGAGGCTGAGGCCGGCCCCGGCCAGCGCCGCGCAGAAGGCGCCGGCCAGCATCTGGCCCTCGGCCCCGATGTTGAACAGCCCCGCGCGGAAGGCGACCGCGACCGAGAGGCCGGTGAGGATCAGCGGCGTGGCCTTGAAGAAGATCTGGGCCACCCCGTAGGGGTTCAGCAGCACGCCCTCGATGAGGCGGCCGTACACCGCCAGCGGGGCGACGCCCGCGGCGGCCATCAGCAGGCCGCCCAGGATAAAGGCCGAGGCCAAGGCCGCGCAGGCGGCGGCCAGACGGGCGCCGAGCGCGCGCCTCACGCCTTCCCCCCCGCCATCAGCAGGCCCAGGCCGTCCTCGGTGCACTCGCGTATCGGCAGCACCGCGACCAGGCGGCCGCGGTACAGCACGCCGACCGTGTCCGACAGGGACAGTATCTCCGAGAGCTCGGCCGAGACCAGCAGGACGGCCGCCCCCGCGTCGCGGCGCTCGATGAGGCGCTTATGGATCAGCTCGATCGCGCCGACGTCGACGCCGCGGGTGGGCTGGGCGGCGAGCAGAAGCCTCGGGTCGCGCGCCAGCTCGCGCGCGACGACGACCTTCTGCTGGTTGCCGCCCGACAGCGTCCGGATCGCCGCGTCCGGATCGGGAGGCTGGACGTCGTTCTCGGCGATCAGCCGCTCCGCGAAGGCCCGCGTCGCGGCCTGGTCGCGGCGCCCGGCGCGGTTGAAGGGCGCGCGGCGCTGCAAGCCCAGCACGAGGTTGTCGGCGACCGAGAAAT
>CAZMIB010000255.1:0-2736 GCA_964566245.1 uncultured Elusimicrobia bacterium | reverse complement strand
GCCGTTGAGGCGCGACACGAGAGTCTTTCGGCCGAGCGCCTTGACCAACGAAAGGAGGTCGGTGAAGACGACCTCGATGCGCCCCGCCTTCGTCGCGACGTCATAGGCGCCCGGGGACGAGAGCAGCTCGCGCCGCGCGTCGCGCGCGACCTCCTCGAGGCTCGGGCGCGGCTCCGGCTCGTCCGCGGACAGCCGCGGGCCGTCCGAGCGTTGATTGGAGGAGCGTCCGAACGCCGCGCGAAGCCGCCCGAGAACGCGCTTCCAAAGCGGCGCGGCGTCCGGCGTCGGGAGGGCGAGGGGCTGCACGCCCGCCGAGGTGGCGGCGACGAGACGGCGGCCGTCCGCGGAGAAGCTCCACGCCGTCAATCGGTCCGGCAAGGGCTTGAGTCCCAGCAGTTCGTTCCCGTCCTCCCCGAGCCTCCAAATCACGATCGCGTCCGGCGGGGAAGCGCCGCCCGAGAGCGGGCCCGCGTAGGAAAGATGGACGGCCAAGGTGCGCCCCGTCGCGGCGGTCATCGCGTTGTAGGCGATCGTGCCCGCGGGCAAGGAGACCGAGGCCCAGGCGAAGCCGGTGTCACGGTCGAGAAGCCGGACGTGGTTTTCGTCCGCCTCGATCGCGGTCGGCGTTCCGAGATAAGAGCCCATGCCGAGCCAGTGGAACCAAGGCTCCTTGGCTTTGCGGCGCAGCCACTCCGGCGTGACGTCGCGGGGGCGGCTGGGCGAGCTCAGGTCCCACAACTCCCTCCTAGGCTCTCGATCGAGAGCCTCCGCCAGGAGCGCTTCATGCCCTTGCAGATTTCTCGGTTCCACGCCGGGGATTTCCGCGAGGGTCCGGCCCTCGCGGTCCAGAAGAAGGACGCCTTCATCGACCGCGTCGCCGGCGCGGCGCCGGACCGCGGCCATGAAGACCCGAGCCTCCGGGAGAGCGTCCACGCGCCGGGCGTCGGGTATCGCGAGGGTCCGGAACGCGTCGGCCGGGCCGAGCGCGGCGCGTCCTTGGTCGACCTTGAAGAAGTCCAGTTGAGTCGCGTCTCTCGGCGTGCGGCGGGCGCTGGAGACGACCACCGAGGTCCCGTGATCGGCCCATGCCACCTGATGGGCGTTCGTCTCCTTGTCGAGAGCGATCGTGGTCTCGATGCGTCCGTCGCGGGCGCTCCAGACGACGACCCCGCCGCCGGCGTCGGCCCAGGCCCAACGCGCGCCGTCCGGGCTCTCGGCCATGGCCCTGATGCCGCCCGGGTCGGATCTCGGGATGGCGTACGCGAGCGTCGCGAGGCCGGGATCAGCCGGGAGCTCCGTCGGCCGGTCGGCGTTCGGATAACCCTTCACCTGATAGCGCACGCTCCACGCCCCGAGCGTGTCGGGAAGCCCCTGCGCGCGGGCTTTCAGATAATCGGCCTTCTTGTCGAAGATCAACAGCACGATGGGCTCGCCCATCATGGCGACGCCGGTCAGTCCCTCGAGCGCCTCCAGCCGCCGGAACTCCGCGGCGTGCGGCCCATGCATGATCTCCCGCTCGAAGCGCTCCTGGATATCCTTGAAGTTCATGCGCTCGCGCGGCTTGGCCGGGGGCTCGACCGCGGGCGGCGCGGAGGCTCGCTCGATCAGGCTCGGCAGAAACGCCGCCGCGCTCGCGCAGAGGAGCAGCGCCGAAGCGAGAGGCGAGACGGCCGCCAGCGCGAGAGCGGCGAACAGGCCGCCGAGGGCCGCGTGCAGAGCCGTCGCCTCCATTCTCGCGACGAACCGATCGATCGGGTGCGCGCCGGGAGCGAGCGGCGCGCGCTCGTAGTGCCGCTCCATGGCCGCGGCGCCCAGGCCCGCGACCGCGCTCGTGGCGAGGCCGAGGGAGACGAGGTCGAGCGAGACAAGGGCGAGCGCTCCCGTTCCTGCGAGGATTCCGAACGCCGCGCCCCGCGCGCGCGCCGGCAGGCGGCCCATGAGCGGCGCCGCCGTGACGTCGGCCAGGTGCAGCGCCGCCCCGGCGAGAACGATCGCGCGCGGTGGTTGAAAGGCGATGTTCGCGGCCGCGGCGAGAGGTCCGAACAGGCCCGCCAAGAACGCGAACGACAGCGGGAGCCCCGCAACGAGCATCGCGCGGGTCTCGCCGCCCTCGCGGAGGCCGCGCAGGGACGCGCGCAGGCGGTTCTCGAGCATCGGGCGCCGGTAAGGCTCGGGCGCGAGCTCGCTCACGTCGGCGATGTCCCGGTCCGCGACCACGACGGCCGCGTCGGCGCGCAAATCGCCGAGGCGGCCCTCGGAAACGGCGCCCCGGACGCGCAGCATGGCCTGCCCAGCCTCGCCGACGTTCTCGATCTCGATTCCGTGGTCGCGCTGGAAGCCGTACGCCTCGCGCAGGTGCGCCAGCCGAGCCTCGCGCTCCGCCTCCGTGCCCGGATCGACGACAGTCACGCGGACCATCACGCGCGGCGAGCCCGCGGGGAGCGCGCTCTCGCGCGCCGCGAGCCGGACCGGCCCCCTCACCCCGCCCTCTCCCCCAAGGGGGAGAGGGGAAATCGACGAGCCCTCCAAAGTCATGGCGGCCAGGAGCTCGTCGCCGGCGGTCCGCGCCGCGGCGGGGCTCAGCGATGAGACGGCCGCGAGCGGCTTCAGCGCCCGCCCGATCCCGGCCGCGGTTTCCTTGTAGACGGCGGGGCGGGGCGCGAGGCGGGGTCGCGCCGCGGGAGCGGCCGGAGCGACGGCGGCGCGAGGCCGCGGGGCCGCGGGAGAAATAGGGCC
>CAZMIB010000254.1:0-2738 GCA_964566245.1 uncultured Elusimicrobia bacterium | reverse complement strand
GCGGCGCTGTCGGGCGACCTCACGGCCGCGTTTCGGCTCGGCCTCGACCAGGCGCTCCCGCATCACGGCCCACCACTCGGGGCAAAGCGCCGCGGCGGCGAGAGCGGCCGAAGGCGGGATCATGCGCGATGGAGACTCCGCGCCTCCCGCCAAGGTCCCCAGGAACACGGCGACATGCCGCCGGCCCTGGGTGAGCGTGGTCTCGCGAAGACGTCCGGACAAAAGCTCCACGAAAGTTTTGGCATTAAACCCCGCGTTGAGCGCGGCCGCGAGCCAGCGGGCGGCCTCCTCGAAATGCGCCACGGGCAGAGCGAGCGTCGATGAGGCGGGACCGGCGGGCTCGGGCGCGTCGATGCCCAGGGAGGCCAACGTCCCGCGAACCATCGCGCGCAGGTCGGCCTCCGGGAAAGACGGATCGTAGTTGGCCTTCACGAGCGCCCCCAAGGCCTCGTCCGGATAGGCCGCGAGCGCCCGCGCCGCGCGCGCCAACGCGGCGATCGAAAGCGGCTCCTCCGTCAAGCCCTTGCCCGCGGCGCGGAGGGCTCGCGCCGAACGAACCAACTCCGCGCTGAGCGGCCCGTCCAGCCCGCTCATGCGGGCCAAAAGGTCCGCCTCCTCGGCCTCGTGCAGCCATTCGATCGACAGGCTTGAGAATAGCGGCTCGAGCGCCCGCCAGGCTCGGCCGCGGGGACCGGGCCGGCCGGAGCGGCGCGTGGCCCAGACGAAAAAGCCGGGCCGGGCCTTAACGATCCTGCCCCCCCGTAATCCAAGCTCGCCGGCCGCGAGCGCTTGACCCAAGGCCCGCAGGACCCCGGGCGGAGCGAGGTCGATGTTTTCGAGCAGAATTTCGCTCCCGCCTTCAAGCGCCGCGGCCAGCGGCGAGCCTGCCGATAACAGTCCCCGCGCCGCGGCGCCGTCTCTTAGATCGACCGTCGCGAGCCTCGCTCCGCTCCGACGGGCCCGCTCCAGAACCAAGGCCGTCTTGCCGACGCCCGCCTCGCCGGACAAGAGCGTGTAGTGGCCCAGGCCGCGGTTCAGCTTGAGCGCCGCCAAAAAGGCGGAGGTGGTCGTGCTCGGGAAAAGAAAGGCGCTCTCCGACAAGGCGACCCGCTCGGCTCCCTCTTCCTGCGCCGGCGCGGCGGCCGGGACGGGGGCCGACGCCCGAGCCGTATCAAGCAGAAAGGTCTCGGAGTCGGAGTTGCGACCGATCATGTACCTTCCGTCGGGGCTCTCGCCGACGATGTCATTGAAAGCATCGCCGGAGTCCGTGAAGCGCCTCAACAGCCGCCCGGAGGGGGCGTCCAGCATCGCCGTCCAGCCGTTATGGCCGGAGAAGAGCCGGCGGCCGTCCGCGCTCGCGAGGACGCTCCCCGTCGCGCCGCGTCCGGCTTCAAAGCCTTTCAGGGACCGGCCGGTTTTCGCGTCCAGGGCGGCCAGGCGGTTGCTCCCTCCGGCGTAAAGGACGCGTCCGTCCGGACTTTCGGCCAGATGCTCAAACCTGTCCTCCGTCGCCCAGGTCCCGAGCAGACGGCCGCTCGCTGTATCCCAAACGAAAATGCGGTCCCCGGCCGCGGCGTAGAGCCGTTTGCCGTCGCGGCCGGCCAGCAAGGCGCGGCACGACGCGCCCAGTTCGCCGAAAGCGCGGGCCGGTTTGGCCGTCTCGACATCCCAGGTCTCCACCGCCTCCAGGTTCCTCGCGGAAGCATACAACCGGCGGCCGTCCGGACTGGGGGCCAGGAGCAGGCCCCACCCCCCGTGCAGTCTCAGCTCCGGGGACCTCCGACCCGTCCACAGATCCAAGGCCCGCACCCCGTGGCCGTTCGCGTAAAAGAGCCGACGACCGTTCGCGCTGAGCTGGAGCTGTTCGACGCCAAAGCGGCGCAGAGCCTTCCAGCGCCTCAAGACGCGCCCCTCGGCCACGTCCCATTCCTCCACGGCGCCGTCATTGAACCCCAAATAAATCCGCGCGCCGTCCGGGCTGAGGGCCGACGCGAGGCTTTTTCCGCCGAAACGACGACGGCCGTCGATCAAACCCCAGGCGTCCAAGATGCCGTGAGCCGCCTGGCCCCGCGCATCGTCCAAGGCCACGCCGCCGTAGTTGGCGCTGAAGGCTTCCCAAAAGGGCTCGGCCGGCCGCGCCGCGCGCCGTTCGGCGAGGCGCAGCAAGGCCGCGGGCGTGAAGGGCCGCTCCAGCTTCCCATCGCGATAGGCGGCGCGCAAGGCCCGCGCGGCCGAGAGAAGGGTCTCCGCTTGGCGCGCCTTGAGGCCAGCCCGCTTCAACAGGCGGAGTTCCTCCTCGGGCTCCAGCTCCTCGCGGCCGCGGAGCCGACGCGTCAGGCGCGGCAAGGAGCTGTCGCGTCCTTGGAACGCCTGAACGGCCGAGGCCGGGCCCGCGGCCGTCCCGTCGAACAAGCCCCTCCAGCGCGGATCATCCGGAGCTCCGGGGGGATCGCCCAAGGCCTTGCGAGCGGAGGCGAGGGACGCCGACAGAGCCTGCCGGCTTTCAGGCGCGGCCGTGAGCTCGGCCCAGCGCATCCCAGGGCGCGACTCCTTCCGGCTCTCGCGGATCGTGTCGTCGATGGCCTCGGCGAGCTCGCGCACCTGGATCTTGCCGTCCCGGTTGCGGTCGAAGAAGCGATTCGCGCGCCAGGCCCAGTCCGCGCCCCCCCCGCGCCCGGCGAGCCCGAACTCGGGCTCCAGGGAGTCCTCGATGAACGCGGGGGGGAAGGCGGCGGTGG
>CAZMIB010000253.1:0-2770 GCA_964566245.1 uncultured Elusimicrobia bacterium | reverse complement strand
TAGAGCCGGCTCAGCGTCGAGACGACGAGCGTCTTCCCGACGCCCGCGGCCCCGCCGATCACGACGAGGTTGTGCTCGAGCGCCGCCTGAACGGCGCGACGTTGGCCTGTGTTGAGCTGCGCATCCACCGCGCCGATCGCCGCAGTCGCGGCGGGCCCGGCGAAGTGCCGGTTGGGCACGAGCTTGGTCGTGAACACCTCGGCCCGGTCCTGCTCCAGCCCGGACTCAAGCTCGCGCAGGCGCCGCTCCCCCCCGCGCTCGATCTCGACGAACGTCGCGGCGTTGAGCTTCACCGTTCCCGGGGGAGCGGAGGGGGAGGACGGGGCGCCGCCGGGGGCGGGCGGCAGCGAGAACCCCGAGAGCACGCCCTTGTCGGATTCGCGCTCGAAGAACCGCTTCGTCATCGTCCGGAGCTCGTCGTCGGACAGGTGGAAGTTGCGCTGGATCTGCGCCGACTCCCCGGCCGCCGTCTCCAGGCCGAGCACCGCGCTGTCCGGCCGCTTGAAGCGGCCCGCCTGCTCCGCGACGATGCGCTGGAAGCGCTCGCGGAAGCGGCCGTCCGGGAAGCGCTCATCCACGAGGAAGCCGGAGAACAGATGGCCGGCTGCCTCGGGGTTGCGCGCGATCCAATCCAGCAGCTGGACCCGCGCGGCCGAGCGCCCGGCGGCGTCCGCGTACCAGCCGCGGTAGCCGGGCGAGTCGAGGATCATGTCGACCAGGGCGTCGCTCTCGGCGGGGTCCAGCGAGGGCGTTTGGGCGGACGCGGGGGCGAGGCAGGCCAGCAGGAAGGCCAGGGCCGGGGCGGCGCGACTCACCCCTCGGTTATAGCAAAGTCGAGGAACGCGGGGCGGGGGGAGCATGGGAATGCTCCCCCACGGGCCTGGCCGTAGCCGCGGACTGAGCGGCCGTGCTGCTCGGCGTTCGGACGCCGGCCTGTTCGGCCGGGTGGGGCGGCTGGGACGGGATCAGGCCGGTCCTGGCCTTGACGAAGGACTCGAAGAGCTTGCCGTTGCCGGGCAAGGCGCGCTCGAGCTCGTCGGCGACGCTCTCGAGCTGCGGGCGGGTCATGAAGCGCCAGGTCTCGGCGAGCCCCTCGAGGACCCAGCCGCGCAGCCGCCCGAAATCCAGGTCCAGCTCGACGGCGACGACCTCGACCGCGCGCACGATGCAGACCGAGCCGAGGGGGGGATCGGCGCTCAGGCTCAGCAGCCCGGACATCGCGCCCTTGCCGACGTCGCGGACGCCGGCCGGCAGGCCCGGGAAGTCGGCCTTGAGGCCACGGAGGTAGACGGACAGCGTCTCGCGGACGACGCTCGCGGCCACCGAGTAAGGATCGCGCGCGGCGCCGCGTTGGCGCGCGTTGGAGACGACCATCTGGCGGGTGAGCTGGGCCAGGTTGAAGGAGTCTCGCGCCCTCATCCTTCCGGAGTGCATCCTCCCAACTGTAGCCTCCGGGCGCACGGGGCGCCAGGAGACTTTGGTTACGCGCTCTCGCGCACCCGGACGGGCAGGCCGACCTTGTTGTACAGGCGCACCGCGTACGGCTGGGTGAACGCCTGTATCGCGAAGCCGCCCGAGTCGGGTTTGACGATCTTGTACCGCACGGTCGCGCGTCCGCCCTCGACGACGGGCTCGAGGAACTCGACCCCGTAGCCCCCGGTCGGGACGCTGCCGACGAAAACGGCGACGGCGAACTGGCGGCCGAAGTCGGCCTTGGGGACCTCGGCCTGGCCCAAGGTCTTCGTCCAGAGCTCGGTCCACTGTTCGGCGCTCGTGACCTCGACCGTCTTGCGCTCGCCGACCGGACAAAACGCGCCGCTCCATTCCATCTTTTCCACCCCCGCCGTCATCGCGCGCGCCGCCGCCTCGTCCTTCGGGGGCCGACGCGCCATGCCGGGCAGCGCCGCCAGGACGGCGAGGGCCGCCGCGAGCCGCTTCATTCGTGCCGGCCGCCGACCAGGAGCTTGGGTATCCTGAGGGTCGGCACGCCGTCCGCGACCGGCACTCCCTGGCCGTCCTTGCCGCAGGTGCCGATGGCCCAGCCGATGTCCCAGCCGAGCCTGTCGATCGACTTGAGAACCGCGGGGCCCTCGCCGAGCAGGTTCGCGTCGCGGACCAGGCGCTTGATCTTGCCGCCCTCGACCCAGAAGCCCTCGTCGACCTCGAAGACGAACTCGCCGGTCGCGGTGTTGACCTGGCCGCCGCCCATGCGCGTGACGAGCAGCCCCTTGTCCAGCTCGCGCACGATGCGCGCGGGGTCGTCCTTTCCGGGGGCGATGTAGAGGTTCGACATCCGGGGGATCGGGCGGTGGTGGTACGACTCCCGCCGCCCGTGCGCGTTCGAGGGCACGCCGTCCTTGCCCGCGGTCACGCGGTCGTAAAGATAGTCCTTCAGCACGCCGCGCTCGACGAGGACGGTCGGCCGCGCGGGCGTTCCCTCGTCGTCGCGGTCGAACGAGCCGCGGTAGAACGGCAAGGTCGGATCGTCGATGATCGTGAGAAACTCGGGGGCCACGACCTTTCCCAGGCGGCCGTGGTAGGCCGGGGAGCTGCCCTCCTGGATGTGGTCGGCTTCCAGGGAGTGGCCGATCGCCTCGTGGATCAAGGTGCCGCCGGCCTCGCTGGCGATCACGACCGGCATCTCCCCGGCCGCCGCCTTCGGGGCGTCGAGCTTCGCGAGCGCGCGCTCGGCGGCCTTCATCGCGAACGCCAGCGGATCGCTTTCCTCGAGCAGCTCCAGCCCCTTCAGGGCCCCGACGACCTCGTGGCC
>CAZMIB010000252.1:0-2778 GCA_964566245.1 uncultured Elusimicrobia bacterium | reverse complement strand
GAAGGGCTTGGCGATGTAGTCGTCGGCCCCGAGGTCCAGGCCGATCACTTTGTCGGCCTCGCTGCCGAGCGCGCTCAGGAAGATCGCCGGGACGCTCGTCCCGCCGTCCCTCAGCTCGCGCAGCACGTCGCGGCCGTCGGCGTCGGGCAGCTTGACGTCGAGGAGGATGAGGTCCGGGGCGAAGTCGCGGACCGCCTGGGAGACCCCCCGGCCCGAGCCGAGCAGGCGGACCTCGTACGACTCGCGCGCGAGCACGCGCTCGAGGGCGCGCGCGACCTGGGGATCGTCCTCGACGACAAGGATCCTCGCCGCCATGGCCCGCATCCTATAAAAATTCGCACAGCTTTCGCCCATGCGCCCCCCTGGCAATCTTCAGCCCGCTCCTTTATAACGTGATTGCCGAGGAGGCTCTTTCCCTAGGAGGCGCATGAGCGAGACCGCGACGTCCCGCATCCTGATCGCCGAGGACAACGCCGCCATCCGGCGCGCGCTGACCCGGTTCTTCCAGGAGAAGGGGTACGCCGTGGAGGCGGCCGAGGACGGCCTGGCCGCCCTCAAGGCGATCGAACGCGAGCGGCCCGACGTGATGCTGCTGGACATGCTCATGCCGCGGCTCGACGGCCTGGGCGTCATCCGGGAGGTCCGGGCCCGGGGCTGGGACCTGCCGATCGTGCTGCTGACGGGCAGCGCCGACGCCGAGCTGGCCAAGCGCTCCTTGAGCCTGGGGGCGCGCGACTTCCTGGTCAAGCCGTTCAGCTTCCACCTGCTGGAGGAGACGGTGCGCTGGCACTTGGACGCCCGCGCCTCGCCCCGCGTCGGAAGGACGGCGCGATGAGCTCGCCGGGCCCCCGGGTGCTGATCGTCGATGACAACCCGACGATACGCCGCGCCCTGCGCCGCCTGCTGCGCCGCGACTATCCCGGGGCCGAGGTGGTCGAGGCCTCCGACGGCCTGGAGGTCGGCGCCGCGCTGGCGGGCCCCCCGCCCGCCTTGGTCGTCCTGGACCTGCTCCTTCCGCGGCTGAACGGGTTCAAGGTCTGCGAGCTGATACGCTCGACCCCGGCCTTGGCCGGCGTGAAGATCGTCTGCGTCTCCGGGTACGGCAGCGAGGAGCTGCGCGCCCGGGCCCTGAAATCGGGAGCCGATGACTTCTTGCACAAGCCCCTCGAGGCCGAGGAGACGCGGCGTCTGCTCGCGCGCTACCTGGCATGACGGCCGCCCGGACGCCCCCCAAGGTGCTGATCATCGACGACGAGCACGAGCTCTGCGCGCTGCTGTCGGACTACCTGCGCGACAAGGGCTACGAGCCCTCGTCCGCCTTCTCCGGCGCCGAGGGCCTGGAGAAGCTGCGCGCCGAGCGCTTCCACCTGGTGCTGACCGACATACGCATGCCCGGCCTCTCGGGCCTCGCGACCTTGGAGGAGATCAAGCGGCTGGACCCGTCGATCGAGGTCATCCTGATGACCGCCTTCGGCGACGCGGCCAGCGCCGCGTTGGCGATGAAGCTCGGCGCGTACGACTTCATCGAGAAACCGTTCGCGCTCGAGCAGCTTTGGCGCGTCGCCGAGGAGGCGATGAGCCGCCGCCAGCTCAGGACGGTCAAGGGCCTCGAGGAGACGGCCGCGGCCGTGTTCTCGACGCCGCGGCTGGAGGACCTGCTCCCGCTTTTGACCGACCTCGCGCTCGCGGTCGCCCCCGCCGAGGACGCCTTCATCGCGCTGCCCAAGGACGGGGCGCTCGAGCTTTCGGCCTGGAGCGCGACCCAGGGAGCCCCCTCGCTCGCGTTCCGCCTGCGCGCCGCGGAGGTGGTCGCGCGCCGCGGGGCGCCCGGGCGCTGCCTGGCGGCCGTCCCCTCCGAGGACCCGCGCTTCGACGAGCTGCCGGGGGCCGAGGAGGTGCGCTTCCTGCTCGCGTATCCGATGGCCGCCCAGGGCGCCTTCCTGGGCGTGCTCGGGCTGTGCCGCACGCGCGGGGCCGATCCGTTCTCCGCGGAGGAGACGCGCAACGTCTCCCAGTTCGCCGCGCTGGTGACCCAGGCGCTGCGGTCCGCGACGCTTTACCGGACGCTCGAGGACAAGCTGGAGGCGCTGCGCCTCGCCGAGGAGCGCGCGATCCAGTCCGAGAAGATGGCCGCCCTCGGGCGCATCTCCTCCGGGCTCGCGCACGAGCTGAAGAACCCGATCACCGGCATCCTGCTGAACGCCCAGCTCCTGCTCGAGCGCCTGCGCGAGCCGGAGCTCGCCGAGGCCGCGAAGGACGTCGAGCTCTCGGCGCGCCGCTGCAACGACATCATCGAGAACCTGCTCGGCTACGCGCGCGCCGGGCCCGGCGAGCGCGGGAGCTGCGAACTCGCGAGCCTGCTCGACGAGGCGCTCGACGCCGTCGCGCGGCATCCCGGCCTGGACGGGATCGCGGTCCGGAAGGACTATAGCGGCGGAGCCGCGCCGGCGCTGGCGAACGGGACCCAGCTCCGCCAGGTGCTGGTCAACGTGCTGCTCAACGCGCGCCAGGCGATGCCCGGCGGGGGCCGACTCACGCTGCGCGTCCTGCGCGCGAGGGCGCGGCGGGAGACCCTCCGGCGCTGGACCGCCCCCGGCCCGGCGGCGGTGCCGCGGCACATCGAGGGCCTGCGCGAGCGGGACGGCGCGGAGTGGGCGATCGCCGCGCTCGCGGACGACGGCTCCGGCATCCAGGCGCGCGACCTGCCGCAGATCTTCGAGCCCTTCTTCACGACCAAGCCGGCCGGGGATGGCCTCGGGCTGGGCCGTGACCTTAACC
>CAZMIB010000251.1:0-2780 GCA_964566245.1 uncultured Elusimicrobia bacterium | reverse complement strand
AGGGTCGCCTGGTGGAGTGGAAGAAACAGGAAGGTGAGAAAGTCTCCGCCGGCGACGTGCTCGCCGAGGTGGAGACCGACAAGGCGGTCATGGACCTGGTGGCCCGGTCCTCGGGAACTCTGCTCAAGCAGGTCGTCCCCGCCGGAACCACCCTTCCGGTCTCGGCGCTGGTCGGGGTGATTGGAGAGGTGGGGGAGGATCTGGCCGGTCTGGTTGGGCAGACGGGAGGAGGGGCAGAGGGTCTAGCTCCTTGCGGTGCAAGCAGCCCCGCGCCCCCTTCAGGGTGACGACCAGCGCCTGGACATCGAGCTCCAGGCCCGAGCCGCTGAGGACCTCGTGAAGGTCGGCCGGGGCCGCGTAACGCCGCAGCACCGCCTGGACCTTGGCGCGCAGCAGGCGCGGCGAGAAGGGCCTCAGCAGGTAGTCGTCCGCGCCGCGCTCGATGCCCTCGACCTGCTCCTCCTCCTTCAACCGCGCGCCCGACATCAGGACCACGGGCGTCGCCGCGGTCCGCGCGTCGCCCTTCAGCTTGCGGCACAGCGTGAGGCCGTCGTCGACCGGCATCATCACGTCGGACAGGACGAGGTCGGGGCCGGAGTCGAGCGCGACCTGGAAGGCTTCGTTGCCGTCCTTCGCGAGCAGGACGACGTGGTCGTCGAGCTCGAGCCAACCCTTGATGAGCTCGCGGTTGTCCGCGTTGTCGTCGACGACCAGTACCTTGAAGCGCACGGGGCCTCGGGCGAAAGACTCTTTATCCTAACAAAATTCCCGTCGCCGACTCCCATAAAACGAAGGAGGCGGCGTCTTGGCCGCCTCCCCGCTGGACCCCATGGGTCGCCTTCGCTTGATCCGGCGGGGAGGACCGGGTGAGAGCCGCCCCACGCCGACACCTGGAGTTTACTTCAGCAGGCTTAAAAAAAGCTTAAGAACGTGTTACCGGGGAGAGAATTTTCGACGAAAAACCTGCGAAAACGGCACACAGGCCGGCCCTTATAGCCCTGGTGAGTTCACCCCCCTGCCCTCCGAGGACAAGGGGGCCGGGCAAGCCCGAGGATTCACGCGGTCCGACCCCTTGCGCGTAATCCCCGCGATTAACCCCGGCGCTTAATGGCTCGCCTAAGCCAGAGCGGCGGTTTGCGAACCTTGTAGGTGATCGTGCCGCCTTGCGACATCAGCGCGCGCTTCGGCTCCCACGCCTCCGTCGGCTCACCCGGCGCCGCGTGGCGGGAGTTATCGAAGACCTCGACGACATCGAACTCCCTGATCGCTCGCGAGAGATTCCTCATGCTCGCGGCGTGGGTCCTTCTGAGAACAGCCACGGGGACGCCATGACCTCCTGCCTCCACTCTGCCCGCCATTCGTTCGATGCATTGACCAAGCTCCGCGGCGATGTAAACCAAGCGCACGCTGAACCCCGCTGCACGCGCCCGCTTCGCCTGATCGAACGTGACGTCGCGCCCGAGAGTGACTTCCACAGCGAAGCTCCTGGCCGATTCGATATGACTCTCGATGAATCCCTCATAGGCCCTCGTAGCCGCGCGCTGCACCACCTGCGGAATATTTTGAGAGGAACCGCGGTTCAAGCGTTTGCGTTCGTCATCGACGTTGAACGAATCATGTCCCGTGTCGCTCACCGGGAAGAACGTGGACTTGCCGCTGCCTTGCGGCCCCCCCACCAAGAGCATGACCGGAAGCCGGCGTCGGGGAACCTTCCTCACGCCGCTTTGGACGTTCCCTTGACCATCTCCGCGGGCAGACCTCGCTTCCTGCGCCTGCCAGTCTCGTCAATGACCCCAAGCTCCCTCATCCTTCTCAACTGGGCCTTCAGCCTTTGGACTCCGGACTTGGCCAGCCGGCGGCTCAACTCCATCGTCTCCGCCGCCGCCTCTCCGGTTTCAAAGAGATCCGCAAGCGAGAGCGCCATGGCCTTTGCCAATGACTCCAAGGTATCGACCCTCGGCGAGTGCCTGCCGGTTTCCAAGCGGGCGATGTTCGCTCTTTCGGTTCCTGATCGCTCCGCCAGCTCCTTCTGCGTCCAGCCCCGCGCGAGCCGTTCCGCTCGGAGCCGCTGGACTACCATCCGAGAGGCGGGCAAGGGGCTCTGCTCCGAATACCCTCCCTTCCAAAGAGGCCGCATCGCCTCCTTCAATCGCTCGATGGCTTCAGGGGCGAAGATAGGGGCAAGGCTCCGGACAGTCTGCTCGGACTGGGCAAACCGATGCTTGGTCGCTTGAGGCAACAAGGGCGAGGTTGTCGTCATTTTGAAGGTTTTTCGATCGCCATTTGCCTCTGGAGCTTGTCGTTCTGGCCCCGCAGGTCCAGCACTTCCTGCCGAAGCTCCTCGTTAAGCCGCGCCAACGCCTGATACTGGCCGCAGACGTCTCGATATCTGGCGACGAGATTGTCGTAAAGAGCCTTCACCTTCCTTCGATCCTCGGCCTGAAGCAGGTTGCCGACAGCGCTCGCGAAGGCGAACAGGCCGAGGATATCCTGGGATTCGGACTTTGTTCGTGGCATTTTTGTCCCTCCGAGTAGTAGTGTATCATGTTTGATACACAAGTCAAGGGCCAGCTCTTAGGAGTTTTCTCGGGGGGCGGGACCTGACTGGCGTTGCTGCGTGGGGGTTGATGTGAGCGAGTGCCAGCTCTTAGGAATTTTCTCGGGGGGCGGGACGGGCCGCGGCGGGCGATAAGTCGTGAAGCGTCAAGGTGCCAGCTCTTAGGAATTTTGGCGCTTCGGGGTTTCGCGTGGGTGACTTGATGGGGTACGATGGTGGTCTC
>CAZMIB010000250.1:0-2782 GCA_964566245.1 uncultured Elusimicrobia bacterium | reverse complement strand
TTGCGCCGGGGGCGTGGGGGGGGTTGGGGGCGGGGGGGTTTTGGCCGCCCCGGGCCTGGCCTTCGATCGACGCTTAGGCCATCACGGCGGCACCACGGTCTGCGTCGGGTCGCTCGCGACCGGAACCGCGGGGTCGCTCGGGACCGGAGTCGGATCGACCGCCACGGGCACGGTCGGGTCCGTGACCGGAGCCGGATCGCTCGCGACGGGCGCCGACGGGTCGGTCGAGACCGGAGTCGGATCGGCCGTCACGGGAGCCGAAGGATCGCCCGCGACGGGCGCCGTCGGGTCGCTCACCGGAGCCTGAGAGGTCACGCCCGAGTCGGTGCCGCTGGAGTCCGAGACGCCGCCGTCGCTCGAGGCCGTGCCGGTGTCGAGGGTCACGTTTGGATTGCAGGTCGAGGCGATCGCGTAGAACTGGCTCGAGAGGCCGGCGACCAAGGTCGGGTCTGTGGCGGCATTGATCTGCTTTTCGATGCCGGCGAGCTCCTGCATGCAGGCGCTCTTGCCTTTGTTCCCGGCCTGGTCTTTGCCCTTCCCCTTCCCTTTACCCTTCCCCTTGCCGCCGCCCTTCGCCTTGTAGCAGGACAGGGCCTGCTCCTGCGATTGCAGGCTCGCCAGCAGCGTCGCATCGGTCGTCGCGCTGAGCTGCTGCTCGAGCGCGCTGAGCTGCTGCTTGCAGTCCTTCTTGGCCTGCCCCTTGCCCTTGCCTTGGCCATTGGCTTGGCCCGAGCCGCCGGCATGACCCTTGCCATGCCCCGAGCCGCCGGCTTGCCCTTTGCCGTGTCCCTTTCCCTTGCCGTGAGTCGCGCCCGTGGAGCTGCCTCCGCTCGTGTCGGTGCTCGTGACGACCGAGCCCGGATCGGACGAGATCGGGTCGGTGACCTGGGCCCTCGCCCCGAGCGTAAGCCCGACGATCAAGGCGCCCGCCGCCATCCCTTCCAGCCACTCCTTTTTCCAGTTCATGTAACTTCCTCCCCTTTCGCTTTTACAGCGGCTTTACCGCCATCTTACGCGAAGGATGCGCCTGCCGCGTTAAGGCCGCGGGCGATCGATGTTAAAGCGGGGTAAAACCGACGGATGGATTTGTTATTCTGCGCGAATGGAACGCTTGGGACGAGTTTTCCTGGCGGGCTTGGCGGGACTTTTACTTGCCGCCGCCTCGCGGGGCGCTTCTTTTAAAGGGCGCCGCGGCTTTACATTGCGCCTTCCTCCCGGCTTCTCGGCCGTCTCCGGTTTTACAGACGACCAGAAGATTCAGGAGCGCGTGCAGATATTTCCCTCGGAACTCGATCCGGGTTCGGCCGCCTTCGCTCAGGAACTGCTGAGGAACGGGGGTCTCCTGCTGGACGTGGTGCCGAAATGGTTCGTCGCGAAGGACCAGAACGTCAAAAGCCTCGACGACTACACGGCCTTGGTTCGGCAGAATCTGGCCGGGAAAGGCCGCGTCGAGGAGCGGGAGTTAAGCGTGAACGGCTTGAAGGGACGGGAGTTCGTTTTCGACGCCGCCGAGTTTCCCCACTCCGCGCTTCTGGAGGGGCGCAAGGCGTTCTACCGGGCGTCGAGCCTGAACCTCAGGCTGCTGCGGGCCGTTACGGCCTCTATAAAGGAACGGTAATCACAGCCCGAAGCGGGCGCGGATGCGGCGGTCGAGGTCCTCGAGCGAGGCGCGGTAGGCCAAGGCTCGGCCCAACTCGGCCCGCTCGCGGTCGCCGAGGCCGGCGCGGGGACGGTCGAGGATGTTCCCCTCCGTGGTGCCGGCGTAGGGCGGGAAGATCACGCGGCGCATCAAGGCCTCGGTGCCGCCGCAGGCCGCCTTCCCGCGGCAGTCCTCGACGATCACCCGCGCGAGGCGCGCGGCGTCCTCGGAGAGTCCGGTCTTTTCCACCTGCCGCGCGAAGGAGGCGTCGAGCCGCCCCGCGTAGACGCGCGCCTTGAACCAGGTCTCCATCTCGAAGAAGTTGCGCGGCGCGGCGCTATGGCGTATATCCGGGTGCCGCTCGATGTACGCGGCGATCTCGTACAGGTTGGCCTTCCACTCCATAAGCAGGCCGAAGTCCTCGGGACGGACGTTCGGCTGGGCGACGACGTCCTCGACGTGCGTCAGTTCGTGGATCAGCGCGGCCTGCTCGGCCTCGGTGCCGCGCAGCCTCCGGTCGACGATTAAGTCGCAGCGCTTCGTGCTCGCGACCGCCTCGGTGTTCGCGCGCCCGCGTCCGGGAATGTCGTCGTAGCGGGTCCTCAAGGTCCAGCCCTCGCGCAGCGCGAACTCGGAGGTCCCGGAAGGGGTCGGGTCGAGCCGGCCCAGCAGCTCGCGTCCCCAGGGGCTCAGGGCGACGCCGGCGAGCGGCGCGCGGGAGATGTCCTTGCGCGCGGCCAGGCTTCGGGTCAGATCCGGCATCGCGGGGACGCTGGCGAGGCGCAGGGCCCGGTCCGCGGCCGGAGCGGAACCGGTCGCCGAGATCCAGCCTGCAAGCGCCGCGAGCAGAAGGCGTTTCATACTCAATGATACTTTGCGCCTCCTACATGAATGGACGGGGTGCATGAGGTAAAAGTTGGGTTAAAAGTCTCGTCGGAACAGGATGCCGGCGGGCATTTCCTTGCTGCTTCCATGATAGGAGGTAAGGCCGCCTCGCGCAGGGGTCGAAGGGGCCGTTCTGAGACGGCAAGGGACCTAGCCTATTTTACCCTGGAAGGCCTACCCGCCGTTTTCCGTTTGGGAAGCGCCTAGTCCTCTGACCGGCGTATAACGCCTGCTTCGGCCGGTTGATTTTGGAGCGAG
>CAZMIB010000249.1:0-2798 GCA_964566245.1 uncultured Elusimicrobia bacterium | reverse complement strand
GCGCGCGGTCTCCGATCTGCAGGGTATGATCGAGGCGGTCGACAAGCTGGGGGAGGCGATCGAGACCGTGCAAAAGTCTTTCGAGCGGCGGCCGTTCGAGACCGGAGCGCCCTCCGGCGTGACCAAGGATACCGGGGACCTGATCGACGCCGCCGGCTCGGCGATCAAGGAGATGGATAGGATGTCCGGCAGCCTCCGAGACCAGATGCTCGGCGGCGCCGCTAACGCGGAGCAGATCGCCTCGGCGCGGAGCGTGCTGCCGGCCGCGATCCTGCTGCAGGAGAAAATCGACGAGAAGCTCGTGACTCCTGCCAAGACGGCCGCCGAGAAAGCCGAGAAGCTGCTCGGCAAGGCCGAGCCCGCGCTGGCGCGCGAGGTCAAGAAGCTTCCCGAGGCGATGCAGGAGTTGGACGAGCCGGCCCGGACGCTTCAGGCGACGGCCGAGGCGTTCCTCAAATGGGCCGAAGGCAAGGGTTCTCCGGCCCGGGCCGCGCTGGAGTTGCAGGCGATGGGCTTGCCCGCGCGCCTGTACGCGCTCGACCCGTCGTCCGGCGAGCAGAAGCTGGTCGAGCTTTACAGCCTGCGCAGCGGCCTGGCCACCGCGGAGGGCGAGAAGCTGCGCGACGTGCTGCGCCGCCCCGGCGTCAAGCTCAGCGAGAACAAGCTGAACCGCCTCGTCGACCTGGTCGGCGACGCGGCCGAGGCCGAGAAGGACCCCGCCCGTAAAGCCTATCCCGAGATGGCGCAGGCGCTGATGAGCAAGGCCTTCGATCTGAGCCGACAGAAGCTGCGTTCCGGCGAGGCCGCGCTCGACGCGGCGCCGGGGAAGACCTTGGCGGCGGCGCTCGCGCCGTTCCAGGAGGTCGCGAAGAAGGGCCTCGCGGGTTTGGACGCGGCGGCGGCCAAGGATTCCCGGGCGAAGGCCGACCTCGAGTGGCGGAAGGCCGCCTTCGGGCGGTTCATCAACGCGGTCGACGTGCTGAGCCTGCGCGGCGGCGCGCCGGTCGTGCCGCGCGACCTCTCCTTGGTGGTCCAGGCCGTTCCCGAGAAGTCGCTGAGCGACAGGCAGTGGCGCGCGCTGATCGAGTCCTTCCCGATGGGGAGCTCGCTGTGGCGCCTGCGCGTCGACAAATTGTGGCGCAAGGGCCTGACCGGAAAGGGCGTGACCGTCGCGGTGCTCGACGACGGCATCGACGAGGCGCACCCGGACTTCGCGACGGGCACCGTCGCCCTCGGCAAGAACTTCACCTACGAGCGCTACAATGATCCCGGCGATCCCGAGCGGCTCGGCAAGCCGGACGGCCGCGGCGCGCACGGGACCCACGTCGCCTCGATCCTGCACGCGATCGCACCGAACGCCAAGATCGTCAACGTCAAGGTTCTGGAGCACAACCACGCGGGCATCCCGGCCGAGTACGCGGGCGACGCCGCGACGATCAACACGCGCATCATGGACGGGATGGACGAGGCCGTGAAGCAGGGGGCGCAAATCGTCTCGATGAGCCTGGGCCAGGACGGGGCCGCGCCGCTCGGCGATCAGGATACGATGGGCCGCAAGGCCAAGGAGCTGGCCGCCAAGGGCGTGGTCGTGGTGATCGCCGCGGGCAACGCGGGCGCGAAGGACGTCGAGCGGCCGGGAGCGGCCGAGGAGGCGCTGACCGTCGGCGCGGCCGACTTCTTCGGCCGGCTCGCGGAGTTCTCCTCGAAGGGCCAGATCTTGAAGCCAGCGGAGCGGCGGCTCTACGAGAAGCCGGACATCGCGGCCTACGGCGTGGGCGTGCGCGCCGCGAAGCTCGACCCCAAGTCGAGATACCGCGGACGCGACGACGACGAGCTGCATACGTCGATGGACGGCACCTCGATGGCGACTCCCCAGGTGAGCGGCGTCACGGCGCTGCTGCTGCAGGCCGCCAAGGAGAAGGGCGTACCGCTGACGCCCGAGTCGGTCAAGCGGCTCTACCGCCTGACCGCCGATCCGATGCGCGAGAACCTGTACTACGGCGCGGGCGCCGGCATCATCAACCCGAGCAAGGCCTACGAGGCCTTGATGTCGACGCTGAACGGCACGTCGAAAAAGTAGGGTTCAGGCGCCGCCCGACCGGCGCAGCGCGTCCTCGAGGCGTTTGAGGCGCGTCAGCCATTCCAGGCGACGCCGGCGCGAGAGGTCGGCCAGGCGCTTGCGCAGGCGCCGCGCGGCGTCGCGCTGGGCCTCGACGAGGTCCTTCTCGCGGCGCTCGAACTCGGCCTTCAACTCGGCCGCGACGCCGCGGGAGTTCTCCTCGATCGCGCGGCGATTGCGCGCCTCCGCGAGGGCGATCTTCTCGTTGAACGAGGTCTCGAGCTTCTTCTGCAGGATCTCGTAGCGCCCCTTCATCTCGTGCTCGCGCGACTCCAGGAGGTCCGCCATCTCCTTGCGGGTCTGGCGTATGCGCTCCTCGTGCTGTTCGCGCAGCTCGGCCTCGCGCTTGTAGTGCTCGGCCTCCAGGCGCTCCAGATCCGGCGCCGGGGCGGCGGCCCCCGCGGCCTCGCGGGCGGCCAGCTCGCGCGCCAAAGCGGCGACTTTTTCCACCAGCTCCTCCTCGCGGCGGCGTGATTCCTCCGGCGGCCCCTCGGCGCGCCGGGCCAGCAGCTCCTTCTCGAGGCGGGCGAGCTTGTCGACGAGCCCCCCCTCGCGGCGGCGCCGGCCGTCGCGCTCGGCGGCCGCGGGGCCCGCCGCCGGGGGTTTTCCGGGCCCCCCCGCCCCCGCCCTCCCCCCGGCGCCCGCCGCCCCCAGCCCCCTTCCCCCCGGCGGAGGCCGC
>CAZMIB010000248.1:0-2815 GCA_964566245.1 uncultured Elusimicrobia bacterium | reverse complement strand
TCCGAGGCCCACGCCGCCGCATCCGCGGCCGACGCCTCCGACCCCGAGGCCGACGCCGCCGGGACCGAGGCCCAATCCGGGGCCGCATCCCCGTCCGAACCCGGGCCCGCGCCCGGGACCGCGGCCGAATCCCGGTCCTCGCCCTCAGCCGCCGACTCACCGCACGCCGCCGGCGATGGGGGGACGTCCGGTCACTCGGCCGACGCCGATCGACAGGGGTCACCTGCCGACCGATCATCACCGCGTGACGATGCCGACGACCGGCCATGACGGCCGGCCGATCAACTCCCGGCCGCTGCCGTCGCGGACGGCGCCGAACCACACGACGATCGTCAATAATAAGACGATCATCAATAACATCCACAACTGGAATCGCTCGGAGATCGTCCCGGGCCGGTACTACTGGCACGAGCACGACGGCATGCGCTTCTGCCACCGGTACGAGCACGGGTTCCACTGGTGGGGCTTCTACATCGGGTCGCTCTACTACTGGACCCGGTACTACGACGACCTGTGGTGGTGGTACGATCCGATCTGGCACCGCTGGTGCTATCATCGGCACGGCTGGTGGTGGTGGCAGGATCCGGTGAACGTCCGGATCATCTACGTGTACCGCAACGGCGCCTACTCGCGCGTCGACGAGACGCCGGGTGGGATCGTCGTCCAGCCGCCGGACACGACGACGCCTCCGTCCCAGCCGGACGAGCCCGCGCCGCCGACGGATCCGACGCAGCCTCCGACCGACCCGACCCCGACCCCGACTCCCGATCCGCAGCCGGTCGCGGTCGAGGTCTACAGCCAGGACGGCACCCGGCTGGTCCGCATCCAGCCGGAGAAGCAGGAGGCGTTCCTGTACGCGTTGGCCTCCAACGAGAACAACGAGGTGCAGGAGACCTATCTCGCCTATCTGGGCGAGGGGGTCGCGAAGATCGTGTTCAAGAACGACGCCGACGGCCACGTCGATCAGATACTGACGCTGACCGCCAACGACGCGACCTTCGTCCTGTTCGACAAGGACGGCAAGCCGGTGGAAACCGAGCCCGGCCCGCCCCCGACGCCCCCGTCGCCCGCTCCGGCTCCTTCGGACGACGAGAACTCCAGGCTGCCGCAGACGCTGCGCCAGCCCGGGCTGGGGACCGCGAACCTAGGCTCGATGTTCGACGGCCTGCGCTGACCTAGGGCCGTCACGATCAAAGCGAAGGGCCCCCCTCGCGGGGGGCCCTTCCTTTATGTAGGGACGCAGCTGCTCCTGCGATGGGTCGGCCCGCCGCCACCCGCGCCGGCGGGCCGACGAGTCGCCAACATTTTTATTTTATTCAGAAGTCGCCGCTTTGCCGTGCCCGATGTCGTGCACAGTATCGGTCTGTTAAGACCTCGGCCCTCGGGGCTGGCGGGTGTCCCCGGAACAAAACCCGTGAGACGCCCGAGGCTCAGCACGAGGGCGGCTCTGCGGCTGAGGGCCGTCCCGGTATTGCGTTCTCATAAGGCCGCTGTTAGACTTCACTCGTGAGCTCCGACCCTTGGATTGGGCGGACGTTGGCCGGCTGCCGGTTGCTTGAGCGCCTCGGCGAGGGGGCGATGGCGACCGTTTATAAGGCGCATCACTCCTGGCTCGACATGCCGGTCGCGGTCAAGATACTCAAGCCTGCGATCGCTAAAAACGAACGATTGGTGCAGTTCTTCCTGCGGGAGGCGCGCAGCGCGGCGCGGCTGCACCATACCAACATCGCGCGCATCTACCACTGCGCGCACGAGCACGACGCGTACTTCATCGTGATGCAGCTCGTGGAGGGGCGGAACCTCCGCGATCTGGTCGGCGAGGTCGGGCCGCTCGACCTGCGGCGGGCGACGCGGTTCACGATCGACGTCCTGCTCGGTTTGGCCGAGGCGCACCGCGAGCGGATCGTGCACCGCGACATCAAGCCGTCCAACCTCCTGGTCACGCCGGAGGGGCGCGCGATGATCGTCGACTTCGGCCTCGCGCGTCCGTTCAAGGACGGGGAGGGGAAGAAGCTCACCTTGAGCGGCGAGGTGATCGGGACCGCTTACTACATCGCCCCCGAGCAGGCCCTCGGCAAGCCGATCGACGGCCGCGCCGACCTCTACTCGGTCGGGGCGACTTACTACTACCTTTTGTCGGCGCGACATCCTTTCGAGGGATCGACCGCGGTCGAGGTCATCCACAAGCAGATCAACGAGCCGCTCGTTTCGGTCGCGCGGGTCATGACGACGGTCCCGGAGAGCGTGTCGCGGATCATCGACCGGCTCATGAGCAAGCGCCCCGAGGACCGCTACGCGACAGCTAAGGACGTCCTCGAGGATCTGTACGCCGTCCGCTCCGCGACGCCCGGCCGCTCGCCCGCGTCCTCGGCCGGAGGACTGGTCTTCACGAGCTTCAGCGAGGAGCTGCGCGCTCTCGAGGGCTCGAGCGGGTCCCCGAAGGCGGGCGGGGCGGAGAAAGCTCCCGAGCGCGCGGAGGACATGGAGCGGGTGCCGCTGGCCGCGCCGTTGACCCCGTCGTCGCCGGCGCCGGAGGAGCCTTCCAGGCCGCTCGCCGCCCCGGCGTCGGAGCGGCCGGCGGACATCAGCGGCCCGCCGTCTCGCCTGGAGGCCTTCGTGGAGCGCGGAAGCGCCGCGCCGCACGTGCCGTTCTCGACAGGCTCGCCGGTGCTGCCGCGGCGCTCGCGCGCCCTCACGGTCCGCGGGCCCGGGGCGGCCGCGGGCCTCTCGCTGCTCGGCTTGGCGGGGCTGGCCTTGGGGGGGGCCGACCCCCCCCGCCCCGGGACCCGCCCGGGGATTTTGGACCCCGTCGGGG
>CAZMIB010000247.1:0-2869 GCA_964566245.1 uncultured Elusimicrobia bacterium | reverse complement strand
GCGGCGCGCCTTCGCCGCGCGCGGCCGGGCATGGATCGCCGCCGATCCGGGCGTGGAGGACATGCTCGCCGTCATCGGCCGTGCGACGCCGCTCGCCGGCGGCGGGGCGCTGAGCGTCAAGCTCGCTCAAGAGGAAGCGCTGGAGGCTCATCGCGACGCCGAGCGCGCCAAGACGAGGCTTTCGTTCTGGAGCCGGACGCTGGGGGGCGCTCTCGAGATCGCGGGCCGGCTGATCGGCGCGCTCGGGTTGGTCGTTCAAATCGCGGGGCTCGAGCTCTCGACGGCGGGATTCCTCGCGGCTCTGGCCTGGGGCGCGGCGCTCGGCGCGCTGGGCTTGGCGTGGGGCGCGGGCCTTGCCGCGGCTTTCTTGACCGGCGCGGCCGCGGCCTTCGCCTACGCGAGGCTGAGGATGCTGCCGTGGGGCGCGTCGGGGGTGATCCATTCCTTGGCATGGTTCGCGGCGCCGGCGGCGCTGGCGCTGCTGGGGCTCGCCGCCGGCCATCCGCTCGCGGCCGAGTCGGCGATTCTGGCCGTGCTCGGCTCCCGGATGCTGCGGCGCGGCATGGAGCTGGGTACCCCGGACCGCGGAGCCGTCGCCGCCGCGGGGCTGCTGACCATGGAGGTGGCGGCCGGCGCCCTGGCCGGCGACCCGTACGCCTTCTACAAGACGTTGGTCATGGCGGGCTACTTCTTCCATCTCGAGAGGCACGGCGTGGGCGGCAAGCCGCTCGCGCTGGGCGGAGTCTTCCTGGCCCTGCTTTCGTGGGGACTGTTCCTCGCGGGCCAATCCTATCTCTCGATGGGGGCGACCTTGGCGGCGGCGCACCTGCTGGGGGGACGGATGACGCGCGGCCTCGAGCCCATCAAGGACAAGCAGGAGAAGCTCGGGGACCTGAAGCGCCTGATGGGGAAGGTTCACAAGAGCTTGATGACCGAGAAGATCTACACCTTGGGCGTGGTCGGACGCGTCGTCGACGGCAAGGTCGTCGTCGCGCTCAAGCCGGACATGGACACCCCCGAGCTCCGCGCGCGGATCATCCGCGGCCTGGGCGACCTGGCGGCGTCGGTGGAGCTCATCCGCGCCGAGCGGTGGGACTCCGTCCACGGGCCCTTGGCGGGCCTGACGCAGGCCGAGTCGGCGCTGGTCGCGGATTATCTCGGCGTCGACGCGGCGCGGCGCAAGGCGGCCTTGGATGGGCTGGCGGCCGCCGGCGTCAGGGGGGGTGGGGGGGGGGGGGTGGGGGTGGCGGTGGGGGGGGGGGGGGGGGGGGACATCGCGCCAAGGGGGGGGCGTTCCGGGGGGGCGTTGACGGGCGCGCGGCAGGCGCTGTGCGTCTCCCTGGCTTATCGGGGGGGGGGGGCCCGGGCGCGGGGCGGGCGGGTGCTCGTGCTCGCGGACAAGGCCGTCCCCGCCGCTAAATAGGGCCGCGGCTTTTACGCCGGTTTTACCCGGCGTACACGGGCGCGAGACCGTCGGCGGCTAACCTTACCTCATGGAGCCAAGACGTGGGAGGCCCTGTTCCATGAGAAGTCCTTTCCGCCGTTTCATCGTCGTCGCCTCGGCCGTCCTTTCGGCGGTCGCCTGCAGGGCCCAGTCGGCGATCGAGTCCGGAGCGATCGTCGTTCCGGGCTTCGGCATCGCGCTGCCCGGAACGGAGGCGATCACCGGGGCCGGCATGGGCGGCGGCGGGGCGATCCGTCTTCCGTCCCCCGACTCGATGGACACCAGCGGAGAGGGCTCCTCCAGCGACGGCGGGGGCGGGGAGGCGCGGAAGACCGCCGCGTCCTGGAACAACTCCAACCCTCAGCAGCAGCAAGAGCAGCAGCAACAGGACGCGGACTGCCGCAAGGCGCGCGACGCGGCCTGCCAGCAGGTCTCCAATCTGAGCGCCTACTCCTGCACGGGGTACGGAGGCTATTCCCAATACAACGGCGGGCTTTACGGCAAGGGCGGCTACTACGGCTCGGGCGGTATTTACGGCTCCTCCGGGGGCTTCTCGAGCTATTGCACCGCGATTATCAACCGCTGCTCGGAGCCCTGCCACGGCGATCCGCCGCCGGCCAACACCGGCGCGATGATATGCGGCGCCGGCCAGGGCGTCGCCGTGGTGCGCGAGCTGCCGTCCGCGCAGAACAGCTATCAAGGCGTGAACCGCTACGCCTGTCTGCCCTGCGCGAGCGGCGTGCCGGTGGTCAAGGACAGCAACGGCTCGACCACCTGCGGCGGGCAGATCGGCTTCGGCGGGACGCTTCAGGTCTCGGGCTCGGGCACCTACTTGACCGGCTGGGGAGGGCAGTACGGCTCGATCTCGACCTCCCAGGGCGTCTACTACGCGAGCGGCGCGCCCCCGGCGCCCACGACGCCGTCCCAGACCCCGGCCCCCCAGCCCTCTCAGCCGCCCCTCATGACGACCCCGATCGGCGGCTCCTCGGGCTCGGCCACCCTCTCCGGGCGCTAAGCCGCGCGTCCGACTCTCAAGGGCTCCCGTAACACGGGAGCCCTTGATTTTACGGGTCGTCCCTCTATAATTAAGGCGGAACGCCGCGTCCGCCATGGCCCTCATTCTCATCGTCGATGACGACGACTCGCTGCGCGAGCTGCTGAAGAACGTGCTGATGGAGCACGGCTACCAGACGCTCGACGCCGAGCGCGTCGAGAAGACCCACCAGATACTCGGCCGCTTCACGCCCGACCTGATCCTCCTGGACGTCCGGCTGCCCGACATGGACGGGCGCGATTTCTGCCGCATGCTGCGCGCCAAGACCGAGACGCGCAACATCCCGATCATCATGATGACCGCGACCGAGGAGGACAAGGTCCTCGGCTTCAAGGCCGGCGCGGACGACTACGTGCTGAAGCCGTTCAACG
>CAZMIB010000246.1:0-2923 GCA_964566245.1 uncultured Elusimicrobia bacterium | reverse complement strand
ACCTGACATTTCTACTTGTCGCAAGCGCATGACATTTCTACTTGAGGTTGACACTCGGTTTGCTAAAACTTGACAGAATCTGGCACGTCGTGTACACTACCGAGGCCTAAAGACGCGCGACGACAACCCATGGCCAAGCTCCGCAAGAAACGAAAAGTCGTGCGCAAGCTCCTCCAAGGACCGCCGCCCGAGGTCATGGACATCATTACCTTGGCCATGTACCTGGGCATGGGCCGCTCGAAGATCTACAGCCTCATCCGCCAGCGCAAAATCCCCGCCTCGCGCATCGGACGGCAGTACCGCTTCTCGAAAGTGCTGGTCGATCAGTGGCTCCGCGAGAAGCTGATCACCAAGCCGGACGAGAGCCCGATGCCGCTGTTCCAGAAGTCCCGCTAAGCTCGCTCCCGCGGCCGTTTTCTCGTCGAGACCGACGGTCGACGGAGGACCCTTGCGCCTTCGAGAACAATTGTGATATGTTGATTCACCGCCGCGGAGGCGGTAGACGTCTATCCCAGAAGAGGTGAACATCTCATGGCCGAAAAGGTTGCGAAGGCTGGCGTGAAGCGCGAGGAAGGCTTTCTGTATTACATCGACAAGCAGGGCGACGTCTCTCGCGCCAAGATGGCCCGCGGCGGCAAGAAGGGCGGCAAGCCGGAGAAGGTCTCCAAGATCGGCGTGAAAAAGGAGTCCGGCTACCTTTATTTCCTCGACAAGAAGGGCGACGTCTCCCGCGCGAAGATGGTCAACGCCTAAGACGTCTTTAGGCTCCGGGGACCCCTGGACGGCCCTTTCGAGGAAGGGCCCTCCAGGGGTCTCCTTTTTTTAGGGCCCTCAGGGTCAATAGGCCCCCGGACCCGAAACCGCATGGGGCCAACGCGGCGGCGCATAAGGGCCCTAGGTCTCTCGGCCAAATCCGCGCTTTCGAGCTAGACTTTCCCGGCCTCGCAAGGCTTGGGAACGCCCATGTTTTCACGTCGCTGGACGGTCGTCGGACTGCTCGGAATACTTTGCCCCGCTCTCGCGGCCTCGGCGGCCGAGAGCCGGCTCTCCGCCGCCCCTTCCGTCGCCGCGCCGACCAGCCTGGCCGAGCATATCGCCGCGCGCCTGGATCGGCTCAGCGGGCAAACCATCGACCGCGTTCCCGAGTTGCTCCCGGAACTGATGCGCGAGGCGGCCTCCGCGCCGGAGCGCGCCCCCGCCTTCGGCCCGGCGGCGTCCCGCGTGGTCCTGCTGATGCTGGCCCATCCTGGGCTTGCCGACGTCCTCCGCGAGTCCGTCCCCGGGCTCGACACGGTTCGATTGGCGCGATTCAAGGAATGGGCCGAGACAGGCCAGAGAACGCGACGCGGTCGCATGGACTGGGAGCCCACGGGGCCGATCGGCGCCGGCGAGGAAGAAAGAGCGGACCGGTTCCTGAGAAGCTACCGGGAGCTGGACCAACATGTCGCCTCTCTTTCGCGGGCGGCGAATCCGGCCGACGCGGCGGCGCGGCTCGACGCGATCTTCGCCGAGACCCTTCGATCCGGCGGAGTGACGCTCGCGTCCGACGACGCCGAAATCAAGGCGCTGGATCGGCGCGCGGCATCGAAGCCGGACGCACCCACCGCCATCGTCCCGGTGGTCGCGACCCCTCCTCCCACGCCGGAGCATCTCCTCCAGGATGCCCAGGCCGCGGTCTCGGCTTTTCTTCACGCGACGGGCTCCGAGCGCCGCTCGCGACTGGATACGCTGAGGATCGCGGCGACCAACTCTCTTAACCTCAGCCGCGCGAGCCTCGACTACGAGCTCGAGCCGAAGGCCGCGCTCTGGCATGCCTATGCCGAGGGATTCCTGAAAGGACTCAAGACGGCCTCGACCTTCGGGGAGAAGCTCGAGGTGCTCGACGTCGTCGATCGCGTGTACAGCGGCTACGAGGCGATCCCGCTCGAGACCAAGACGCTTCTTATACGCGGTATCGTCGACGACATGCGGGCCGCCTCCGCCGAGGAGCCCGGCCACGGCGCTTACGTCCGGCGCGCGCTGGAGGTCGCCGTCCATGTCGCGAACGCGCGCCACGTGGTGGTCCAGCCCGGTGACCTGGACCGAGCCCGAGGCTTGGCGCGCGGCGAACTGGAGTCGGCCGCGAAGCATCCGGACCTGAGCGTGTATCACTCGGAGATCGACTCAGCCCTGGCGGCCTTGTCTACGACGGCGCCGGTCGCACAGACGCCGAAGCGGCGCCGGGCCCACGACGACTGGGCGCTCGAGTCGGCCCTGCTATTCGCGGGCCTGATGTGCCTGCCGTTCTCGTCGGTGCCTCTCTTTTTGCTCCTCGCGGCGCTCCTGGGCAATCGGCTCCAAACCGCCCCTCCGCTGCCGAAACCGTCCCCGGCCTTGCCGCCGGCGACAAAGTTCGACCAGTTGAACGCCCTGTTCGAGCAAGGCGTCGCCCCGCAAGTCGAGGATCTTATAGGGCTGCACCCGGGACGCGGTTTCATTCGCTCGAGCCCCGATTCCCCCCTAGCCCAACTGCTTGCAGGGCGCATGGATGAAGACTTCGATCCCCTGTTCGGAAGAATTCTCCATCTCGGGTTGATGGAGGCGCCAAAACTGTCGCCGGACTTCTACGATGATCCGGTCCATGCGCGCGAAGAGGCCGCATCGAATCTCTTCTCGGATTTTTCAACCCCTCAGCAGGCCGTTTCCGGCATCACGATGACCTACCTTCCGGGCAAATGCGCGTGGGAGTTTCGAAGGTCGGGCGAGCTGGTGCTGTTGAACGGGTCGACTCAGTACCCAGCGCTGGACGGCTCATTGATCACGAATCTGAGCCCCAGCCACCTGTCCTCCGGGACGTTGCCGTCGAACGTGAGCATATCCTCGACGTCTTTGACGCAGGCGTTGAGCTTGGACTCGGCGACCTTGCAAGGCAACGTGTTCAACA
>CAZMIB010000245.1:0-2929 GCA_964566245.1 uncultured Elusimicrobia bacterium | reverse complement strand
GGCGGGTTTGGGGGGGAGGCCGTTGGCGGCTGGGGGCCCGCCCGGCGTGGTCGCCGTCCGGCCGGCCGCCCCGTCGTAGGAGGGGCCCGCCAGGGCGGCCAGGCCGCGCAGCGCGGGGGCCAAGGGGCCCTTCGGCTGCGGCAGAGGGGCCGCGGCCTCGATCGCCTTGGCCGGGGCCGTCTGCATGGCCCGGTTCAACGCGTCGCGTATCTCGCCCTGGGAGGTCTGGGCCCGCGCCGCCGACGGCGCGGGCGGGCCGCCCGGCGGGTAGAGCAGAGAGAGCGGGTCGCGTCCGGTGTTCGGAGTGATCGTCTCGCCGCCGACCGGCGAGCCGTCCGAGAGCATGCCGAGGCCGCTCTCATAGGGAGACTTGCCGAGCCCCTCGCGCGTGCCGAAGCCGGGCTCCAGCATCTTCTCGTCGCCGGGCTGCATCAGGTAGTGCTGGATCAGCGGCGCGGCGATCAGCGTCAGCAGGCCCGCCGCGATGAAGGCGAGGTCCTTCTTCTTGACGTCCTTCAGGCGCTGCAGCAGCGACGCGCGCGGCGTCGCGCGCACCATGATCGGCGGCGGGGCCTTGCCGCTTCCGCCAAGGGGCGCGGCGGCTCCGCCTTTCTTCTTTTTATCGTCGTCGGGGTTCGCCGGCTTGCCCGGCGAGGGGTTCACGGCCATAGTGCCTCCAATTCTCCCTCGCCCGCTTGCGGGAGAGGGGCGGGGTGAGGGGTAGGTGCGTTCCTCATGGCGCCACCGGCGTATCCGCGATCTTGAGCTGCTTTTTCTCGTCGGCGCTCGCGCTTTGATTCTGCCGGCCGCGCTCCGACTGGAAAGCTTGCAGGGAGTCCACCCCGTCCTGCACGTCGCGTTGACCGCCGCTGGCGATCCCGCCCCACCACACCGAGTTCGCGGCTCGGCGCATGCGGTCGCCGAGCGAGCCGAATTGGCCGCCGACGTCCGCCTGCTGGAGCCCGCCCAGCCGGCCGCCCAACTGGCCGACCATGTCGCCCTCGGCCTGTATCGACGACATCTCGGAGCGAAGCTGGGCCCAGCGCGCCGCTCCCACCGCTTGGACCGGCGGCAGCCCCGAGGCCATCATCGCCTGAGCGATCGAGACGCTGACGGCCATCGAATGGAGGCGCCGCTGGAAGTCCTGGACCGCCTGGTCGACCTGGAGCTCCAGCGACTCCACCGTGCTCGGTTGGGTGTATCTCGAGCGCAGATCGTCGGCGGATGGCTCCTGGGGATGCTCCGGCGAGGCCACGGTCCCGGCTCCCGGCAATTGGACGGCGCCGGGCGCCGTCATGGCGTCCGAGCCGAGCTCCGGCACGGACTCCGTCCCGAAGCCCAGGCTAGCGAGCTTGATCCCGGTCTTGTTGCCGTCGAACGGCTCGCTCGCGAGAGCGTGCGCGTCGGTCCCCTCCCCCGAGCGCTGCGCGTAGGCGCTGACGTCCCGCGCGTGGCGGAGGTTCACCAAGTAAAGCTTCCCGAACGCCGGCTCCTGCCGGCTGGAGCCGTTGACGGCGAACTGCCTCGAGCCCCGGAACGCCCCGCTCAGCTTCGACGACGAGGACTTGGCCCCCGCTCCGACGCGCCCGCCGAAAGGGTTCGCGAACTCGATCAGCGCGTCCCGGCGCTCGTCGAGCGCCGCCACCGCGCCGCTGAACAGGCTGGGGTCGCCTTTGGCCATCCCGACCGAACCGGCTTGAAGCTCCGCGAGCGGCGAGCCGTTGCCAAGGCCGCCGCCCTTGCCCTCCCGCGCTCCGACCATGACCTCGCTCGCGAGGCGAGCGGCGTCCTCCGGAAGCAACGCCCGCGGCCCGTCGTGGACGATCTTCGTCTTTTTCTCCGCCGCGACCATGTCGGCCAGCATGTCGGCGTCGCCGCGCACCAGGTCCGGCGAGGCGGAGGCCGCGCGCCGACCGCCCGTCTGCTGAAGGTAGGCGAGTTGGCTCAGGCTTCCCTGGTTCCGCAAATCGTCGTCGTCGGCGACGCGCGCGTAGCGCTCCTTCGCCGAGCTAAGCCGGGCGCCGAGGCCGATCAGCCAGGACTGGCCGGTCATGCGCCCCCAGTTTTCCATGACCCCGCCCGTATCGATGTCGGTGAACATCAGCAGCCAGGCCAACATCAGCAGGACGCCGAGCATCGCGAAGGTGCTCTTCCTCGGGCGGAAAAGCCACAGGAAAAACGCGCCGCGCCGCCGTTCCTGCTCCTCCTTCTTATCGAACAGATGCTCGCGTTCCATGGATCGATCAGCGCCGGCCGCACTCCGCCTTCTCGGGATGCGCCTGGCAGTCGCCTTGCCAGCGGTCGGTCGCGCGGGCGTTCGCGTAGCCGTTGATCAGCAACGCCAGCCCTCCGGCGATCGCGAGCAGCTTGGGCGTCACGTGCTTCGCCGCCGCCGCCCCGCCGCCGAGCACCGCCATGCCCGCGGTCATCACGGCCAGGCCCTCGGCGAGGAAGACGGCCCCGGCCGCGCCCTGCCCGGCGTTCGACAACGCGGAGGACGCGCCGAGCAGCTTGCCCGCGCAGACCGCCAGGCCCGCGGCGCACGCCAACGCCCCGGCATAGGCCAAGCCGAACGTCCCCTTGGCCGCCTCGACCAAGGACGCCATCGCCCACAAAAGCCCTATCGAGGCCAGCACCGCGAGCTGGGCCTGGCTCTCGGCCTGCGACCACGGCGGGTCGCTGGCCTGGCCGCCGCCGGCGGCGGCGCCGAACGACGCCTGATGCGGCACGGGCTGGTCGATGCCGCCTGTGTCGACGCCCCCGCCCATGACGGGGATCCTGGCGTCCGGGGACTGCCCCAAGCCCGCGGCCGGCGTGGGCGCCCCGCTGTCGAAAGTCTGGCGGCCGCCCTGCGCCGCATGCCCCGCGGCCTGGGGAGCGTAGCGCCGTCCCTCCGCCTGGGCCCCCTTAAACCGGGCCAGCGCGCGCC
>CAZMIB010000244.1:0-2951 GCA_964566245.1 uncultured Elusimicrobia bacterium | reverse complement strand
GAGGCCGCTCGCCTCCGACACGGCCCGCTTGCCGGATCCCAGTCCCCAGCCCTCCGCATTTTCCGGCACGATGAATGGATTTTATCCCACGGCCACGCATCAAACTTGAGGTGCCAATTTGGCACCTCAAGTTGGGAAAATTCGGACAGCCAGATATGAAGCCGATTTCCACGGGCAGCCACATCGAACGGAGGATCTTCATCGTCCGCGGCCAAAGGATAATGATCGATAGCGACTTGGCGGCGTTGTACGGTGTTACGACCTTCAATCTCAATAAATCGGTAAAGCGCAATCTCGACCGATTTCCTGTGGACTTCATGTTCCGGCTTACCCAGAAAGAAGCCGCGGCTTTGAGATTCCAAATTGGAATATCAAAGCGCACGGGGCGAGGGGGACGCCGGTTCCTCCCCTACGCCTTCACCGAGCAAGGCGTAGCGATGCTGTCGAGCGTCTTGCGAAGCAAGCGGGCCGCGCAGGTCAATGTCGCGATCATGAGGGCTTTTGTCAATTTGCGTCGTCTTGCCAGGGCCCATGATGAATGGTCGTCCAAGCTGGACCGGTTGGAGCGAATGGTCAAGAAGCATGATCTCGACATTCGCGGCATATTCGAAGCGATGCGCGAGCTGATGGTTCCTCCGGAGGAGCCGCGGAGGAAGATTGGATTCGAAGTCTCGGAGAACGGCCGCGTCCGTTATGGCGCGAGACCGCGTCGCCGGGCCCACGACCATGCGATATGAGCCGTTACTGTGACAAGCTGTGACAACTTTGGGAAGGAGCGTTTTGAGTGCGAGAGAGGAATAGGCGGGTGAAGGCGGCGGAGTATGGGATCGACGCGCCGGGGGTGATCAAGGATCTTTTTCTCGCGGGGGCGACGCTGCTCGTGCTCGCGCGGTTCGTGCCGGTATCCTACCGATCGTCGAGCGCGATCACGGGCGGGATTTTGATCGCGGAAGCGGCGGCGATGCTGCTTTATGCCCGGGTCGGGAAGTTCAAGCATCGGGATCGGATGCTCGGCATGCTCGAGTGGACCGGGCGGGAGAAGGTTCTGGACGTGGGGACGGGGCGCGGGTTGCTCGCGATCGGGGCGGCGAAGAGGCTCGATAAGGGGCGCGCGGTGGGCATCGACATCTGGAGCGCGGAGGATTTGTCGGGCAACGGGCTCAGCCGGGCGCTCGAGAACGTCTCGCGCGAGGGGATGCTGGGGCGCGTCGAGCTGCGGACCGAGGACGCGCGGTGCCTGACTTTCCCGGACAACAGCTTCGACGTGGTGCTGTCCAACCTCGCGCTGCATAACATCGCCTCACGCGACGGGCGCAAGGAGGCGTGCGAGGAGATCGCGCGCGTCCTTAAGCCCGGAGGGACCGCGCTCATCTCGGATTTTCGACGGACGCGCGAGTACATGCGGACGCTTCGGGCGGCGGGTTTGGCGGTTTCGCGGACGGCGCCCTTTCTCAAGGACACGTTCCCGCCGTTGAGGGTGGTAAGGGCGACTAAACCCCTCACCCTCCCCCTCTCCCTCAGGGAGAGGGCACAAGGGGAGGAATGATTGGATTTTTTTGAAGGGTTGAAGCGGTGGTTTGAGAGCCGGTCCTCGGGAGCGGAGAGCGGCGGAGGCGGAGGCAACGGGGGCGGCGACAACGGTCCGATCGCGGCGCCGGCCGTCGTGCGCGATTTGCGTGAGCACTATGCGGCCCAGCGCGCGCGCAAAGAGGTCATGGCTTGGCTGGGTCTGCTCGTCTTCGCGGCCGGGTCGGCGGCCTTCGTCACCTCGGATCGGCCGTTCTGGGATCAGCTTCCGGATTACTCCGTCGTCGATATTTTCGTCGTGCTGAGCTTCCTTTCCTCGGTCGGGCTCGGGCTGGCGTTCGTCGGCTGGCAGCTCGTGCACCGCAGTTTCGCGTCGACGATGGTCTCGGCCTGCGGGCGGCTCGAGGCGAAGTGGCTGGCTCGGGCGCCGGGAGAGGATGATCTTCGTCCCGAGCGCTGCGAGTCGTGGACCGGCAATCATTTTTTCCCGCGCGCGGTCGTGCGCGAGCTCGACGCGGTGCGCGCCGAGCGGCGGGCGTGGCAGGGGCCGTGGCTGCCGGCGGCGGCGATGCTCGGGGCGATGCTGCTCTGGGCCGGGCTCGCGGGGCTCAGGCTGATGCATGACTGGCACTGCCAGTACGTCGGCTGCGCGTCGGACGAGGAAGGCGCGGCGACCGAGCAGGGCTATAAGAGGAGCTTCTAGCCGATGTTCGTCAGGACTTTCGACGCTCGGGACGCCCGGCGCAGCCGCTTCGACTGGGGGCTGGCGCTGGCGGTCGCGGCGATGATCGTGATCGGCACGCTGTCGATCATCTCGGCGGCGAGCCCGCTGCCGCACTACGGCCAGATCCTGCGCCGCCATTTCCTGGCGCTCGGAATGGGGACGTTGGCGTTCGCGCTCGGAATGGGAATCAACTACCAGATTTACGAGGACCAGGCGAAGTTCCTGTACGGGGCGGCCTTCCTCCTTTGCGCGAGCGTCTACGCGATCGGCACGACGATCAAGGGCCATCGCGGCTGGATCCTGTTGCCGCTGTTCTCGGTGCAGGTGGTCGAGATCGCGCGCCCGCTGTTGTTCCTGTCCTTGGCCGCGTACCTCGACAAAGTCGGCTCGCGCATACGCGAGCTGGGGAACTTCCTGACCGCTTTGCTGATCGCCGGGCCCATCCTCGTGATGGTGCTCAAGCAGCCCGACCTTTCGTCGGTGCTGGTGATGTTCCCGGTCGTGATCGCGATGCTGTTCTACGCGGGGGCCGACCTGAGCCATCTGGCGGTCCTGTTCGGCTACGGCGCGGTCTCGGCGGGCTTGACCTTGGCCTGGACCTGGTTGTCGCTGAATCCCCAGAAGACGAGCGCGGGCCTGGCGGCCTTCGTGATCAAGCTTTCCAAATGGGGCTGGGCCTCGGTCGCGGCGGCGGTCGCGA
>CAZMIB010000243.1:0-2952 GCA_964566245.1 uncultured Elusimicrobia bacterium | reverse complement strand
AACGTAGCGCAGCGGCTGCTGGACAGCGTGCGGTTTAGCACCTGGGACGCGGAGTGGTTCGACGCCGCCGCGGCGGGGCAGCTGCGGCTGGGCCTGGACACGTCGTAGACGCGGGGGAGAGTGGTCGCCTCGGCAGGTTCCGGATCGGGCAGCGCATGGCAACACGGTTCCCTGGCAACCGCCGCGGCGCGGGGGTGTCCGGGCGACGCGGGGAGCGGCCCCGATCGGCCGCGTCATCGTCGAGAAACGGTTTGCGGGGCGTCTCAATTTCTGCTATGATGCCCCATACGCGCCTTGGGAGAGTATCGTACGGCCGGCCACCCCGCTTTCGCTTCGACAGCCTGCTCGCCTGAGTCGGCACTCGAGTAAGCCACGCAGAATGCGCTCCCGTCGAGGAATCCCGGTCTTCTACTACCATTCGGTGGGCCGGGGCCCCCTGTCGCTCGGGCCGGAGCTTTTCCGCCGGCAGATGGCGTATCTCAAGCGGCGGGGATTCGTCGGAACCTCGGTCATCGATATTTTCGACGCCCTGGCGCGGGGCGACGACGCGCGGAGCCTGGTCGGCCTCACGTTCGACGACGGCTTCCAGTCGGTCCACCAATGGGCCGCGCCGATACTCGAGGAATTCGGCTTCAAGGCGACCTTTTACATCGCGACCGGCTACCTGGGCGCGACCCTGTGGGGGGATACCGCGACCGGGCGCTGGCGGACGGAGCGCTTCGACGGGGGCGTGCCGTTCGCGATGATGGACTGGCCGCGGGTCAAGGATCTGGCCGCGCGCGGCATGGAGATCGGCTCGCATACCTGCTCCCATTCCAACTTGACCGAGCTGCCGCTCGACCGCGCCCGCTGGGAGCTGGCGGAGTCGAAACGCCTCCTGGAGGCCGAGTTGGCCGCGCCCGTCCGCTCGTTCTGCTATCCGAGGGGGAAGATCGACGACGCGCTGGCGGGACTGGCCCGCGACGCGGGCTATGAGTGCGCCTGCACGACGGCGCTCGGCGAGGTCCTCCCCGGCGCCGACGCCTTCCGTTGGCCGCGCGTCCCCGGCTACGGAAACATGAGCGACTTCGCGTTCGCCGCGGAAGGCCTGCGCGGGGGGACCTTGGCGGCCGGCGCCCTGCGCGTGGCGCGGCTCGTGGAGCGGGCCCTGGCTTCCCGATGAAAGACCGCGAGCTCTCGAAAAGCCATTTTGGGCTGGCCTCGGTGCAGGTCCTGGGCCTGCCGCTCGGCATGCTCGCGTCGATGACCACGGCCGCTTTTTTCGGCGCCGACGCGGCGACGGATGTCTTCAACTTTTCAAGGTCGGTCGTCGTCACGCTGACCGGCCTGCTTCTGGCGTCCATCCCCGTGGTGTTCGTCCCGCTTTTCGTCGAGCGCCGGGAGACCCAGGGGCCGGCCGAGGCCTGGCGGGCGGCCAACAACCTGCTGAACACGCTGCTGCTCTTCGCCGCCGTCATCGTCGCCGGGGTCGCCGTTTTCTCGCATCCGGTCGTGGCGTCCTTCTCCAAGTTTCCCGCGGCCCAGCGCGACGCGGCGGCGCGGATGCTGGTGGCCTTGCTTCCCATGGCCTTGGCCATGGGCTTGAACCAATGCCTCATTTCCCTGCTGCACGCGAATCGGGTCTTCACTCCGGCCAGCGCGACGAACATGCTCCAGACCGGCTGCGTGTTGGCGGTCACCGTGCTCTTTCACAAGTCCCTGGGGCTTTGGAGCTGGGTGGCCGGGATACTGGCGGGGCAGTTCTCTCAAACCGCGGTTCTCCTGCTCATCGCCGCGCGGCGCGATTTTCCGCTGCGCCTTTCGCCGCGCTGCATCGATTTTAAGGACCCGGTCTTGCTGCGCGGACTCGTCCTCTATTGGCCGTTCCTCGTGACGTCGCTCGCGAACTCCGGCCAAGCCTTGACCTTTCGCTTCCTCGCGAGCGGGCTTCCGTCCGGCTCGTTGACGGCCCTGAACTACGCCTCCACGCTCAATGAGCTTCCGAACTCGCTGTTCGCCGCGACGATGGGCTCGGTCATACTGCCGATGCTCTCGGCGCACGCGGCCAGGGGCGAGATGGCGCTTTACGGGGAGCGGGTCGTGAAGGCGATATCCAACGTTTGGTTCGTGACCATTCCGCTGTCGCTCGTGCTCATTCTTTTCGGCGGAGATATCATCGCCCTGCTCCTCCAGCGCGGGCGTTTCGACGCCGCGGCGACGGCCCTGGTGGCCCGGGGTCTGCGTTGCTTTTCCTTCGGCTTGTTCGCGCAAAGCGCCGGCTACGTGACCTGCCGCGCCTATTACGCGCGCCAGGATATGCGCACGCCGATGGTGCTCGCCCTCGTCACGAGCTCGGCCAACGTCCTGCTCAGCGTCTGCTTCTCGCGGCTGTGGGGGCTGAACGGCCTGGCCCTGGCCCAGGCGGCGTCGGCGATGCTGATCCTCGGGCTGGACGTCCTCGTGCTGCGCGGCCGCCTGGGCTTGGATTGCTGGAGCCTGTGCCGCGCCTTCGCGAAGATAAGCTGCGGGGCGGGGCTTTGCCTGGCGGCGGCGAAGGCGCTGCACGCCGCGTGCCTGTCCATGCTCGGCATGGGAAGCGTTTTGCATCAGGGCGCGCTCCTGGGGGGCTCCATCGGGATCGCTTTGGCGCTCTTCATGCTGCTGGGGGTCCGGCTCGGGCTGGAGGAGGCGGAGCTGTTCACCTCCTTGCTGCGCCGGCGGTTCTCGTCTCAAACGACATGATCCAGTCACCGGAACGTCCGCGCGCGGAAGGGACGGCCGCCTGCCCATGGTGCGCCGGGGGAACGCGCCGCGCGGTGGAGCTGAGCCTGCCCGGCAAGGGGCGCTTCCAGGTGCGGCGCTGCCGGGCCTGCCGGCTGGAGTTGGTTCAGCCGTTGATGGACGGGCCGGACTTTGCCCGCGGACAAGGCGCGGGCAGCTACGAGGCAGGTCAGCCAGTTCCCGGCCCCGAAG
>CAZMIB010000242.1:0-2964 GCA_964566245.1 uncultured Elusimicrobia bacterium | reverse complement strand
TCTGCGGCGCGGAGCGTTCCTCCACCCGCATCGAGGCCTCGTCGAGGCGCTGGCCGAGCAGGCGCTCGACGTCGCGGCGATGCGCGAGGCGGCGCGCCTCCTCGCGGGAACGGCCGACCTCACCACGTTCCCGGTCACCGGGCGCCCGGCGGATAAGACGGGTGGGCACCTCGCCTCCAACCTCGGCGTCGTCGAGCTCACGCTCGCGCTCCATCGCGCGTTCGACAGCCCGCGCGACAGGCTGGTCTGGGACACCTCGAACCAGTGCTACACGCACAAGCTGGTGACCGGCCGCCGCGACGCCTTCGCGTCCGTACGCCTGCCGGGCGGGCTCTCGGGCTTCGCCGAGCCGCGCGAGAGCCCGCATGACGCGCTGGCGGCGGGCCACGCCGGGACCGGGCTCTCCTACGCGCTGGGGCTCGCTCTCGCGCTGCGGGACGCGCCGGGGAGCCCCTGGGTCATCGCGGTCGTCGGCGACGGGGCGATGACCTCGGGCCTGAGCTACGAGGGTTTGAACAACATCGCGCATCTGAAGCCCCGCCGCTTGATCGTCGTGTTGAACGACAACGGCTGGTCGATCTCGGAAAACGTCGGCTGGCTTCCCGCGTGGCGGACGAGCTCCCGTCCGGCGGCCGTCTGGGAGTCCCTCGGCATGGGCTACCTTGGGCCCGTCGACGGCCACGATCTGGGCGCGCTGGAGGACGCCCTGGCCCGCGCGAAGACGCGGGCCGAGGCGGAGGGACCGGTCCTGATCCACGTCCGGACGCGCAAGGGTCTCGGTTACCCCCCCGCCGAGGAGAACCCGGTCAAGTTCCACCAGCCCTCGACCCCGGCCGCCTCCTCCGGCGGGCGCGAACGCCCGACCTACTCGCAGGTCTTCGCGCGCACCTTGATCCGCCTGATGGAGCGCGACCCGCGCGTCGTCGCGATCAGCGCCGCGATGCTCGAGGGAACGGGGCTGGCCGAGGTCCGGCGCGCCTTCCCGGCGCGCGTGCACGACGTGGGCATCGCCGAGGCGCACGCGGTGACGATGGCCTGCGGCATGGCGAAAGCGGGGCTCAGGCCGGTCGTGGCGCTCTACTCGACCTTCCTTCAGCGCGCGTTCGATCAGATTCTGCATGACGCCTGCCTGCAGGATCTGCCGGTCACTCTCGCGATCGACCGCGCCGGCCTGGTCGGCGACGACGGCAAGACGCATCAGGGCGTCTACGACGTTTCGTTCACGCGCTGCCTGCCGGGCCTGGTCGCGGCCGGCCCGAAGGACGAGAACGAGCTCCAGCACATGCTGCTCACCGCGCTGCGCTCCGCGCGCCCGTTCGCGCTGCGCTACCCGCGGGGAGCGGGGCTCGGGGTCGCGCTCGATCCCGAGCCCGTCGAGCTGCCGATCGGCCGCGCGGAGATCCTCGCCGAGGGCCGGGATCTGACCTTCCTGGCCTACGGCTCGATGGTCGGCGTCGCGCTCGACGCGGCCGAGGCGCTGGGGGCGTCCGGCCTGCGCTGCGGCGTCGTCAACGCGCGCTTCGCCAAGCCCGTGGACTTGGACTGCCTGCGGCGCCTCTCCGGCTCGACGCGGCGGTTGGTCACCTTGGAGGAGCATACCCTTGCCGGGGGTTTCGGAAGCGCCGTGCTCGAAACTTTCCTTGGGGCGGGGCTGAACTCGGCGGTGCTGCGCTGTCACGGCCTGGCCGACGCCTTCATCGAGCAAGCTCCGGCCGCGGCTCAGCGCGCGGCCGCGGGGCTCGACGCGGCGGGGGTGGCGCGAAAGGTGTTTGAGTTTTTTCCGGAGTTGGGCGGCCAGCGCGCGATGCTCGGGCCCTCACCCCAACCCTCTCCCGCTCGCGCGGGAGAGGGAGAGGCTAGGGAAGCCGCGGCGTGGTGACCGGGGGACCGAGGATCGAGCGGCTGCTGCTGGCGCGGCTGCGCGGCTTTTGCGCCGGGGTCGTCCGGGCGATCGACGTCGTCGAGCAGGCCTTGCGGGTCTGCGGCCGGCCGGTGTACGTGCGCAAGGAGATCATCCACAACCGCTTCGTGGTCGAGGACCTCAAGTCCAAGGGCGCGGTCTTCATCGACGCGCTCTCCGAGGCCCCGCGCGGGGCGTGGGTGATCTTCTCGGCGCACGGGGTTTCCCCGGAGGTGCGGGCCGAGGCCCGGGAGCGCGGCCTGCGCGTCCTGGACGCGACCTGCCCCCTGGTCACGAAGGTGCACATGGAGGCGATCCAGCACGCGCGGAGCGGGCGGACCATCCTGCTGATCGGGCACGCGGACCATGACGAGATCATCGGCACCTTGGGCGAGGCTCCCGGCTCCATCATTGTGGTCGAGAACGTGGAGGCGGCGCGCTCGGTCCGCGTCCCGGACCCCGAGCGGGTCGCCTACCTGACGCAGACGACGTTGAGCCTCGACGACGCGGCGGCGATCGTCGCGGCGCTGCGCGAGCGCTTCCCGGCGATCATCGGTCCCCGGACGGACGATATCTGCTACGCGACCGAGAACCGGCAGAACGCCGTGAAAGCGATGGCGCCGCTGGTGGACGCCTTGCTGGTCCTCGGGGCGCCGAACAGCTCGAACTCCCTGAGACTCTGCGAGGTCGCGCGCGAGCGCGGGGTGCCGGCGCATCTGATCGAGCGCGGGCGCGATGTTCGCGAGGAGTGGCTGGCCGGCGTCCGCTGCCTCGGCCTCACCGCAGGGGCCTCGGCGCCGGAGAGCCTCGTGCAGGAGACCGTCGCTCACCTTAAGGCCGCCTTCGGCGTCGGCAGGATCGACGAGCTGGAGACCGTCGAGGAACGCGTTCATTTCGCGCTCCCCGCCGAGCTGCTGGAGCTGACGCGGGATGCCGGCCGGCCTGCTTGAGCTGCCCGGGCCGAGCGGCCCGTGGGAGCGGCGCTTCGGCGGCTTGAGCTGGCTGGAGCGCGGCCTCAAGCTGGCGCGCCGGCGAGGCTTGGCGCGCGTCGCGGTGGTCGGCCC
>CAZMIB010000241.1:0-3016 GCA_964566245.1 uncultured Elusimicrobia bacterium | reverse complement strand
GTCCCGACCGGCGACGGCTTAACAGACGCGAGCCTGCCCGTCACCCCGGCGGCTTTGCCGCAGCCTCGCCTCGCGAGGCGGCCGCCGGCGCCCGTGCGCGTCCTCCACCATCAAGCTCTCGGAGCCGGCGCCGATCCCTCCGGGGTCGCGTTCAGCCCTGACGGTCGCTTCATGTTCGCCGGCTACGGTCCGGCCATCGCGATGCTCGACGCTGGCGGCGGCAAGGAAGCGCGCCGCTTTGAGCCGCCGACCCTTTTGGGCGCGTTTAATTACCAGGGCAACGTGAAGTCATTCAAGCTCGCACGCGACGGGAGCAAGCTCGTGGCCGTCGGCGAGAAGGCGCATCGAGCCTGGACCTGGGAGGTCCAAACGGGCCGGTTGCTTGAGGCCGTCCGCTTGGCGGGACTGGTTGATTCCGTCGTCGATCGCCGATGGGCGCTCTCCCTGGATGCCCGCCGCCTTATCGGACCAGGAAACGGCAACACCATCCGCGAGTGGGACCTCGCGACGGGCGTCGAGGTGGCGCGTTGGAGCCTCGGCGGGCTCGAAGCCCGCTCCATCGACCTCTCTCCAGACGGCGAGCTGCTGGTCGCTGCGCTTTCGGACAACTCCATCGGGCTATGGACCATGGAGAGCCGTGGAGGCGTCGCCGGTTTCCCCGGGCGGGCCGCCGGGGCCGCGCGTTTCAGCCCAAGTGTCCGCCGCGGCTCGGACGGCTATATGGCGGCGGAGGAAAGCGAAGGCGTCATCGCGTTATGGGACGCGCCTCCGAGCGGAGAAGCGCGCAGGCTCGGAGCGCTTGGAGAGCACGACCGCCCGATCTGGGATTTCCGAGTCACCCCCGACGGCCGGCGCGTCGCGACTTTCGGGGCGCGTTTCTTCACGCTTTGGGATGCCTTCACGGGAGAGGCGGTCCTGACCCGCCACGCCGACTGGCCGGTCAGATCCGTCGCCGTCTCGCCCGACGGCCGCATTTTCCTCGCGCAGACGGAATTCGACGTGCTGCGCTTCAGTCTCGCCGAGTCGCCGGAATCCCCCGCCCCGCTCCTCCCGGGGGCCTCGGCCGGCAAGGCGCGGGACCTGGGCGCGATGAAGAGCCTCTTGCGCGAGCGCTATTTCACGGTGGATGGGGTCGCGGGGATCGGCCATCGCGAGAGCGAGAACGACTACATCGTCTTCTTCGAGAACGCGGCCCAGCTCGCCGCGGCGAAGGCCGCCGGACTGTTGCAAGCCACGATCGAGGGCGCTCCGATCCGGTACTGGCTGGAACCCCCTGGCATCGGCGCCGCCTGGCCGGGCCAGAAACCTTCGCGGCCGGCCTTGCTTCCCTCGACCGTGGCCGAGGCCGACCGCCACGCCGCGCTCGCGCGACAGCGCGCCGCGTCGCGAGATTTCGCGATCTCGCTGCTGCCGCGGGAGGCCTTGCTCATCGTCCTCTATATGTACGCGTGCCTGGCCGGGCACCTCGTCTTGATGGGGTTCGCGGGCGCGGGATTGCTCAAACGCCTGTTTAACCTCTTCAAATCCGTGAGCGCCGATAATCGGGAGCTCGAGAACCTACCCAAGCCTCCGGCCGACCTCGTCGATCCGACGGCGCCGGCGGGCGAATTGCCGCCGTCAACCGGGGACGACTCCTAAGCGGGCGCCTTAATCCGACGCGAGCCGGCGGGCGGCCGCGTCGGCCGAGGGATGAGCCTTCGCCATCGCCTTCCAGCCGCGCTCAAAGCGAGCGGTCCATCTCCTCCGCTTGATTTCCTCGAAAGCCAGCCTGACGTCCCCCGGCCGCGCCTCCGACAAGAAGGAGAGAATCTCGGCCGCCTGCGCGATGTCCTTGTCGGTTTTCGCCTGCTGAACAGCGCTCCTTTCGCCGACGATCACCAGCTTATGCAGCGCGAAACGAGCGGCGGACGGAACGAGAACGAGGAAACCTCCGGCATCCGGCGCCGCGACGCGCTCGGGCCCCTCGATGAGATAGTCGAGATATGAGAGCGGCTGGGCGTAGGTGCCAAGCCTGGCCAGCTTGACGGGCCGCGCTTCCGTCGAGCCCGGAGCCAGAAAATCGACGCGCAGCGCGCCGCCGCGCACCTTGAACGACGTGGACGGCCGCCGCGAGTCGAGCGCGGGTACGGGCAGAAAGCCCATCTCCAGGCGGTCGAGCGCCTTCGGAGCGTCGACGGTTTCGTCGCGAGAGGCCGCGGCGAGAGAGATCGCCGCCAGATCGAGATCCTCCGTTCGCAGATGGGCGCCCGCCCAACGCGCTCCGAGCAGGTTGCCCAGCAACCCGAAAGCGTGCGTCCCGACCAACACCGCCCCCGTCTCGAAGACGCCGGCGTCGGCGAAAGCCTTGAGCACGCGCGCCGGCCCGCTCCCCATCGACCAGGCTCCGCCGATGACGACCTGGGAACAGAGCTTCTCCAGTTCGGCGCGCTCGGCCTCCTCTCGGGGCTTCTCTTCCCGATAGCGGCGGGCGAGTCCTTCCAACTCCGGGCCCCGCTTGCCGAGATAGAGCTGCCGGAACCGCCCCCCCGGCTCCGAGTACTGGAAATACGCGTAGGTTTCCCCGCCCACGCGCTTGGTGACGAACGTCCCGGGGGCCTTCGCGACGGTGCGGCGCGCCGCGTCGGCGAGCAGGCGCTCGAGCAGCTCGGCGCACAAAGTCCGGGTCGCGGCGGGAAGCGGTGCCGGCATTATACGTAGATTAATTATAACATACGTATAAAAAACCGCAAGGCCGGTCCGCCGGAAAATGACGCCTGGGGCGCCGCTTTAGGCCGGCTGCTCGCCTTGTCTTATGTCGACGACGCGGTTGCGGCCGGAGACCTTGGCTTGGTAGAGGCTGCGGTCGGCTTGGGCGAGGATCTCCTCGGGGGTGCGGCCGTCCCTGGGGAAGTGCGCGATGCCGATCGAGACGGTCCCCTTCACGCGCTCCAGGCCGTGGAGGAAGCGTTCGGCCTCGATCGCGCCGCGGGTCTTCTCGGTCTTCGGGAGCACGCCCCGCTCCGACGCCCGCGGCCGG
>CAZMIB010000240.1:1400-3037 GCA_964566245.1 uncultured Elusimicrobia bacterium | reverse complement strand
CGCGGGCGGAGCGGCCGCCGCCGGAGCGACCGCGGCCTTCGCCGCGCCCGACGAGGCGTCGGTCACCGTGTCCGAGGGACGCGGAGCCGCGGCGAGGAGAGTCGCCGACGATACGATAACAGCGGCGGCGGCCTTGGTGATGACGGGGGCGGCCGGCGCGGCGGCCAGCTTCTTGGGGTTCACCGGTCCGGGCTCGCCGTCGCTCGTGAAAAGCTTGGACATGCTCGCGGCCGAGGGCGGCGCGGAGACGGGCGGCGCGCTTTGCGCGCGGAACCTTTGGAACCAGTTCCAGCACATGAAAACAGGCACCGCCAGCCCTATCCCGAGCAGCACCCAGCTCGCCAAGTTGCCGAGTCCTTTCATTCGACCTCAGGTCGCGGCCCTCGCCCGCGGTATCACGGTGCTGATCTCGATCTGCGCGTCGGCCTTGCCTAGGCGCTCCGCGGTGGCCGGCCCTTCCCCCTTGTCCTTATGAATCCTCACCGAAGCGACGTGCAGCAGCCGCTTCGAGCCCTCCAGGCTCGCGATCCACGTCCCGAGCTGCGCGTAGGTCGCCGAGGCGGTGACTTGCATGGAAAGCACGACGTAGCCCGGCGTCTCGGTCTCGGTTTGCGAGCCGACGTTGCCCAAGGTGATCCCGTTGCGCTGAGCCGACTCGACGATCGTGTTGAACAGCCAGCCGTCCTTGTCCGAGGGCTGGGGCAGGCGCGCCGCGTACTCGAGCAGCTTCGAGGAGGCACTCTTATAGTCGGAGGCGAACTGCCCGGTCGCCCGCGCGGCGAGCAGGCGCTTCTGGGCCTGCGCCAGGGCCTCCTCGGTGGGCACGTAGACGAAGACGTACAGAGCGACGACCGCCCCGCCCGCGATCCCGAGCGGGCGCGCGAAGTGCTTGGGGCCCTTCTCCCGGAGCATCGCGACGACGTGCGCGACCTCCTCGCCGAGGCCCCCGAGAAGCGACTTAAGGTTGAGCGGCATGCTATTTCGCCCCCAGCTTGCGCATGCAGCTCAACGTGAACCGCGTCCTCTCGGAGGGCGAGCCGGCGGCGGCCCGGTCGAACGTCACCTCGATGTTGTTGAAATAACGGGCGTAGCGCGGGTCCTTCTTCAGGGCGTCGCGGAACGAGTTCACGAGCTGGAGCTCCGTCGCCGGGTCCTGCGCGGACGCGTACCCGCTGAGCGCGAGCCTGGCGCCCGGCGCGCTTCCCGGGGCCGCCGCGCCGAGCTTGTTCTGGTAGGCGACGTCGGTCAGCCAGACGGACTCGGGGATGCTGTCGACGATCCAGGCCATCACGTCGGTCGCGTAGACGCGGGCGTCCAGGATCGAGCCGAAGCCCAGGACCTGGCTCTTCAAACCTTCGACGAAGGTTTCGATATCCTCCGCGGTCTTGCCCTGGAACGCCTTGATCTCGCCGCTCTCCCTCGCGGCGGCCTCGATCTGACCGTGGGTGTACCAAAGCTGCGCCCCGGAGACGCCCCCGAGGCCCGCGAGCAGCAAAGAGAGGGCTCCCGAGGCGAGGTACAGGCTCACGATCACGCGGGCGTCCTCCTGCGCGTCGCGGCTGGAGTGGCTGAGATCAAGCCGGGCCGCCTCGGGGAGCAGGTGGTCTGCCTCGCCCAGGTCGAAGACGAGCGGTTTC
>CAZMIB010000240.1:0-1390 GCA_964566245.1 uncultured Elusimicrobia bacterium | reverse complement strand
ACGCGCGAACGCGGAGCGATTTCGGATCGTAGAGCGGGGCGAGGTGGGCGCGGGGGTCCCCCCGGGCCGCCGGGGCGGCCAAGTCCAGCCCCGACGCGGCCGCCGCGTCCCGTGCGAGCTCCTCGACCGGCATCGCGAAGTCCTCCTCGTAGGTCTTCCTCCAGGCGGCAAGGTTCCCGGAGCCCATCACGCGCAGCTTGAGGCCCTGCACCCCGAGCTGCTTGCGCGCGAAGTCGACGCAGCCCGCGACGTCGATGCGCCGCTTGTCGAGCTCCGCCCCCGCGGCCCAGTAGACCTCGCGCGACAGGAACGGCACCCCGCCGCGGTGCACCACGACGTAGGTCGCCCGCGCGTCGAAATGGACCTCGGCTTGGGCGGCGCCGTCGCCGGGCCTGGGCAAGGTTCCGTGCCACAGCCGGCTCGTCGAGAGAGACGACAGCTCGACCGCGACGAGGCGCCGGCCGAGCTTGCCCGCGATCGCCCGCAGGCTCTCCACGTTCTTCTGCGGGGTGATGCCGAACAGCACGCCCATCCGGCTTTTGTTGTCGGGGCTCGGAGGCATCGGCAGGACCTGGAAGTCGTACATCAGCTCCGCGAACGGGAACGGAATGTACTTCTTGGCCTCGAGGGGCACCGACTGCTTCTGGAACTGACGCGGGACCTCGGGCATCAGGAAATAGCGGGTCAGGCCGAAGTGAGGCGACAGGCTCACGACCAGGTTCTTCGAGGACCAGCGCCCGTTCGACAAGGCGGCGCGCAGCCCGTCGGTGATCGGATCGATCTTCTCCAGCAGCTCGGTGTTCAGCGTCCCCAGCCGCGCGGTCGCGCCGCCCGGAGGAGCCGCGACCCTCGCGAGGTTGCCGACGACGAGCTTCCCCCCCTTCGTCGAGGCCTCGCACAGGCAAAACCCCTCGGGGCTGATGAACAGCCCGAGGCAGTCCTTGATGGCGGCCTCTCCGGTCGCGAGCCGGCGCAGCGTGTCGGTCAGCGCCATGTCATTGGGCGATGATGTACAGGTCCACCTTGTACTCCTCCGCGTCGCCGACCCTGGACTCCTGCTGTATCCTTCCCGGATCGACCCCGTATTGGTTGATCAGCAGCCCGGACACGACGCTCGCGCGCTTCTCGGCCAGCTCGCCGGGGCTCGGCTCGCCCTTGAAGGCCACGCCGACGACGCGCACCTTCGCGCGCGGGTACTGGTTCAGGTTCGCGGAGACCTGGACGAGCGACTTCTCGCCGTTGTTCGGTATGCTGACGGTCTCCTTCTCGAAGGAGACGGTGTAGTTGACGGTCCCGCCGACGCGCAGGCCGGCGCTGGAGGCCGGAGGCGCCTCGGGAGCGGCGGACGCCGCGGCGGCGGGGACGGAAGCACACTCACCCGCCCTTCGGG
>CAZMIB010000239.1:0-3040 GCA_964566245.1 uncultured Elusimicrobia bacterium | reverse complement strand
GGCCGATCCGGGCGCGGCCCCGAAGCCCGAACCCGCCCAACAGATCTCGCCGTCGCTGCGTGCCTCGCTCGACGCCCTGGGCCGCCGGCCGCAGCCGGACGGCTCGTGGCTGCGGCTCAAGGACGGCGCGTCGATCCCCAGGGCCTTGCTGGGCAAAGCCGGCTACGACTACGACGCGGCCGGGGACCTGATCTATCTCAAGAGCGGGGACAAGGTCGACTACGCGCGCCTGCCCGCGATCGCCAAGGGGCTCGACGCCTTCGCGCTCGCGGGCCGCGACGACCCGGAGAAAGCCGGACGAGATCTGCTGGCTTGGGGCCTCCCCCCGGCCTACGACGGCCTGCATCTGGTGAACCCGGACGGCAGCGCGACCTACTACGGACGCATGATCCATTCCCAGCTCCTAGCCGACAGCCGGGACCCGGCCCGCGCCTTGCGCGGCCTCAGCGGCAAACGGCTCGCCCAAAGCCTGAGCTCCCTGACCGAGGCCCACGAGCAGGCCTTCAAGTGGGCGGCTCCCGAAGTCGCTCAATCGGACGTCGCGCGGGCGAGGAGCCTGCTGGTCGCGCCGGCGCGGGAAGGCGAGGCCGCGCTGGACCTGACGCCTCGCCCGAGCGCCGCGGCCGTGCTCGAGGCCGCCCGAAGCCGCGCCTCTCCCGACGCCCTCAAGAGCCAGGAAAGCTACGTGGCCTGGGCGACCGGGGATCTGATGAGAACGCGCTATCATTCCGACAAAAGCCTCGACGCGGCGGCCCCTCCCGACCCGGGCCGGCCGGAGCCCCAGGCGCCGCCGAGCCCGCTGGTCCTGCCGCGCCTGCTCGACGCCCTCGAGACGCTCAACGGCAAGCCGCTGACCGACGCGCAGCGGGAGTCCTTCGTCAAATCCTTTCCGATGGGCGAGCTGGCCTGGCGCATGCAGGCCCCCGACCTGTGGAAGATGGGCTACACGGGCAAGGGCGTGAAGGTGGCGGTCATCGACGGCGGCGTGGGCTCCAACCGCGAGCTGGACGACGCGCTGTCCTCGAGCCGGAACCTCACGCTGCAGCACGGGACCAGCGCCTCGGGCCACGGCACCTGCGTGGCCGGGATCATCCATTGCCTGGCCCCGGAGGCGGAGCTGCGCTCGTATAGGGCGGTGGAGGACGGCAACCCCCGCCTCGAGCCCGGAGACGTCGACCACGCTCCCCGCATCAAGGACGCGATACGCCAGGCGCTGGCGGACGGAAACCACGTCATCAACATCAGCCTCGTGGCCAAAAACTCCAGGTACGGCGATCTGTCCCGCTTCATCGACGAGCACGCGGGCTCGGCGATCTTCGTCGCGAGCGCGGGCAACGACGGCGGGAAGGGCCTCCGCAGCCCCGGGAACGCGCGGTCCGCGTTCACCGCCGGAGCGTTGGACGTGGACGAGCGCATGTCGCCCTTCAGCTCCTACGGCGAGACCTTCGACCCGCTCTCGCTGAGCTACGCGATGAAGACGATCCTCATGGCCCCCGGCGAGAACATCCCCTCCTTGAGAGACGGAGGCGGCCACACGGACTTCAACGGGACCTCGGCGGCCGCTCCGGCGCTGACCGGCTCGATCGCCCAGCTCCTGCCGGCCGTATGGGGCCTGGGCTACGCGAATCCCGTCAAGGCCGGCGACAAGCTGCGCGAGCTGCTGATGGCGACCGGATCGGCGATCCCCGACAGGGAGCTTCCGCCGGACGCGCCGTCCGATCAGCGGTTCATCATCGTCCGCCCGCGCGACGCCTATAACAAGCTGGCCGCGAAGAAGAACGACGAGGGACCGGAGGAGTAAGCGCCGTCAGCGGAACAGCAGCCAGCCGTTGAGGAAGAAGTACGCCCACCCGAGGCACAGCGCCAGGGCCGTCAGCCATAGAGGCTTCTGCTTCACGATCGCCGCGACCGAGGACAGCATGATCGCGATCTGCAGGAACAGCAGGCTGTAGCCGAAGTTCCCGCCGCGGCGCTGGGCCAGCTCCTTGTCGGCGGCCAGCGTGTCGGCCTTGGCCTTGATCGCCTGCTTGTCGCCCTCGTACTTGTCCAGGCCGTCGGCGTACTCGGCCAAGGCCGCCTTGCGGCTATCGCGCGCCGCCTTCGCGAGCGAGGCGCCGCGCTCCTCGAGGTCCAACTCCAGGCGGCGCTTCTCGATCGCATACAGGTGGGATTTAAGGCTCTTCGCCTGGTAGAACGCCCACTGATCGCTCTCCTGGGCCTGGGCGAGCAAGGTCCGGGACGAGAACTTGCCCATGTACAGCGTCGTGATCGCGGCCAGCACGGCCATCACGGCCGTCGAGAGCGCCAGCCAGCTTATCCAGGGCGGCTTCCGTTCCTCGGGCATCGTACGTACGGATTATAGCTCCCCCGCCCGCTTTTGGCCAGCGCCGCCCGCTTCATGGACGCTCCCTCGGGCGAATTGCTACGATGGGCGTCGGGACGGTCCATCCCCCGCGCTCCGCCGGCCGGGCGCGCCCCAACTGCATCTGGAGACAGCGCCGAGTGAGACAGGGACGCTTCATCGTTCTGGAGGGCCCGGACAAGTCCGGCAAATCGACGCAGGCGGCGCTTCTGGTCCGCGCGCTCAAGCGCGAGGGGCGCCGCGTCGTGCACACGCGCGAGCCCGGCGGCACGCGCTTCGCCGAGGCGATACGCCGCGTCGTGCTCGACCCGGCGCACCGCGTGGCTCCCCTGGCCGAGTTGCTGCTGTACGAGGCCGCGCGCGCGCAGCATACCGCCGAAAAGGTCGTCCCGGCCCTCGAGCGAGGGGACATCGTGCTCTGCGAGCGCTACACCATGGCGACCTTGGCCTACCAGGGGCACGGACGCGGCTTGCCGATGCCGCTGATCCGGCGCCTCAACGCGATCGCGACCGGAGGCTTGACGCCCGACCTGACCGTCGTCCTCGACCTCGACGAGGCCGGCTCGCGCGGGCGCCCGCGGCGCCACGCCGACAGGCTCGAGCGCGAGCCCTCCACGTTCCGCGCGCGCGTGCGCCCGATGTTCACGTCGCAGAACTTCGGTTCAGCCGGCTACGCCC
>CAZMIB010000238.1:0-3153 GCA_964566245.1 uncultured Elusimicrobia bacterium | reverse complement strand
GGGGCCGCCGCAGGCTCGGGTCGGGCGGGAGCGCCTGGGCGCTGACCACTGGCGTCTTCCCGCGCGCGATGGGGGCCGCGTCCATCGGCGGCTCGCTGTTGCGCTCCTTCTTCCTCTCCTCCGATGAGGACGCGGCGACCGTCCTGGGAGTCTCCGCGGGCGGCTTCCGCCACGACGCCCCGCTGACCTTCGCGGACGGCGTCCCGAGCCGGTCGCGCCTCGGGGAATACTTCCTCGAGGGCTCGGCGCTGCAGTCCTATTTCGGCCTGTTCCAGCTCGGCTTTTCCGCCGACCTCTTCCTTTATGATAGGCCCCTCACCGGCCTCGCCGCCTTCGGAGGCCTGGCGGACCAAGGCGATCTCGCGGGGATCGCCTCGCTGCGCCCGCTGACCAAGCCTCCCCGGGCGGCCGCGACGGTCCAACTCGCGCGGCGGGGACAGCCGGAGGTCGAGTCTCAATTCTTCATTAATTACTCGCACCTGCGCTACGCCGGGGACCTCGGCTTCGCGCACTCGCTGCTGGCCGGGTTCGACGTCAAGCTGCCGGGAGGCTGGCGGCTGGACCTCAGCGAGCATCTCCTTCGGGAGCAAGGCGAACCGTGGCTCGGGACGACCGCGCTGCTGGCGAGGTACGAGCGCTGATGCCGCGCGAGAACGAGACTTTCGATCTGCTGCTGGAGGCCAGCCGCCTGCTGTCCTCGAAGCTCGACCTCGCCGACCTGCTGACGACCATCATGCAGCTCGCGGCCAAGGTCACCGGGGCCGAGCAAGCCTCCTTGCTGCTGCTCGACGACGCGACGCGGGAGCTGTACTTCGACGTCGCGCTGGGCCTGGACCCCGAGACCTCGGCGATCCGGCTGAAGCTCGGCCAGGGCATCGCGGGCTGGGTCGCGGAGACCGGCCGCCCGCTGATCAGCGACGACGTCCGCGCGGATCCCCGCTGGAGCCCCAAGGTGGACCAGCGCTCCGGCTTCGTCACCCGCTCGATCCTCGCGGCCCCGCTGGTCGTGCGCGGCAAGCTGATCGGGGTCGTCGAGTCGATCAATCGCCGCGACGGCCCGTTCTCGCCGGACGACCTGCGGACCTTCGAGGCGTTCGCGTCCCAGGCCGCGGTCGCGATCGAGAACGCGCGCTTGTTCGCTTCGCTCAAGGCGGAGAAGCAGAACCTCGAGGCCGTCTTCCTCCAGATGCGCGAGGCCGCCCTGCTGACCGACGCCGACGGGAACGTCCGTCTGGCCAACGAGACGGCGAGGCGCCTGCTGGCGCTTCCCGAGCGCGCGACGCTGGCCGGGGGACCGGAGGGCTTCTGGGCCAAGCCCGCGATCGCCGAGGTGCTCGCGAGCCGCGAGGCGGTCGTGCCGGTCGAGCTGACGCGCCCCGAGCCCAAGGCCCTCGTGCTCGACGGCACCGCGTTCAGGCTCGAGGCCCGCGACGCGAAGGACAACCAGCGCCCGGGCTGGACCTGGATCCTGCGCGACGTCACCGAGGAGCGGCGCGCCGAGGGCCTGAAACGCGAGTTCTTGTCGCTGATCTCGCACAAGCTGAAGACCCCGCTTTCGGCGATCACCGGCTACTCCCAGATCCTCCAGGCCGAGGCGTCGGTCAAGGCGCTCCCGGAGTTCCCGCTCAAGGCCCTGGCCTCCATCCAGGCCCAGGGCGAGAAGCTCAACGCGCTGGTCGACAAGCTGTTGGCCTTCGCGACGCTCGAGCAGATGGACGCGGGCCGGCTGCAGCGCCGCGCGTTCCAGCTCGAGGCGGCGGCGCGCGAGGCGGCGGGCTCGCTCGAGACCACGCTGCGCTCCCTCGGGACCCGGATCGAGATCGAGGGCGCCGCGACGGCGCTCGGCGATCCCGACCTCGTGCGCGAGGTGCTCCGCAACCTCGTCGACAACGCCCTCAAGTTCAACCCCGCGGCCCGCAAGAAGGTCGCGATACGCATCCGCTCGACCGGCGGCCGCGCGGAGGCCTCGGTCGAGGACGACGGCCCCGGCATCCCCCCCGAGGACATGAGCCGGCTCTTCGACAAGTTCCACCAGGTCGAGGCGAGCTTCACCGGCCAGGTCGAGGGCTGGGGCCTCGGGCTCCCGTTCTGCAAGCGCGTGATCGACCGGCTCGGGGGCACGCTCTCGATGGAGTCGAAACTGGGCCGCGGCACGACCGTCACGTTCTCGGTCCCGGAGGCCGGACAATGACCGCCCCCCGCCCCGCCGACTGGGCGCCGCTGCTCTCCGGCGGCGACTACGCGGACCTCTACTTCGAGGCCTCGCGCTCGACGCGCGTCCATTTCGAGGAGGGCCGCGTCGAGGAGATCGCCTCCGGCGAGGACCGCGGGGTCGGCCTGCGCCTGCTGCGATGGCCGAAGAGGCGCGGCGCCTCTCCCGAGACGCTTTACGCCAGCCTGAACCGCTGGTCGCTCGACGAGGCGCGGGAGCTGCACCGCCGCCTCGCGGGGCCCGGCGGCGCGGCCGCCGGCCGGGAGCTCAAGGTCACGCGCGCGCTGAGCGCGCCGCGGGTCCCTCCCGCCGAAAAGCCTCTCGACGGCAAGGTCGCCTTGCTGGCCTCGATCGACCGCGCGCTGCGCGCCCGCTCGCCGCTGATCCGCCAGGCAAGCCTCTCGTACGCCGAGCGCGTCAAGCGGACCTGGATCATGACCTCCGACGGCGAGCTCCACGAGGAGGAGCGGACCTCGGGCCTTTTCTCGGCCCAGGTCGGCGCCGAGGGGGGCGGCGTCCTGGCAACGGGCCCCCAGGTGGTGGGGGCGTTGGCCGAGGCGTTTAACGGGGGGGAATCGGACGGGCGGGAAGAGCGCCTGCTGCGCGCCATCGAGGCGGGGCGCGACGCCGGCGGCCAGGAGGAGGGCCAGACGTCGGCCGGGCTGCTGTCGTTCGGCGAGCAGATCGTCCCGCGCTGCGACCTGCGCGTCGACGTCTCCGACGAGCCGGTAAAGGAGCTGCGGCGCATCTTCGACTGGTATGCGCCGCTGCTGCCCTACTTCGAGGAGCGCAACCGCAATCACAATGTGCCGCGCTTCAAGGATTACTTTGCGCAGCAGGGCCCCGAGCGCGAGTACGGCAAGCCTTTCCCGGTCACCCGGGGCGGAACCACCAAGTTCCCCCCACGGCTGTTACCGCCATCACCGTGGCCACCATCTCGC
>CAZMIB010000237.1:0-3303 GCA_964566245.1 uncultured Elusimicrobia bacterium | reverse complement strand
CTCTTCCGATCTCCGGGGCCTCGCCGGAGCGCAAGGCCGAGCGCGTGCGGGAGCTCGCGCGCGAGGGGCGGCGCGTCGCGATGGCCGGCGACGGGATCAACGACGCCCCCGCGCTGGCGTCGGCCGAGGTCGGGATCGCGATGGGGGCGGGGACCGGAGCGGCGCTCGAGAGCGCCGGCGTGACCTTGGTGAAGGGAGACCTGCGCGCGATCTTGCGCGCGAGGCGCCTGAGCCGCGCGGTCCTGCGCAACATCAAGCAGAACCTGTTCTTCGCGTTCGTCTATAACGCGCTGGGCCTCCCGGTCGCGGCCGGCGCCCTATACCCCGCCTTCGGCCTGCTGTTGAGCCCGACGCTCGCCGCGGCCGCGATGACGTTCAGCTCGGTCTCGGTCATCGGCAACGCCCTGCGCCTGCGCAGCGCGCGGCTTTAAAAAGTAAGCTGTCGGCATGAAGCGCTCCGCCGCCGCGGCCGGCATCCCGAGTTTACCCCGCCGCCGGAGCTTGCTCCGCCCGCCTGGTCTATACTTTCGACGAGGAAAGGGGGTGAGCCATGGCCTTCTCTCAGGGATACAAGGAAGGGACGGTCGCGCGGGCGATCGAGCAGCGGACGAAGCGCGTTCCGTCCGACGTTTTCATGTGGGCCGCCTTGGGCGCGATCGCCGCGTCGTTGGCCTTGCGCGCGGCCGACCGGGAGCAGGACAGCAACTTCGTCGGCCAGTGGGCGCCGACCTTGCTGATCCTCGGCGTCTACAACAAGATCGTGAAGCTGCTCGGCTCGGAGGCGTAGGCTCCGGGGCGGCACGGATTCAGGCCGCGGGCACGACGACGTGGAAGGTCGCGCCCTTGCCGTCCACGGACTCGGCCCAGACCTTGCCGCCCTGGGAGTCGACGATGTCGCGCACCAGCGACAGGCCGGACCCCGGCGCGCCGCCGGCCCGGATGTCCTTCGCGACGGCCAGCCTGAGCTTCACGCGGCGGCGCCGACCCCGACGATCGGGAAGTCATTTCGGTGGATCACGCCCTCGGTCTGCAAAACTAGCGGTAGCCTTGGGCTTGCAGCTCGAAGAGCCGCGCGTAGGTCCCGCCGGCGGCGACCAGCTCGGCGTGCGACCCGATTTCCTCGATCGCCCCCCGCTTGAGGACCGCGATCCGGTCCGCCATGCGGACCGTGCTGAAGCGGTGCGAGACGATGATCGCGATCTTGCTCTCGGAGAGCTGCTGGAAGCGGCGGAATATCTCGTACTCCGACTCGGCGTCGAGCGAGGCGGTCGGCTCGTCGAGCACCAGCACCTCCGCCTCGGCCATGAAGGCCCGCCCGAGGGCCACCTTCTGCCATTGGCCCCCCGAGAGCTCGGCCCCGTCCGCGAACCAGCGCCCGAGCCGCGACTCGAAGCCCTTGGCGAGGGACGCCGCGACGCGGTCGGCCCCGCCGCGCCCGGCCGCGGCCTTCATCCGGCCCTCGTCGTCCAGCGCCTCGACCGCGCCGAAGGCGATGTTCTCGCGCATGGTCATCTGATAGTGGACGTAATCCTGGAAGATGGCTCCGATGCGGCGGTGCAGCTCCTCGCGCGGGTACTCCCTCAGGTCGACGCCGCGGAAGAGTATGCGGCCGCGCGTGGGCGCGTAGAGGCCGGTCAGCAGCTTGATCAAGGTCGTCTTGCCGGCTCCGTTCTCGCCGACCAAGGCCAGCTTCTCACCGGGGGCGATGACCCGCGAGAAGTTCTCGACGGCCCAGCCTTCCTGGCCCGGGTACTTGAAGTAGACGCCCTCGAACTCCAGCCCGCGCGACAGGTCGCGCTTGAGCGGCGCCGCTCCGGCCGGCGGCGGCAAGGCCGCGCCGGGCTCCAAGCCCAAGAAGGAAAATAAGTTCTCGAGGAACAGCCCGTGCTCGTAAAGCTGGGAGATGTTCTCGAGCAGGCCCTGGAACACGCCCTGGCTCTGCTGGAAGATCGCGATGTAGAAGGTCATCGAGCCGATCGTGATCCGCGAGGCGAGCGCCAGCCAGGCCACCCAGACGTTCGCGCCCCAGTAGCTGAGCTGGGCCAGCAGGCCCCATAGGTAGCTCTTCAGCGTGCGCACGCGGGCCAGCGCGGCGTCCTCGTCGAAGACGCGCCAGAACGTCTCGTTGTGGCGCGAGAGCAGCAGGCGGCCCAGCCGGAACAGCTTGACCTCCTTGACCGTCGAGTCCAAGGTCAGAAGCTGCTCCAGGTAGGTCATCTCGCGCGTCTCGGGCGTGCGCCAGCTTTGGAGGCGGAACTGCAGCTCGCTGTAGCGCGTCTGCACGACGAACGCCGGCAAGGCGGCCCCGAACAGCAGGACGGCCAGCCAAGGGTTCAGGGCCAGCAGGACCCCGGACACCGAGGCGAGGGTCAGCACGTTCTGGACGAGCAGGAAGCCGCTGTTGACCACCGCCCAGGCGCGGAAGTCGGACTGGCGCCGCGCGTTCTGCATCTTGTCGTAGAACTCCGGGTTCTCGAACCAGTGGACGTCGAGGGACAGCGCCTTCGTCATGATGCGCCGGTTGATCGAGTGGCCGAGCTTGTGGTTGGAAAGGTCGGTGACGATGTGCCTCAGCCGCGCCAGCGCCCCGCCCAGCGCGATGAGCCCGAAGGTGGCCAGGAAGTAAGGGCTGAGAGTACGGAGACCCTGCATCGGCGCGTCGCCGCGGCGCAGCGCGGCGAGGACGCCGTCGACGATCAGTTTCGCGACGTAGGCTTGGAGCGGCGCGAGCCCCGCCGAGACGAGGCTCATCAGCCCCATCCAGATCGCTCCCGGGCGGTCCGCCTCCCACAGCAGCCCGAACGCCCGCGGCACGTTCCGAACCGCCTCGCGGGCCTTGTCGAGGAAGCGCTCGGATCGGGCGGGGGGAAGGGGGATCGGAGGATGGGTCACCCGGTTATTCTATAAAACGAAAGCGCCGTCGTGCCTCCGGTCTCGGAATATGAGATAATGTCCTTCCCCAAGCGTCCATGACCTTCCGCGCCGCGTTTTTATCAGCGACTCTCTTGCTCTCCGGCCCCGCTTGGCCGGCGGCCATCGAGCGCGCCCCGGGCGCCTGGGCCCGCGCGGGCGCGCCCGTCTTCTTGGGCGTCGAGGCGCGGCGGGACCTCGGTTCGAGCCTTTCCTTATTAGAGGGGGACCCTCGCAAGGCCCTGCCGGCGCTGGAGTCCTTTCCGACCGACGGTCCGGCCGCGCGCTTCCTGCTGGCCGCGGCGTCCGTCGGCGAGCCGCCCGCCGCCGTCGAGGGCCGCGCTCGAGCCGCGGGCTTGGACGGAGCGACGGCCGCCCGCGTCGCGTCGCTGT
>CAZMIB010000236.1:0-3317 GCA_964566245.1 uncultured Elusimicrobia bacterium | reverse complement strand
GGGGTGGAGCGAGCCTCGCCCGGAGCGGCAAAACGCCGAAGGCGTTTTAGCGACCGTTACCCGGCCTCAGGGGTTTCGGCGGCCCGACTCTTCGTTCTTGCTTGGCTTTGAAGGGACCGCCGAGGGCCCCCGGTCGAGCGCGAAGCGCGAGGAGGCCGGAGGTCGCGGCCGCGAGGACGAAAGCGAGCGGAAGCCCCGGCGGGTCCCGGCCCGCAGCGAAGGGCTACCTGCTTCTAGTCGCCGCACCCGACGGCCTTTGAGATCGCAAAATGCGATGTCAGGCGCCTCGTCTTCGGCGCGTCGTCGAATTTGAACTTGGGGTCAGGGAGCTAGCGCTTGACGTTGAGGACGGCGGCTTCGTAGACGGCGATGTCCTCGGTGACGTTGCCGCCCTCGCCGATGATGCAGTTCGAGAGCAGGACGTTCTTGCCGACGCGCACGCCGTCCCAGAGGATGCAGTTCTTCAGGCGGGCCTTCTCGCCGACGCGCACGCCGTCGCCGATCACGGTGTACGGGCCGATCTCGGCCCCGGCCCCGATGGCGCAGCGGCGTCCGATCAGGCAGGGGCCGATCAAGGTCGCCGAGGGGTGCAGGGAGGTCCCTTCCTCGACCCAGACCTTCGGCTGAATCTCGCGGCCGGGGCGGTGAAGGCCCACGTTGCCGTCGAGGCCGTCCTTCTGCGCGCGCCGGTACTCGCCCAGGTTGCCGACGTCGCACCAATAGCCCGGATGGGCGTAGCCGAACACCCGGCGCTTCAGCTTCAGCAGCTTGGGAAAGAGCTCGTGGCCGAAGTCGTACTCCTTGCCCTTCGGCAGGTGGCGGAACACCTCCGGCTCGAAGAGATAGATGCCGGTGTTCACGGTGTCCGAGAAGATGTCGCCCCAGCGCGGCTTCTCGACGAAGGATTTTACGCGCCCGCCGCCGTCGGTCAAAGTGACGCCGTAGTCGAAGCGGTAGTCGACCGACTTCATCACGATCGTCGCCAGCGCGCGCTTCTCGCGGTGGAACGAATAAACCTGCTCGATGTCGATGTCCGATATCCCGTCGCCGGAGAGGATGAGGAACGGCCCGTCCTTGAAGAAGGCCTCGCACTTCTTGACCGCGCCCGCGGTCCCGAGCAGCTTCGGCTCGTAGGAGTAGCGCAGGTGCAGGCCCCAGCGCGCCCCGTCGCCGCAGTAGCTCTTGATCATCTCCGGCTGGTTGTGCAGGTTCAGCATCACCTCGGTGACGCCGAACCTGCGCAGCAAGGACAGCACATGGAACAGCACCGGCCGGTTGAGGACCGGCACCATCGGCTTCGGGACGGCGTAGGTCAGCGGGCGAAGCCGCGTCCCGGCCCCGGCGGCCAGGACCATCGCGCGCAGCGGGCGGGGCTTGGTCACACGTGCCCGCCGACCCATTTCAGGGCCAGCTCGAGCAGGGCCTGCGTCTTCTTCGGGCTCGAGCTCTCGGCGTAGGTGCGGACCAGCGGCTCGGTCCCGGAGGGGCGCATCAGCAGCCAGGAGTCGTCCTCGAGGACCAGCTTCACCCCGTCGATCGTCCGGATCTCCTTGACCGGGGTGTCGAGGACCTTGCGCGGGATCTTCTTCTGCACGCGCTCGGTGAAGACCTGCTTCTCGACCGCGCGGTGGATGTGGTAGTCGATGCGCTTGAAATGGGACGCGCCGTACTTCTTCTCGAGCCCGGCCAGGAGCGCGGACGGGGTCTTGCCGGTCTCGGTCAGAAGCTCCAGGAGGAGCAGCGCGTTCATCAGCCCGTCGCGCTCCGGCAGGCCGCCCTTCCAGCCGTAGCCGCCGGACTCCTCGCCGCCGACCGCGCAGTCGCCGGCCGCCATCTTCTGCGCGATGAACTTGAAGCCGACCGGGACCTCCTCGAACTCGAGCCCGTGCGCCTTCGCGATGCGCTCGCCGAGGATGCCCATCGAGACCGACTGCACGACCTTGCCCTTGGTCTTGCGGTGGACGATCAGGTGCTCGAGCAAGAGCGGGAAGACCTGGCACGGCGTCAGGTAGCGGCCCTGGTCATCGACCGCGCCGAGCCGGTCCGCGTCGCCGTCGAGCGCGAGGCCGACGAGGGCCTTCTCGCGGGACACCGCCTCGGAGAGCTCCGTGAGGTACTTCTCGATCGGCTCGGGGTGCAGCCCGCCGAACAAGGGATCATGCCGGCCGTGGAGCGCGACCAGCCGCTTGTAAGGAAGAACCTCCTCCATCAGCCCGATCCCCGCGCCGTACATGTAATCGACGACGACCGGCTTCTTGAGCTTGCGCGCGATCGCCTTGACGTCGATCTTCGAGCGCAGGAAGTTGAGGTACTGGTCGCGGTACGAATGCGACGCCGCCGGGCCGTCGGTCGGAGGGATCGGGGCCTTGTCGAGCAAGGCCTCGACCTGCTTGGTGATCTCCTCCGGGGCGGCGCGTCCCTCGACCTTGATCTTGATGCCGTTGTAGGCGGCCGGGTTGTGAGAGGCGGTCACCATGACCCCGACCGTCTGGCTCTTGTGCGTCAGGAAGGAAAGAGCCGGGGTCGGCAGCGGCTCGGCGAAGAGCGTGGGGTTCAGGCCGTTGGCCTTGAGCACGCGCGCGAGCTCGGCGGCGAAGGCGTCGGATTGAAAACGTCGGTCGAAGCCGACCGGGATCGTCGAGCCGGGCTTGAAATCGACGCCGAGGCCGGCCTTCTTCGCGTTCTTCAGCAGCTCGGCCAGGGCCTGGGCCACGCGGCGGACGTTGTCGAACGTGAAGTCGCGGGCGATCTGGCCGCGCCAGCCGTCGGTGCCGAAGCGTATCGTCGGCTCCTCGGCGCGGTTCTGGGAGGCGCGGCGGGACTCGGCTCCTGCGGAAGCTCGGCTGCTCATTTCTTTCTCCTTGGGGATGGGGAGGCCGCGTCGCCGCGGCCGTAGTCGTCCTCGACGCGGACCACGTCCCAAAGCTCGGGCGTCGAGACCTCCACCAACGTCACGTCGCCGTAGCGCGCCTCCATGCGATGGACCGCGCGCGGGGGGATCGTCACGACGGAGCCGGGCTTCATCACCCGCTTGCGGCCGTTCAGCTCCATAAGATAGCGCCCCTTCAGCGTGTAAATGGTCTCGTGCTTGATCTTATGGTACTGCTTCGAAAGCCGGTGGCCCTTGCGGATCTCGAGCAGCTTGCCGACGTAGCGCGGGGCCTGCGCGAACCAGATCTCGCGTCCCCACGGCTTGGGCACGGTCTTCAGGGCGGTTCTCATAGCTGCGAAAACGGGGTCACGCGCGTCTCGGCGCCCAGCACGCGGCCGGGGCCGACGCTCGATCGCGCGCCTATTCTACAATTTTGGCCGACGAT
>CAZMIB010000235.1:0-3381 GCA_964566245.1 uncultured Elusimicrobia bacterium | reverse complement strand
GGGCGCTTCGGAATCCCGGGGGGAGCAGGGGCTCGCAACCGGGGCCGTCCTGGGCGCGGAGGAGGGTTCCCCCTCGAGCGAGGCCGAATTGGCGCGGGGGCTGGCCGCCGCGCTAAAGACGCCGGCTCTGCGCGAGCGCGCCAACCACTTGCTGGCTTTCCTGCGGTCGAACGACGCGCCCCGCTTCGCGTACGGCCCGAGCGAGGGCTACGACGCCAAGACGCATGCCATCGTCGTCACGCGCGTCGCCGACCGAGCTCTTCGATTGGCGAGCGCGGCGGCGCTGCTTCAGAGAGCCTACGACCTCGCGCAGGGCTCGCCTGAAAGCGCGTATCTCGATTCCAAGGCCGCGGCTATGAGGCGCGAGGTTCACGCGGCGCTCGGAGGCAAGCAGGCTCCCGCTTTCCGGGCCCAGGACGGCCGGAGCCGCGCGGCTCCGGCCCCGGCGGCCGAAAAGGCGCGCGTTCCGGCGGGCAAGGTCGACAAGATCCATCGCGACGACCTGCGCACGCTCGCGGAGCTGGCGCCGGTCCTCGCGGAGGCCGGCCGGGGGGCCTTCGTGCGCGCGGCGATGGAGCTGAAGCGCCGCATGCTTCTGGCGGGAGCGCTGATGCCCGGCATGCTGGTCCATGGCACCTCGCTCGCCGAGCTGAGGCGCATCCTCGCCTCGAACGGGCTCAGGGAAGGCGAGGGACAATATGGGACCGGCGTCTATGTCCAGCGGGTGCTGAAAAGCGATATCGAGAGCGGACGGTTATTGGCGCTCGAGGGCAAGGCGGCCGGGGCGGCCCACGCGGCGGATTCCTCGCCGGTGCTTCTGCGAATCGTGGGGCTGGAAGCCGACGGCCCGGACTTCGCCGCGATCGTCGCGGGAAACGCGACGTTGGAGCACATCGAGGTCTACAGCCCGCTGCGCGCGGTCTGGCTTCCGGCTCCCGCCCTCAAGAACAGCTTCGACCCGCGCCTATTGGAGATACGGGAGCCTTGGCGGCCGCGCGTCGAGAACGGCTGCGCGATCGTGGGCGCCAGCAAGATCGACCTCGACGCGCCGGGCGCGAAAACCATGCTGCGGGCGCTCGAGCATGAACCGCCGCTGGACGCCATCGGCTCCTTCGACCCGCGCACCGGGGAGCTGCTGAACGCCGTCGCGCGCGGCGAGGACGGGGCGGCGGTCCATATCCAGGTCATGACGCGCTTCGAGAACGAGGCCGGCGTGACGTTCCTGCTGCGCCGCGACGGAAGCTTCGCGTTCGACGGCTCGGGGTCGGCGTACAGCCCGATCACCGCACGCGTCCGGCGAAGCGTGCTGCGGCATTTCGGAGTAAGCCCGGCCGACGAGACGGCGCTCGGACGCCTGCTCAGGCGCCTTGTCGACGCGGCGGACGCCGTCCGCTCGCGCTTGCAGGTGCCTTTTCAGGAGACGAATCTGTCCGGCCGTCCACGGCGTTGAGCTGGGCCAGCTTCCGGTAGTAGGTGTACTTGTGGGGCTTGCCCTTCACGAGATCGACGGGATACTTGAGCGCGTTCTTCTCCAGCTTCTTCAGCATCGCCTTGCCGACGTCGAAGCCCGCGATCTCGGCGAAGCGGAGCGCGAAGATCGTGACGTCGGCGATCTCATCCTCGATCTCCTCTCGCCATTGCGGATCGCGGACCTTCGCGAGCGACTCCTCGGTCGATATCCACTGGAAATGCTCCATCAGCTCGGCGGCCTCGATCGCGATGCCCATCGAAAGGTTCTTCGGGGTATGAAAGGGGTCCCACTCGCGCTCGCCGATGAAATGGCTGATCGCCCGGGTCAGGGACGCGACGGAGTCTGTGTCTTTTTTCACGTCCACTAGAATAGCAGAGCGCGGACGGGGCGTAAAGCCGCCAAAGGGCCCAGCGGACGGAGGGCCCTTCATCGACGTGGGCTTAGGACTTGCGGCCCAACCCCCGCCCGTCCGCTGGACGTATAATTATCCGATGATGTTCGCGTCCCTCCTGCTGGGCCTCGCTTTGGCGCGGCCCGTCGCCGCGGCCCCCGTCTTCGATCCGGCCGAGGTCAAGCCGTGGCTCTCGGCGTTCTCCAGCGTCGCCGATTGCGCGAGCAAGGGCTGCCTGAAGGACTCGTCCTGGCAGGCCCTGGGCGTCATCGACTACCGCCGCCCCAAGCGCTACGCGGTGCTTGGCCCGCTGGCGCGGCGGCTCAACCATCTTCCCGAGGAGGATCGGATCAGCCTGCGCCGCCGCATGCGCCTGATCTCGCGCCTCTCCCCGTCCCAGCGCAAGGCGGTCGCGAACCAGCTCGCCGAGGCGCGCCTGCTCGCGGCGCCCGAGGTGGTCCGATCGGTGGACCGCATCATGGACAAGCGGGTCCGCAAGCGCCGGCCGCTCGTCACCGCGGGCGCGGCGCGGGAGCGGATCAAGGAGGTCGAGGCGGTGCTTCCCCCGCTCGCCCACCTGACCTTCTACAACCCGGCGGAGCTGAACGCGCGCTATAACGAAGCCGCGATCAAGCTCGACAGCCTCAAGCGGGCCCTCGCGAAGCTGGAGGTCGACGAAGCCCCGCGCTACGGCTTCAACCACGTCAAGCGCATGGGCGCCGACCGCGTGCTTGACGCGCCCGCGGATATTCCGACGCGCTGGAAGGACCCTTACGTCGCCGCGCGCGACCTTAAGGGGAAGCTCGAGAAGCGCGGCCTCAAGTCGCCGCGGCTGATGGTGACGAACGGCACCCCGGCCCGCATCGTGGTCTCCTTCAACAGCCCGGCGGACCGGGACCGGGCGCTCGACCTCTTCGACATCGAGCGCGACGTCTCGCTGTCCTACCGCGGGGTGCCCGTCACCGTGCTCCTGCCCTCCGATCGAACGGCTCCCGCGCCGCCGGCCCCGCCTCCCGCCCCCCTGGCCGCCCGGGGCTTCTAGCTTCCCACCGCCGAGCGAAGCTCGCTCAGCAGCCTTTTGATCTCCAGCCGGTCCTCGGGCGTGGGCACGCCGCCGCCGTAGCTGAAGCGGTAGTGGTAATCGGTCAGCGCGGGCATCTGGACGAGGCCGGGGCGGGAGGCCGTCACGCGCGAGGAGAACTCCCTCCCCGTCTCCCAGCTTTCGCGCGTCAGCCCGGCGCGCGCGAGCGCGCCCATCGCGTGCAGGTAGAACGGGTCCCCCGCGCGGACGCGCCCCGGCGACGCGCCCGCGCCGACCGTCCGGCGCCTAAGCGCCAGCCCCCCGATCAGCGCCAGCGCGAGGCCGGCCAGATTTCTAAGCCAGCCGCCGACGCGCCGCAGGGCGTCCCGCTGCCCCTCCGCGTCGAAACCGATCACCCCGCGGTACCACAACAACTGAAGGGCCTCGACCGCCCGTCCAAGGCGACCGCCGGAGCCGGTTAGCCCCGGCGGCAGACCC
>CAZMIB010000234.1:504-3385 GCA_964566245.1 uncultured Elusimicrobia bacterium | reverse complement strand
GAGCTGGCCGGCCTGCACGCCGCCTGCGGCGCGGCCTCGGAGGCCTTCTTCGACGCCCTCGGCGAGGCCTGCGGCCCCGCCGGGACCTCGCGTCGGCTGCGCCATCCTCCGGAGGTCGAGGACCACCTGACCGGGCCGCTTAATCGGCTGCTCTTTTTCCTCAAGGACGCGGCGCCGCTGTGCTCCTCCGCCGAGGAGCAGGCGGAGCTGACGCGCCTGCTGCGCCGCGCGACCGAGCTGGGCGAGACGACGCGCGCCCTGCTCGCGGTCGCCTCTCCGGACCACGCCTACTGGATCGAGCGCTCGGAGAAGAACGTGGCGCTCAAATCGGCGCCGCTCGTCGTCTCCGAGGTGCTGGCGGCGCAGTGGGCGCGCCGCCCGGCGACGGTCGTGCTGACCTCGGCCACGCTCTCGGCCGGCGGCTCCTTCGAGCCGTTCCTTCGCGACGCGGCCCAGCCCGAGGCGCGCGCGCTGCGCGTCGACTCCCCGTTCGACTACGCCTCGCGGGCCGGCCTGTTCATCGACCGCGGGATGCCCGATCCGGACGACGAGACGGCGTTCGTCGCCGCGGCGATGGAGCGGCTGAAAGCCCTGCTGGAGCTCGTCCCGGGCGGGCTGTTCGTGCTCGCGCCGAGCCGGCGGCTCATGCTGGCTTTGCACGCGGCCTTGGGGCGGGCGTCCGGCGGCCGGCCGTTGTTCCTGCAAGGCGAGGCGGACAGCCACCGGCTTCTGGAGGGCTTCAGGAAGGCCGGCAACGGCGTCCTGGTCGGGACCGACACCTTCTGGCAGGGGGTCGACGTGCCCGGACCGGCGCTGGCCTGCGTGGTCATCGCGAAGCTGCCGTTCGCCTCGCCCGACAGCCCGGTCGAGCAGGCGCGCATGGAGCGCCTGGCCGAGAGCGGGGGGAACCCGTTCAAGGACTACAGCCTGCCGCGCGCGATCATCAAGTTCCGTCAGGGCTTCGGACGGCTGATCCGCCACCGCGAGGACCACGGGGTGGTCGTCGTGCTCGACCCGCGCGTCGCGCGCAAGACCTACGGCCGGCTTTTTCTGAGGGTCCTGCCGCCGTGCCGCCGCCTGATGAACTTGGACGAGGTCGGCGCCTTCTTCAAGGAGTTCGCCGTCCCGGCCGCTTAAAACTCTAGGGCGCGTCGGAGAACAGGCGGCGCAGGTAGTCCAACTCGGCGGGAGAAAGGAAGGGTTTGAGCGCCGAGGGATCGGCCCGATGCCGGTGGTAGAGCTGGACGGCGACCGCGAAGTACTCCTCCTCGTTCGTGATCCCATGAAAGTCGAAGGCGTCGCGGCGCGGCAGCCGCATCGCGTCCACGCGGCGGCGCAGGCGATAAGAGCGGCCGCGGTTCGTGCCCTCCCGGTCCTCCTCCGCCTCGGCGTCCGCTTGCAGCTCCGCGAACGCCGGGTTTGAGGCCAGCCCCTCGTACCGAAGCTTCAGGAAGGCTTGGACGACGGAGTCTCGGCGCGGGCTGAAGGCGTGCGAGAGCTCGTGGACCAAGGTTTCGTCGAAGGGGGCGCTCCGCGTAGCCTCCACGACGATCGCGCCGCCGCCCAGGTAGCAGCCGTCGTAGCCCTCCTCGCGCTCCTTGAGCCAGATATCGTCGACGCGCGCCGCGCGCAGGAAACGCGGCGCGGTCTCCAGCGCGGCCGCAAGCCGGTCGAGCCAGCGCTCGCGCTCGAGGCCGGAGAGGTCCTTGCCCTCACGGGTGACCGTCACCGAGGACTCGTTCAGGTTCCAAACCGCGAACGTCCTCGCGCGCGCCGCCGCGAACGGGGCCGTCGCGGCGGGGAGAGGGCCGGCCGAGGCGGAAACGGCGTTGGCCAGCAGCAAGGCCAGGAGGGTCGAGAGGGGCATTCCTTTAAATTAGCGCGATCCGGGACATGGAGCCAGGGTCGGGGGGCCCACGGAGCGCTGGGCCCTCCGACCTAGGGGGCCTTTCCGCAAAAGAGCTAGACTGCGCGCATGGCCGCCGTCCTTTCGACCGAGCGCCGCGGCGCCGTCGCCGTGCTCAGGCTCGACCGTCCGCCGTCGAACGCGCTGAACCTCGCTCTGCTGAGCGGGCTTAAGGCCGAGGTCGAGGCCGCGGTCGGCGATACGTCGGTCCGCGCGATCGTCGTGACCTCGGCCTTGCCCAAGTACTTTTCCTCGGGCCTCGACCTGGACGAGATGCTGGGTCTCGAGCATGAGCGGCGGGCCGCGCTGTTCCACGGCCTGATCGGCCTGCACCGCGCCTTGGCCGCCTCGCCGAAGCCGACGGTCGCGGCCGTGGCCGGCTCGGCGATCCTGGGCGGCTTCATCGTGACGTTGGCCTGCGACTACCGGGTCATGGGCGAGACGGCGAAGGTCTCGCTCAGCGAGATCAAGGTCGGGCTCTCGCCGACCACGGCGCTGATCCAGCTTTTGTGCCGCCTCTGCGGCAGCCCGGCCCTCGCGCGCGCTATGGTGCTCGAGGGCCGCTTCATCCGCGCCGAGGAGGCGCTCGCGGCGGGCCTGGTCGACGCCGCGCACCCCGCCGAGGCCGTCGAGGCCGAGGCCCTGCGCCTGGCTGAGCGCCTGTCCCGCCTGCCTCCGGCCGCCTACGCGGCGACGAAGCAGGCGTACCGGCGGGCCCCGAGGGGGGACGAGGACGCGCTGTGGGGCGATCTCCGCAAGAAATGGCGGCAGTACGTGAACAAGGCCCGGAACGCCGGGATCACGGTCTCGGACGCGGACGGGGGAGCGCTCCCGGAGTTCTACCGGATCTATCGCGAGACCGCGGATCGTGCCGGCTTCCTGATCCGAACCGAGGCTGCGTACCGCGACGGCTGGAACGCGTTCGCGCCCGGTGGCAACGCCTTCCTCCTTCGCAGTGACAACATCAAGATGACG
>CAZMIB010000234.1:0-494 GCA_964566245.1 uncultured Elusimicrobia bacterium | reverse complement strand
GCCGCGGGCGGCCTAGGGGGGGACGAGGCGGGGGTACGGGGGGGCCCGGATGGGGGACGAGGACGGGCTGTGGGCCGCGAGCCTGCGCGAGTTCGAGGCCGTGTTCGCGTCAGGCGAGGCGCGCGAGGGGCTCGCGGCGGCCAAAGAGAAGCGTAAGCCGCGCTGGGAGGCAGCGTGATCTACAGGGACGATCTTCTGAAGGGCCGCGTCGCCGTCGTGACCGGCGGCGGCACCGGGATCGGACGCGGCATCGCGCAGGAGTTGGCCGCGCACGGGGCCGACGTCGCGCTGGTCTCGCGCAACCTCGAGCGCCTCGAGGCCGCCGCCGGCGAGCTGCGCGCCTTGGGGCGCCGCGCGCTGGCCGTCGGCTGCGACGTGGCCGAGCACGACCAAGTGAACGCGGCCGCGTCGCGGATCAAGCCCGAACCTCGCCCCGGCACCCTCCTGGCCCACAAGCCTGCCGCCACCTTCCACTGGCCCTCCGACAAGCTAAC
>CAZMIB010000233.1:0-3385 GCA_964566245.1 uncultured Elusimicrobia bacterium | reverse complement strand
AACGCCTTCTGCCTGCCCGGCGGCAAGGTCGCCGTCTACACCGGCATCCTGCCGGTCGCGAAGGACGACGTCGGCCTGGCCGTCGTACTGGGGCACGAGATCGGCCACGCGATCGCGCGCCACGGCGCGGAGCGCATGAGCCAGTCGAAGATCGCGCAGCTTCCCTCGCTCGCGATCTCGGTGTTCACCGGGGACCCGGTGCTGCGCGACACCTACCAGAAGGTCTACGGCGCCGGCGTGAACGTCGGGGTGCTGCTGCCGTTCAGCCGCAAGCACGAGTCCGAGGCCGACCATATCGGCCTCATCCTGATGGCCAAGGCGGGCTACGACCCGCGCGCGGCGGTCGCGTTTTGGGAGCGCATGGCCTCGCTGCAGAAGGGCAAGGAAGACCCGCTGGGCAAGTTCCTCTCGACCCACCCGCCGGACTCGCAGCGCATCGAGCAGATCAAGGAATGGCTGCCCGAGGCGATGCGGTACTACCGGGCGTCCTGAAGTTTTCCGGCGAGATCAGTTGTTCCGACGGTCGTGCGGCGGAAGGGCGGCGGAAGCGTCGTCGGCCCTCTCGCCGGTCCGCGCGAGCCTGCGCGCGCCTCCGACGAGGCCGGCCACCAATCCCGAGAGGACGTAGAACGAGAAGAAGATGAAGATCGCGTTCTGCGGATAGGCGTAGGCCAGGAACGCGGCCGCGACGATCAGCAGCAGGTTCTTGATCGAGCGGGGACGGAACAGCTCCGGCTGCTTGAACGCGCGGTACGGCAGCTCGGAGATCATCAGCAGCGAAAGCCCGAGAACGATGAACGGGATCATGATGTACAGCAGCGGCAGCTCCTGCATGATGATCCGCAGGCCCCTCGCGGACGAGCCGGACTCCAGCATGTCGTAAACCAGCACGAACGAGGACAAGATGCCGGCCGCGGCCGGCGTCGGCAGGCCGGTGAAGTGGGTCTTCGAGCCGCCCCCGGCGTGCGAGACGATGTTGAAGCGCGCCAGCCTCAGCCCCCCGCACAGCGCGAAGAAGAACGCGACCGGCGCCCCCCAGAAGCCGTACTCGTGCAGGATGAAGTGGTAAAGCAGCAAGGCGGGAGCGACGCAGAACGCCAGGAAATCGGCCAGAGAGTCGAACTCGATCCCGAACGCGCTCTCCCCGTGGACCAGGCGCGCGATGCGCCCGTCGAGGGCGTCGAAGATCATCCCCGACAGTATCAGCCACGCCCCTCGCGCGTACTCCCCGCCTTGCGCGGCGAGCACCGCGAAAAAGCCGAAGGCCATGTTGCCGACGGTGAACAACGAGGGCAGGACGACCGCGCCGCGGCGCTTAAGTTTTTCCAGCTCCATTTCAGGGACGGCGCGCGATGACGGAGATTCCGCCGACGACGGGCTGCCCCGGCCGGACCTGGATCTCCCAGCCGGCCGGCAGGCGCAGCGCGCACTGCGAGCCGAAGTAGATGATGCCGACGCGCTGGCCCTGGCGGACCTCCTCGCCCTCGCGCACGTAGCAGGCGATGCGCCGCGCGATCAGCCCCGCGATCTGCTCGACGACGGCCGGACCGCTCGAGCCCTCGAGCCGGATCACGTTGCGCTCGTTCTGCACGGCCTCGGGGGCCTTCGCGACCGCGAACGCGCCCGGGATGTAGGTGATCTTTTTCACCGCGCCCGCGAGCGGCGCGCGCTGCACGTGCACGTTCCAGATCGCGAGGAAAATACGGACCGTCGTCAGGCCCTCCTGGCCGTCCTTCTCGATCGACATCACGACGCCGGCGGCGGGGGACAGCGCGGCCTTGGGGTCCTCGGCGATCTCACGGTCCGGGTCGCGGAAGAAGTACGCGGCGAAGGCCGCGAAGGCGAGGCCGAGCCAGGCCAAATCGAAGTCGACGCGCGACGACAGCCAGGCGGTCACGGCGACGGCCAGGCCGAGCAGGATCATCGTGCGGCCGATGGGGGCGATTTTAAGGGTCATGGGGCCTCGCTCGCGGGCAGATTATCATTTTAAACGCGGGGGTTGCGCGGCGGCGAAAATGTGCTAGAGTCGCGCCGCAGGAAGCAGGCATTCCATCTACAGGGGGAACTGGTGCGAAACTCGCTTCTGGCCGTGATCTGTCTCGTGCTTGCCTCGTCCGCTCGGGCCGCCGGAACGGACTTTGACGGCGGCGCCGCGTCCCGCCCCGTCCCGCTGGGCGCCGTCCTGAAGGCCGCGACCGTCCCAGCCGCCCCGTCCGGCGCCGCGACCTCGTCGCATGACCGGGTCGCTCCGCCCAAGAGCGCCCTGATCGAGGGCGAGGGGCAGGTCACCGGCGAAGGGCTGGTGACCGGCGGCCGATTCCTCGAGGGCTGGGCGAACGTCGAGGGCGACGTGGACATGCAGGGCGAGAACGCCTTCGGGACCGCGCACGTCAAGGGATCGGTTTTCCTGACCGGCATCAGCAATCCCGGCGGCTTCGGCGGCTCGGTCGGCGGCTCGGGCGACGTGAAGGGAACCGCGGAGGTTCATTCCGCGAACGGCGCTTTGCTGGGAACGGTCCAGGTCTCGGGCAAGGCGATGGTGAGCGGCTCCGCGAGCGGCGGCCACGCGCAGGTCTTCGGCACGGTCAAGCTGACCGGCCGGCTCGATCTCATGCGGAAGGCTCCGGCGCCTCGAAAAGGCTGAGCTCTCGCGGGCCTTTCAGGAGCGGCGCGGCCGAGAAGCCGCGCCGCTCTTTTTTTCGGGAAAAGGTTCGGCGCGCCTGAAATAATAGGCGTACCGCGTTTCCCACCATTCCCCGCGTCTCGTATTCAAGCACTGCACGAGCGCCTCCCCGAAGATTCGGAACTCCGCGATCATACCTTGGGCCCCGCTCCCGACCGCGGCCGCGCCCTGGTTAAGGCGCAACTCAACCGGCTCTCCGACGTGCGGCAAGGTCGTCTCGACCTCGGAATCCGACGCGTCGAAAGCGCGGGGATCGCGGTCGTGCCAGGTTTCCACCATGACGCGCGGGACGCCCGCCTGTTCGGTCTCCTGGCCGAAATACAACGCCCCTTCCTCGGCGTCGGGATGCAGATGGCTGAAGGCCCGCCCCACCAGGACGCCGACGAGCTCCTCGCGCCGGGGCGCCCGGCCATGCTCGAACATCGCCGCCAGCCTCTGATGGGCCGTCTCCGGAAGCAGCAACGGCGGCGGCGCGGGCAGCTTCTCGGCCGTGGCGTCCTCAACGGACGCCGCGGGCGCCGGCCCCGAGACGGCCCGGCTCCGAGGCCAGGGGAAAACGTGGCTTCCTATGAAAACGAAAGCCGTGAACCCGGCGACCATGTAGGACGCGTCGTTATACCCCAGCAGCGCCAAAACCAAGGCGGCGGTCATGCCGGCCACGAACATCCTCGGGCTCATCTTCAGGGAGCTTGGGCCCGGAGG
>CAZMIB010000232.1:0-3404 GCA_964566245.1 uncultured Elusimicrobia bacterium | reverse complement strand
GTAGGGGTGGAGGGCGGGGTGTAGGGGAGCGGGGCGGTGGTTGGACTGGTTGAAGGGGGTCTTGTTCAGGAGCGGGGGGGGGAGGTCGAGGTCACCGAGCGGCTTCGCGGCCTCCGCGCGCGCCTCGGTACGCCGTCCGGCTAGCCGGCGGCCCGGGCCGCGGCCGCGACGTCCGTCTCGTTCCGCTCCCGCCGCGCGACGCGCGCCGAGGCCGGCACGATCAGCACCGGCGCGCGGGACCGTCTCAGGACTCGCTCCGCCGTCGTTCCGAGCACGAGCTCCTTGAGCGACTTAACGTGGCCGGAAAGCACGACCAGGTCGTGACGGCGGGAGGCGGCCAGGATTCGCTCGTCCGCCGCCCCTGTCTCGATCACGAGGTCGGGGCCGCACAGCTCGCGCAGCTTCGGCGGAAGCTTGCGGACGAGCTCGGACAGCAGGAACCTCGGGTTCGGGCCGGAGCGGGGGTCGGATTGGACATGCAGGACCGTCAGGCGCGCTCCGAAGGCGACGGCCGCCTCGGCCGCCTGACGGAAAGCGGCCTCGGACCACGGGGCGAAGTTGACCGGGGCGAGCACCGAGCGCGCCGGCCTCGGAGCGGCCCGGATCGCCAGCACCGGCACCGGCGAGCGGCGGACCACGGCCTCGGTCACCGAGCCGAGCAGCAGCCTGCGGACCCCGGTGCGGCCGTGCGTCCCCATGACGATCAGGTCGGGGCGGCGCGTCCGCGCGAGGCGCAGGACGGTGACCACGGGGTCTCCCTCCAGCACTCGGACCTTGGCCGCGTCCCCGAGCTTGGCGCGTATCCCGGCCAGCGCGGCCCGCCTCAGCCCCGCGAGCAGCCTGCGGCTCGGGAGCGGAGGCAGCAGCGCGGGGTCGGGAAACGCGGCCGGAGGCTCGACGACGTGGACGGTCTCCAGCTCGGCGCCGAAGCGGTTCGCCCAGTCGCGGGCGTGCAGCCAGGCGCGCAGCGACGTCTCGGACAAATCGACGGTGACCAGCAAACGGCGCGGCGGAAAGCGGACCATGGCGCACCCCCCTCCGGCTTCATTATAGCCCCATGCAACGCTTGTTCCGGCGCCCCGCGCGCCGCTCGCTGACCACCCGAGGTGGCGAGGCGAACCGCGTTGAAACGCGCTCCCAATGTGGCTCGTTTGTTGCGACTTGCATAGGTAGGGGGAGGGCCTATGAGCGTATTCAACGCTCTCGGGCGCGAGCACCAGCTGTTCGAGTCCCTGCTCGGCCGGCTGGAGGAATGTCTCGAGGAGCCCGACCGGGAGAACGCGGTCGACGAGATCAAGAAGCTGATGCTGATCCTGCTGCCGGCGCTCGAGAAGCACGAGGCGCTGGAGGACGAGCTCTTCCCATCAGGCGAGGACGGGGAGGCCGAGCCGAAGGCCGGGCGATTGGCCGCGCGCCAGCATCGCGCGCTGGACGCTTTCCGGGAGAGCCTGCGTCGGACGCTCGAGAGCACCGGCCGCGCGTCGTTCGAGGAGATCCGCTCCGCGGTCCTATCGTTCGCCGAGGGCCTGCGGCGGCATTTCACGACGGAAGAGCGGGATCTGTGGCCGCTGTACCATAGGAACATGAGCCGTTCGCTCGGCAACTCGACGGAGAGGCGCGCGCGGAGGTTCGTGGCGGCGATGGAGCGCGAGCTGAAGATCCGCGAGGAGCTGATCGTGGGGTACCTCGGCGCGGGGCGCCGCTGATCCCGGGAGGCAATCGCCATGGAACTCTTGAAACGGTTGGAGAACGATCATCGGCGGTTTCGTGGGATGATCGAGAAGCTCGACGCGGAGGTGCTCGACTCCGGCCGCAAGTACGACCAGGGGTGGTGCCGGGCGGCCGGGGAGTCGTGCTCGGGCATCCTCGGAGAGCTGTTGCCGGCCTTGGAGCGCCACGAAAGTTTGGAGCGCCGCTTTCTGTTCCCGGAGCTAGCCCGGCGGGCGCCGGCCGGCGTGCTCGTCTTGGCCGGACTGGAGCGCGAGCACGCGGCGCTCGACAAGCTTCTGGCCGGTTTTCTCGAGGAGCTTCCGAGGGCCTCGGACAAGCCGACGAGCTGGATGATACTCAACCTGCTTCGGCTGACCGGCCTGCTGCAAAGGCATATGGCGCACGAGGAGGAGGAGATATTCTCGGCGGCGCGTCGGTATATCCCGCGGAGCGAGCTGCTCCGCTTGGGACGGGAGGCTCCGGAGCCGCGGACGGCGTAGCCGTCGGGAAGGAGGGACGCCATGGTCGCCAAGGACATCATGCGCCGGAGGGTCGTGAGCGTGAGGCCCGAGATGACGCTGCGCGATCTCGCGAGGCTGTTCACCGACCGCGGGATCAGCGGGGCTCCCGTCGTCGACTCCCGGGGCGCTTTGCTGGGGGTGATCTCCAAGACGGATCTCGTCCGCCAGGAGCGGCAGGCGGCCGTCTCGCACGTCCCGCCGTTCTACAGGCAAAGCGACGAGCTGGGCACGCCGCATCCGGTCCAGCTCGAGGCCCCGGACTTCACGCGCGTGCGCGACGCGATGACCCCGACCGTGCTGTCGGCGGACGAGGAAACGCCGCTGTCGGAGCTCGCGCGCTTCATGCTCAAGCGCCGGATCCACCGCGTCATCATCACCCGCGACGGGAAATCGCGCGGGATCGTCACCTCGATGGACGTGCTGCGGGGGTTGCTGGAGGAGTTCGAGGCGCTCGCCTTTCGCGCTTCGCGCGACGGCTCGCTGTCACCCCCGAATCGGAGATGGGGGGTTAGGAAGGTTCCCTGAAGGAGAGCGTCACGGTCGTTCCGGCTCCGGGGGCGCTGTCCAGGCGGATGTCGCCGCCGACGGCCTGCATCAGGCGCCGCGCGATCGGAAGGCCGAGCCCGACGGCCCCGGCCTTCGTCGTGAAGAACGGGGAGAAAAGATCCTTCAGGTGCTCGGGCTGGACGCCGTCGCCGCTGTCGGCGACCCGCAGCGTCTGGATGCCGGCCCCGCGCTCCACCGCGACCACGAGCCGCCCGCCCTTCGGCATCGCCTCCACCGCGTTCAGCAGCACGTGCACGAACGTCTCGCGGAACGCGTCCGGGTCGAGCGACGCGGGGGGAAGCCCCTCGGGCAGCGAGCGCTCGAGCTTGATCCCCGCGCGCGCGCAGCGCTCCTCGACCGAGGCCAGGAGGGCCGCGGCCGCCTCGGCCAGCGGGGCCGGGCGGACGGCGGGCGCGAGAGGCTTCGTGAAGGCGATGAACTCCTCGAGCCGGCGGCCCAGCTTGTCGGCCGTCCTCAGGATCGCGTTCAGGGCGTCCTGCTCCTCCGCGGGGATTCCGGCGCGCGACAGGCAGAACTCCGAGTGCGTCTTGATGACGCCGAGCGGGTTGCGCAGATGGTTCGCGATCCCGAAGACGAGGTCGCGCGCGCGCTGGGAGTCGGGCTCGG
>CAZMIB010000231.1:0-3464 GCA_964566245.1 uncultured Elusimicrobia bacterium | reverse complement strand
GGCGGGCGCGGCATGGGGCGCGGCGGAGGCCGCCGGCGCGGCGGCTCGGCCGGACCGCGCGGGCCCGTTTTCCCCGATCCCTTGGACCTGCGCTTGTCGCTGCGGCTGGCCCGGAGGCCCGATGGCACGCGCTGAAAAGCTCGGCCCCCACCGGCTCATGAGCTCCGGACTCTACGAGGTCCTGCTCAGGGACGGCCTGCTGGCCTCCCACGAGGAGCTCCCCGGCCCCGCGCCCGAGGGCGTCCAGGGGATCCTCCGCCCGGAGCCCGTGCCGTTCGTCTCCTATCCGCACGAGTGGTGCTTCGGCCAGCTCCGCGCGGCCGCCTTGGCCGCGTTGGCGATCCAACGCCGCGCCCTCGAGAGCGGACTCTCGCTGAGCCGCGCCAGCGCCCGCGACTTCCAGTTCGTCCGCGGCCGCGCCGCCTTGACCGACGCGCTCGCTTTCGAGCCTTACGAGGAAGGCCGGCCCTGGGCCGCCCACGAAGGTTTCCTGCGGCATTTCCTGACGCCGCTGGCGTTGATGCGCCACGTCGACGCGCGGCTCTCCGGCTTGTCCCGGATCCACCCGGACGGCGTCCCGCTGGACCTGGGGCTGCGCCTGCTGCCGGCGTCGCTTCCGCTGCGGAACGTCCGGCTGTGGCTTCAGCTCCGCTTCGCGCCGCCGGCGCTTCCCGGGCTCCCGGCGCTGCGCCGGCTGATCGACCGCCTGGCCGCGACCGTCGAGGACCTTTCCCCCGACCCGGAGCTCTTCGCCGGACGGGAATGCTGCGACGTCCGAGGCGACTACTCGGCGCGCGCCTGGGAGGCCAAGACCGCGGTCGTCGAGAGCTGGCTGCGCGCCGCCGCGCCGCGCCGCGCGTGGGACCTGGGCGCCAACGCCGGCTACTTCAGCCGGCTCGCGAGCCGGCTGGGCGCCTTCACGGTGGCTCTCGACGGCGACGCCGCGCTCGTCGAGGGCCTCTACCTCTGGGCGACGCGCGAGCGGGACGTGAACCTGCTACCCCTGCGCGTCGATCCGGCCCATCCGAGCCCCTCCCTCTCCCGGCGCGGGCCCGCGGACGTCGTCCTCGCGCTGGCGGTCGTTCCCCACCTCGTCATCGAGCGCGGCGTCGCCTTCGACGCGCTCGCGCGAAGGCTCGCCGGGCTCGGGCGCGAGGCGGTCGTCGAGTTCGCCCCCGCGGAGGACGCCCGCGCGGCCGGCTTGCTGCGGCGGCACCCGGACCGCGCCGCGGGCTACGCCGAGGGAGCGTTCGAGGCGGCGCTCGCGGAGCGGTTCTCGATCCTGGAACGAGCCGGGCTCCCCGAGTCGCGGCAAAGGCTTTACCGTCTGGCCTCCAAGGAGCCGCCCGCGCGCGGCTTGTAACAAAAATTTCGCACGTCGACGATGAAGATCACCTTGCGCCCGCCCTTTCGGGGATTTATAGTAATGACGCTAAGATGACGCCGAGAGAACGTGGGCGGGAGGCCCTCTCGACGGGCCTTGGTTTCACCCTGATCGAGCTCATGATCGTGGTCGCGATCATCGGCGTCCTGACGACGATCGCCTTGCCCCGCTTCTCCGAGATGCTGCGCCACGCCAACGAGGGCGCCACCAAGGGCAACCTCGGCTCAGTGCGCACCGCCCTGACGATCTACTACGGCGACATGGACGGGCAATACCCGAGGGACGACCTGCACAGCCTGGAGGTCCCGGGCAAATACCTCGCCGCGCTGCCGTACGCGAAGACGCCCCCGTTCCACGGCGATCAGAACCAGGTTTCGGCCGTAAGCTCCGCGGCGGCCGTGACCGAGCTGGGAGGCTGGGCCTACGTGAACAACAACTCCACGGGGGACTGGGGAGTCGTTCTCGTCGACTGCACGCACACCGACCACAAAGGCAGGACGTGGACGTCGTATTGACCGGACGGCTCAGACCGGCGAGAGCGCGTCGCCCGCCAGCCGCCGCCTGAGGTCTTCCCCCAGCTTCCAGACGTCTCCGGCGCCGATGGTCAGCACGAGGTCCCCGGCGCGCAGCTCCTTCGCGACGTCCAGCGCCCTGGTGAACGGCGCGCCGCGGACCTTCGCGCGCCTCAGCGCGTCGAGGATCAGCTCCGAGGTCACGCCCGGCAAAGGCTTCTCGCCGGCCGGATAGATGTCGAGCACGTGCACCATGTCCGCGCCCCGGAAGGCCGCCCCGAACTCGCGCGCGAGCATCTTGGTCCGCGAGTAGCGGTGGGGCTGGAAGAGGACGATCAGCCGCTCGTGGGGCAGCAGGTCCAGCACCGCGCGCAGCGTGGTCCGTATCTCGGTCGGATGGTGGCCGTAGTCGTCGACGAAGGTCACGCCGGCCGCACGGCCCAAGGTCTCCAGCCGCCGCCCGACCCCGCGGAACTCCGCGAGCCCCCGCGCGGCCTTCTTGACGTCGAGGCCGAGCACGTCGGCGCCGGCCACCGCGGCCAGCGCGTTCAGCACGTTGTGCTTTCCGGGGACCGCCAGCCGGACCGTCACCAGCGGCTTGCCGCCGCGCCGCACCTCGAAGACGCTCTCCGAGGCCGAGAGGCGCACCTTGGCCGCGCGGTAGTCGGCGGGGCCGAAGCCGTAAGTGCGGCGCGGCTTGCGCACCCGCGGCAGGATCTCCGCCAAGCCCGGGTCGTCCGCGCACAGGATCGCGCAGCCGTAGAACGGCAGCTTCTCGAGATGCTCGACGAAGGCCCGCTTGAGGTTCTCCAGGGTCCCGTAATGGTCGAGATGATCGTCGTCGATGTTCGTCACGACCGCGACGCGCGGCGAGAGCAGCAGGAACGAGCCGTCCGACTCGTCGGCCTCGGCGACGATGTACTCGCCCAGCCCCACGCGCGCGTTCGCGGCCAGGTTGCGGACCTGCCCGCCGACCACCAAGGTCGGGTCGGCGCCCGCGCCGGCCAAGGCCAGGCCGACCAAGGACGTCGTGGTCGTCTTGCCGTGGCTGCCGGAGACCGTCACGGTCTTCTTGAGGCGCGCGAGCTCGGCCAGCATCTCGGCGCGCGGGATCACCGGGACGCCGCGGCGCGCGGCCTCGAGCCGCTCGGGGTTGTCCGCCGGGACCGCGGAGCTGACGACCACGACGTCCGCCCCGCGCACGTTCGACGCGCGGTGGCCGATGCGCACTTTCGCGCCGCGCGCGCGCAGGCGCCGCGTGACCTCGGACTCGCGCAGGTCGGAGCCCGACACCCGGCCGCCGAGGCTCAGCAGGACCTCGGCGATGCCGCTCATCCCGATGCCGCCGATGCCGACGAAATGCACGACCGTGGTGGACGGAAACTGAAGGGTCATCGCTTGAGCCATTCGATCGCTTCCTTGGCCGTCTGGTTCTTGGGATCGAGCTTCAGGGCCCGGCGATAGGTCTCGGCCGCCCCCGGCTCGTCGCCGGCCTCGATCCGCGCGGCCGCCAGGCCGAGATAGGCCAGCACCTCGCCCGGCTGCTCGCGCGCGGCGCGCTCGAAGTC
>CAZMIB010000230.1:0-3480 GCA_964566245.1 uncultured Elusimicrobia bacterium | reverse complement strand
CGTGAGCGGCCGCGCGACGCGCGCGGGCGAGCCGAGCACCAGGCTCCGGGGCGGGATCTTCATGCGCGCCAAGACCACCGCGCCGGCGGCGATCAGGCTGCGCGCGCCCACGTCCGCCTCCATGACGATCGAGCCCATGCCGACCAGGCAGCCGTCGCCGATCTTCGCGCCGTGGAGGATGGCGCGGTGGCCGACGGTGACGCCCTTCCCCACGATCGTGGGCCGTCCGGGGCGGCAATGGATGACGCAGTTGTCCTGGACGTTCGAGTTCGCGCCGATCACGATGCCGTCGACGTCCGCGCGCAGCACGGCGCCGGGCCAGATGGAGACGCGCGGCCCGAGCGTCACGGCGCCGATCACCTGGGCCGCCTCGTGCACGAACGCGGTGGGATGGATCTTCAGCCGGCGGCCTTCGAGGGCTCTCAGCACGTTGAAAGAAAATCTAGTAAAATACAGCCAAGATTACAAACGCCCTCCTCTTGGACGAAGGAATGACCGGAGCCTCCAGGCGAACGGGAAGGGCCGGATGGCGGGCTCCGGCCGGCGGGGCGTCACGGAGGGCGCGAGCTCCGAGCGCGCCCGAGTGTCGAGCTGCGTCGCCTCCGGCGACGACTGCGTACCCGCGGGCGGAGTCCGCCGGCCGGCCCGCCGCGAAGGGACCGCTTTAGGACGATCCCATGCTTGAATCCGACTTCCTCGTTCTAGGCTCCGGAATCGCCGGCCTCCTCGCGGCGCATAAGCTGTCGCGCTTCGGGACGGTCAACCTCGTCACCAAGAAGGCGGCGGCGGAGTCGAACACCAACTACGCGCAGGGCGGGATCGCCTCGGTCACCTCGCCGCTCGACAGCTTCGAGAGCCACGTCCAGGACACGCTGCGCGCGGGCGCCGGGCTATGCGACGAGGAGGCCGTCCGCGGGATCGTGCGGGAAGGGCCCGAGCGCGTACGCGAGCTGATCCAGCTCGGGGTCAAGTTCTCGGAGACGAAGGAGGCCCTCGACCTCGGCCTCGAGGGCGGGCACAGCCAGCGGCGCATCCTTCACGCCGGGGACAGGACCGGGGGCGAGATCGAGGCCGCCTTGGTCCGTGCGGCCCGCGAGTCGCCGCGCGTGAGGTTCTTCGAGGACCACGTCGCGATCAACCTCCTGCTTCAAAGCTCGCCCGCCGAGACGCGCCCCGAGCGCAACCGCTGCTGGGGAGCCTACGTCCTCGACACGCGGACCGGGGCGGTCGAGCGCTTCGTCGCGCGCTACACCGTGATCGCGACCGGGGGCGCCGGCAAGGTCTACCTCTACACCTCGAACCCCGACATCGCGACCGGCGACGGCCTCGCGATGGCGTACCTGGCGGGCGTGCCGCTCGCGAACATGGAGTTCGTTCAGTTCCACCCCACCTGCCTGTTCCACCCGCTCGCGAAGTCGTTCCTCGTTTCCGAGGCCCTGCGCGGGGAGGGCGGCCGGCTCGTCACCGCCGACGGCCGGCGCTTCATGACCGAGGCGCACCCGGACGCGGAGCTCGCGCCGCGCGACGTCGTCGCGCGCGCGATCGACGCCGAGCTCAAGCGCAGCGGCGCCGACTGCGTCTATCTCGACATGACGCACAAGGAGCGCGCCTGGCTCGAGAAGCGCTTCCCGACGATCTACGCGCGCTGCCTCTCTCTGGGGATCGACTGCGCCAAGCAGCCCATTCCGGTGGTGCCGGCGGCGCACTTCTTCTGCGGCGGGATCGCGACCGACGCGGCCGGGGCGACCCCGATGCCGGGCCTGTTCGCCATCGGCGAGGCGGCCTGCACCGGACTGCACGGGGCGAACCGCCTGGCGTCGAACTCCTTGCTCGAGGGCTGCGTGTTCGCGCACCGCGCGGCCGCCCGGATCGGAGCGCTGGCGGCCGAGGAGCGCTCGCCCGGGGCCCCGTCGTTCGCGCCCTGGGACCCGGGCGCCGCGACACCCTCCGACGAGGCGGTCGTCATCACGCAGAACTGGGACGAGATCCGCCGCCTGATGTGGAACTACGTCGGCATCGTCCGCACCGACAAGCGGCTCGAGAGGGCCTCGCGGCGCCTGGAGATGCTGCAGGGCGAGATCCGCCAGTACTACTGGAGCTTCCTGGTCACGCGCGACCTGATCGAGCTGCGCAACATCGCGATCGTCGCCGACCTCGTGGTGCGCAGCGCCCGCGCGCGCCGCGAGAGCCGCGGCCTGCATTACACTCTCGACCATCCCGAGCCCTCCGAGGCCTGGCGCAGGGACACCGTCGTCAGCCGCTATGACGAGGTCTCCGCGCGGTGAAGGCCGCGCCCCGGCTCCTCGCGGCGGCGCTCGCGGCCGTCTCCGGCGTCCTCGCGGCGCGGGCCCTGTCGGCCTCCTCGCCGCGCGCGCCTTTTTTCTCGGAGTCGGCCCTTCAATACGCCTACGCGCGCCGCGTCGCCGAGGGCGGCTCGATTCCCGAGCTTGACCGCGCGGCCCAATGGCCCGAGGGCCTCAGGCCGCGCCGCGAGCTGACCTTGCTCTCCGAGGAGGCGGTCGGCGGGCTGTACCGGCTTTGGCCGGAGTCCCGCCGCCCCTCGTTCCCCGACTGGGTCGCGCGCTTTTGGGGAACCTGCCGCGCCCTCTCGGTGCTGGCGGTTTTCTTGATCGGGGAGGCCCTGGCCGGCGCCTGGGCGGCCCTGGCCGCGGCGGGCTTGTTCGCGTTCTCGACGGCCGGCATCCTGCGCGCGGCCGGAGGTTTCGAGCACGAGACCTTCGCGCTGCCGTTGCTGCTGCTCTCCTTGGGCTGCCTCGCCCGGGGAACGTCCTCGCGGCGAGGCGCCGCCTGGGGCTTGGCCTCGGGAGTCCTGCTAGCAGCCGGACTGTTCGCCTGGCACGTCTCCCGTTTCTGGTGGGCCGGCCTCGCGGCCGCCTTCGGCCTGTCCGGCTTCCTGCTGGACGCCTTCGACCGGCGCCTCGCGGCCGCGCCGTGGCTGGCCTCTACCGGCGCGGCCGTCGGGCTGTGCCTGCTTTTCGGCCGACGTTACGCCGGCGCGGACCTGGCGGGCTCGCCCCAAGCCTTGGTCTCCGCCGCTCTGGCCCTCGCTTTTTCCTGGCCCGTAGGCGGCTCGCGCCGCCGCGGCCTCGCGGCGGCCTCGGCGCTGCTCCTCGCGGTCTGCGTCGCGGCGCGCCTGCTGGGGCCCCGCTCGGACGTCGACTTCGGCCACGTGAGCGCCTTGCTCCTCCAGAAGATGCGCCATCTGGGCCGCAAGCCCCTCGATCCCTCGCGACTGCCGCTCGACGCGCGCCTGCTTTGGGTGGAGGATTTCGACGGGGCGACGGCCCGGCAATGGCTGTACCTGTTCGGCCCGCTGCTGGCCCTGGAGCTCGCCGCGCTCCTCGCCGGCGCGGCGCGCGTGCTGAGGCTCGCTTGGCGCGCGACCTCCGGCGTGGAGCCCGCCTCGGCCTTCGGCCCCGCGCCGGCCGAGGCGCTGCTGCTGCCGCTCGCCTTCGGCTC
>CAZMIB010000229.1:0-3533 GCA_964566245.1 uncultured Elusimicrobia bacterium | reverse complement strand
GCACACGGGCCCTGGCGGGCCGGGGGGGCGCGGCCGATCTCGGAGGCCTTCGGGGGGGAAACGCCCGCGAGGCCCGGGACGGGGGCCGCGGCGGCCGCGAGGCCGGCCCGGCCGGGGGCCGAAAGGGCCGCCGGAGCCTGGGCCGAAAGGACCGAGGCGGCGGACGGGCCGTCGCTCGCCTTATAATAGGAAGAAGGCAAGGTCGGCAGGCCGCTCAAGCCCTGCACGCTGATAGGGGACGCGACCGGAGCGGCGACCGAGGGGCTCTCCACCGCGGCGTTCGAGACGGTCCGTTGGGCAAACAGCGGCCACGAGTTCGTCAGCATCAGGACGGTCGCTGCTATCGCGGTCGATTTTTTCTGCCTGGCCTGGATCGTGCTCATGGGTTACCCCTTGCGACATGGGAGCCTTCGCGGGCTCCGGTTTTGCGTCCCCTCTACGGGTCCGCTTCGCGGCCATCTTAGGGAAAACGCCCTCGGGACCGCATAGGTCCCGAGGGGCCTCTTTCCGAAGGCAAGGGACCTAGGCCCCGAGGGGCCAATGGGCCCACGCCGCGCCTGGGGCCTACGGACTGGTCCGCGGGCTTGACACGCGGGCGGCGACGGCCCGACAACGGAGTTGCACTGGACAACACTGGATAACGATTAACGGACGATTTAGAGCCGGAGAACCATTCATTGCACCTATCCGCGAAAAAATAGCTCCTGATGCACATGTCTTTTATAGGCCCAATGGCCCCGATGGAAATAGGTCCTTCGGTCCCTCTCGACGAGAACGGTTGACCCGCGACCGGGCGGGTGTTACACTTGGGTCAGCGGGACGCAACCTTTAGTTGCCCGAGATTCAGCATCCGCGTCAGCGGATGGGGAGAGCCCATAGATGAAAACCAAGCCGGTCGAAGCCAAGACCGCACGCCCCAAGATCGACCTCACCGAGAACCAGGCGAAAGTCATCAAGGACAAGTACCTGCGCGACGCGCCATCGGCGGAAGCTTGGCTGGACGGGGTGGCCCACAACGTGGCCCTCGCGGAGATATTGCTGCACCCGGACGCCCAGAAATGGGGCGTGTTCCAGGGTGTGCACCACACCATTTTCGGCGCGCCGCCCAATGGGGTGAAGCTCTCGCGCCTGGTCTTGTTCCATGAGGGGATCCACGAGTCGAAGAAGCGCGACGAGAACTTCATGCGCCTCGTCGCGAACTTGGAGGCGACGTACCAGAAGAACCCGACCGCGCGGGCCTTGGTCGACCAGTGGGCCGACAAGTACTTCGCGACGTTCGCGCGCTTCGACTTCCTGCCGAACAGCCCGACCTTGATGAACGCGGGCCGAGAGCTGCAGCAGCTCTCGGCGTGCTACGTGCTGCCGGTCGACGACTCGATGGAGGGCATCACCTACTCGCTGACGGCCCAGGCCCTCATCCAGAAGTCCGGCGGCGGCACCGGCTTCTCGTTCGGCCGGCTGCGCCCGAAGGGCGACCTGGTCAAGAAGACCCAGGGCGTCGCCTCCGGCGCGATCAGCTTCATGCAGATGTTCGACAAGCTGACCGACGTGGTCAAGCAGGGCGGCACGCGGCGCGGCGCGAACATGGGCATCCTGCCGTACTGGCACCCGGAGATCAAGGATTTCGTGACGATGAAGTGCCAGGCCGGCGTGATGGAGAACTTCAACGTCTCGGTCGCGATCGACGACAAGTTCATGAAGGCCGTCGCGAACGACGCCGAGTACGAGCTGCTGAGCCCCCGCAACCGGGAGGTCGTCGGCACCCAGCGCGCGAAGGAGATCTTCGACCTGATGGTCGAGTGCGCGTGGAAGACCGGCGACCCGGGCTACGTCGTGATCGACCGGATCAACCACTCCGGCTCGAACCCGACGCCCCAGCTCGGTCCGATCGAGTCGACGAACCCCTGCGGCGAGCAGCCTCTTCTGCCGTGGGAGCCGTGCAACCTCGGCTCGATCAACCTCGCGAACTTCGTCGAGGGCGAGCTGACGGAGGGGACGTTCGACTTCGAGCGCCTCGGCGACGTGGTCGACACGACGATCCGCTTCCTCGACGACGTGATCGAGGTCAACAACTACCCGCTGCCGGAGATCGAGAAGCTCGCGAAGGGCAACCGGCGCATCGGCCTGGGCGTGATGGGCTGGGCCGAGGCCTTGGTGAAGCTGGGCATCGCGTACGACAGCCCGGCCGCGCTCGAGTTCGGCGAGAAGATGATGGGTTTCATCAACGAGCGCGCGCTGGCGGCCTCCGAGGCGCTGGCCAAGGATCGAGGGGTCTTCCCGAACTGGAAGGACTCCATCTACGACCCGCAGGGCGCCAACTTCCGCGGCCTCACGAAGCAGCCGCGGCACTGCGCGCGCACGACGATCGCCCCGACCGGGACGATCGCCATCGCGGCGGGACTTCAGGGCGGCGGCATCGAGCCTTTCTTCGCGATCGCCTACACGCGCTACAACGCGAAGGCGCTCGACGCGCTGAAGAACGGCAAGACCCCCGAGGCCAAGGACGTCTTCTACGAGGTGAACCCGCTGTTCCTCGAGGTCGCGCGGAACAACGACTGGTTCGGCCTCTCGAAAGAGGCGCTGTTCAAGAAGATCAACGACAACCACAAGGCCGTGCGCGGGATCAAGGAGATCCCGGCCAACGTCCAGCGGCTGTTCGCGGCCTCGCACGACGTGCACGTGGACTACCACATCAAGATGCAGGCGGCGTTCCAGCGGTTCACGGACAACGGCGTGTCGAAGACGATCAACCTGCCGAACTCGGCGAAGGTCGAGGACGTGCGGCACGCGTACCTGATGGCCTACGAGCTCGGCTGCAAGGGCCTGACGGTGTACCGCGACGGCTGCAAGTCCCAGCAGGTGCTGAACCTGACCTCCGGGCCGGCCCCGCAGAAGCCGAAGACCCGCGAGCGCAAGGCCGACCCGTTCGGCGTGCGCTCCGAGTACTTCCAGATCAAGACCGGCTACGGGCCGCTGCACCTGCACATCAACTACGACGAGCACGGGCCCTACCAGATCTTCACGAACCTCCCCCCGCTGGGGACCGAGATCTCGGGCCTGACGAGCTTGATGGGCATCCTGCTCTCCAAGTACCTGGAGGCGGGGGGCGACCCGATCCGCGTGCTGAAGCACTTGAACGCGGTGAAGGGCGACCGCCCGGTCGGCTTCGGCGAGAACCGCGTGAACTCGATCGCGCACGCGGTCGCGCTGGCGTTGAGGCACCACCTCAAGAAGACCGGCTGGCTGACGGACGAGAGCGAGGCCGAGCAGAAGCCGCGCCTCGAGCTGTGGGAGGCGGTGCGCAGCACCTACTGCCCGAAGTGCTACAGCTCGAACGTGGCTTACGAGTCCGGCTGCTCGGGCCCGACCTGCCACGACTGCGGCTTCAGCGAGTGCTCGTGAGCTGACGCCTTAGAAGGAAAGATTCACGAGGCCGCCCGAAAGGGCGGCCTCTTCTTTTGGTGCGCCCGGCAGGGCGCACTCTCTAGGAGGTGAAAGACCTCTGCGGACCCTGGTGAGGGGAACCGCTAGCC
>CAZMIB010000228.1:0-3540 GCA_964566245.1 uncultured Elusimicrobia bacterium | reverse complement strand
GATCACCGGCTGAACGAGTCGTTCCACAACCTGCCGGCGATCATGGAAGGCGCCATAAAGCCCATCCTCGAGGCTCTTCGCGCGGCCGAGCGCGAGCGGCGCCTCAGGGACGCGAACCTCTGACCCAAAAGGAACCGAGAATGCCGACCCGACAGCGTGCCCGCCTCGAGGACGTGCTTCGCGACGCGAGGCGCTTCCTGCAAAACCAGCGCGTGCCCGAGGCCTCCGCGAGCGCGGAGTTCCTGGTCTCCCACCTCGTGGGCTTCAAGCGCCTGGAGCTTTACGTCCGGGGCGACCAGGCCGTTCCCGCCCCGCTGATGGCGAAGCTCGACAAGCTTTTGAAGCGCCGCGCCGAGCGCGAGCCGCTCTCGTACCTGCTCGGCACGCAGGAGTTCTTCGGGATGACGCTGAAGGTGACCCCGGACGTGCTGATCCCTCGGCCCGAGACCGAGCTGCTGGTCCGACGCGCGATCTATTGGATACGCCTGATGGAGGCGCGCTCGGCGATCGACATGGGGACCGGCTCGGGCTGCATCGCGATCCCGCTGGCGCGCTCGTTCCCTCACCTGAAGGTGTTCGCCGCGGACCTCAGCCTGAAGGCCCTGCGCGTCGCGAAGATCAACTCGCGCGACAACAAGGTGCTCGGCCAGGTGCGCTTCGTGCAGTCCGATCTTTTTAAGCCGGCGCCGGCGTCCGGCCTGCGCGCGTTCCCGCAGGTGGACATGATCGTCTCGAACCCGCCGTACGTCGCGCGCGAGCACTTCGACGCGCTGGAGCCCGAGATACGCCGCGAGCCGCGCATGGCCTTGGACGGCGGCCCGCGCGGCCTCGCGGTGATCGGCGATCTGGTCCGCCGCGCCCCCGCGCACCTGAAGCCCGGCGGCATGCTGCTGATCGAGATCGGCGACGACCAGGGACCCGAGGTGAAGGGCTTGCTCCAGGCCGCGGGCTTCACGGACGTCGTCATCGAGAAGGACCTGGCCCATCTGGACCGCATCGCGATCGGCCGCAAGCCTTAAGGACTAGAGCGGCCGCCGGCCGCACTCCGGCTTACTTATGGACAAGTTCGTCATCCACGGCGGACGGCCGCTCAAGGGCGCGCTCGACGTTCACGGCTCCAAGAACGCCGCGCTTCCGGTCCTGATCGCCTCGCTCTTGACGCGCGAGCCGTTCATCGCGCATAACGTCCCCGACCTTCGCGACATCCGCACCACGCGCCGCCTGCTGGAGCACCTCGGCAAGCGCGTCGAGGCGGACGGCCATACGATACGCGTCGAGGAGCGCCGGACGCTCTCGACGCGCGCCCCGTACGCGCTGGTCAAGCAGATGCGCGCCTCGGTTCTCGTGGCCGGGCCGCTTCTGGCGCGTTTCGGCAAGGTGCGATTCCCGTTGCCGGGCGGCTGCGCGATCGGCCTGCGTCCGATCGACATCCACCTGGACGGGTTGGAGGCGCTGGGCGGCAAGCGCAGCTACGCCTCCGGCGACGTCGTGCTGGCCTCGCGCGGCCTGAAGGCCGCCCGGGTTCCGCTGCGCTTTCCGAGCGTCGGCGCGACAGAGAACCTGATGATGGCCGCGGCCTTGATCCCCGGCGAGACGGTGATCGAGAACGCGGCGCGCGAGCCCGAGATCGCGGACCTCGCGGACTGCCTGAACAAGATGGGAGCCCGCGTCGAGGGCGCGGGCGGGACGGCGATCAAGATACGGGGCGCCGCGCGCCTGTCCGGGGCCGAGCATACGGTGATCCCCGACCGCATCGAGGCCGGGACCTTGCTGATCTGCGCGGCGGCCGCGGGCGGAGAGCTGACCTTGCGCCGCGCCGAGCCCCTGCACCTTGGCGAGCTGCTGCGGGCGCTCAAAAAGGCGGGCTTCTCGGTCGCGAGCGAGGGCTCGACGATCCGCATCGCGGCGCGCCGCCGGCCCAGGCCGTCGCGCGTCGCGACCGCGCCCTATCCGGGCTTCCCGACCGACTTGCAGGCGCCGTGGATGGCGCTGATGTGCCTGGCGCGCGGCAAGAGCGTCATGCTGGAGAGCGTGTTCGAGAAGCGCTTCATGCACGCCGCCGAGCTGGCGCGCATGGGCGCGCGGATCGCGGTGGCGGGCGACACGGCGACGATCGAGGGAGGAGCCTTGGTCGGCGCCCCCGTGATGGCTTCGGATCTGAGGGCCGGCGCCGCGCTCGTCGCCGCGGGCCTGGCCGCGAAAGGCCGCACCGACGTCAGCCGCGTCTACCACGTGGACCGCGGCTACGAGCGCCTCGAGGAGCGCCTGCGCTCCGTCGGCGCGCATATCGAGCGCGTGAAGGAGTAGTTCGTCATTTTCCCCAGGAACTCCCTCGCCCCGCGTGAGCGGGGAGAGGGCCGGGGTGAGGGGTAAGCCGCGACAGCATGATGACTTTCGAGCAAAGCCTCGCGCTGCTTGATGAGCGCTCCGAGGCCCGCATCGAGCTCGGCCTCGACCGCGTCCTCGCGAACCTTCACGCCCTGGGCGACCCGCAGGAAAGCATCCCCGTCATCCACGTGGCCGGGACGAACGGGAAGGGCTCCGTCTGCGCCCTGCTCGACGCCGTCTTTCGCGCCGCCGGCTACCGGACCGGCCTCTATACCTCCCCGCACCTAGTCGAGGTTCGCGAGCGCATACGGATCGACGGGGGGATGATCTCCGCGGCGGACTTCGCCTCATGCCTCGAGCGCGTGCTCGCGAAGGAAGGCGAGTCCAAGCTCACCTATTTCGAGCTGCTGACCAACGCCGCGTTCCTTTATTTCGCGGAGCGCCGCGTCGACGTCGCGATCCTCGAGACGGGCCTGGGCGGCCGGCTCGACGCGACGAACGTCGTCGAGCATCCGGCGCTGACGATCCTGACCTCGATCGGCCTCGATCACATGGGGTTCCTGGGCGACACGCTCGCGAAGATCGCCTTCGAGAAAGCCAGCATCTTCAAGCGGGGGACGCCGTCCGTATGCGCGGCCACGGCCGGCGAGGCCCTGGCCGTCGTCGAGCGCGAGGCCCGCGCGCGCGGCGTCGCTCTGTCGATGATCCCCGATCCCTGCCCGGTGGTCACGACCGCGACGGTGTGGGGGCGCGGCCTGCAGGTGATCAAGACCAAGGGCTGGGGCGAGCTCGAGCTGGGCCTCCTCGGCCCGCACCAGCACCGCAACGCGGCCGCGGTGCTGCGCTCGATCGAGCTGCTGCACGGGCGTTTTCCGAAGCTCGGCCGCGAGTCGATCGCGACCGGCTTCCGCGACGTGAGCTGGCCCGGGCGCTTCGACGTCCGTCCGATGGGGACCGGAAGGCGCCTCATCCTCGACGGCGCGCACAATCCCGAGTCGGCCGAGGCCTTCGCGCGGACCTTCGCTTCGTCGCCGTACCGCGACGCGTGGTTCATCGTCGGCTTCCTGAAGGACAAGGACGTGCGCGGCATCCTGAAGTCCTTGGCGCCGTTTTTCGGCCGCGTGCTCGTCGTCCGGCCTCCGAGCCCGCGCGCGATGAGCGCCGAGGACGCCGCGGCGCTCGCGCGCGAGGCGGCGCCGCAAGCCGTCGTGG
>CAZMIB010000227.1:0-3573 GCA_964566245.1 uncultured Elusimicrobia bacterium | reverse complement strand
GCCTTGCCCGCGGGCGCCGCGGAGCCCGTCGCGCCCGCCCAGGCCGCGGCGAGCGCCCGTATTTTCGGCTCGATCTTTTGCCGCGCCGCGCGCAGCTCGTCCTCGTCGAAGTAGGCGGAGACGAGGCCCACCTTGTCGCGCTGCTCCTTCTCCAGCCATATCTGAACGGCAGGGTGCGAAAGGACCGCGAGCTTGAGCGCCGCCGGCGAGTCGGGCTCGGTCGTCCCGGGCCGGGCCAGGGACTTCAGCGAGAGCTCGGAGCCCAGCAACGTCGAGGCGGAGTCGCGCAGCGCCTGCGCGACCGGCTTCATCGCCTCGCGGGTCGCGGGGTCGTTCGCGTCGAGACGGCTGAGGGCCGGGAGCAGGCCTTGGAGCGAGGCCGCGTCAGGCTTGGGCGCGCTCAGGAAGCCGTCCAGCGAGGCGGCCCAATCCAGCGCGATGACCGGGTGGACGACGACCGGGGCCGCCGGCTTGGTGATGTCGACCGCGCCGGCTCGAGGAGCCGGGAGCGAAAGGGCCAGGGCCGCGAGGGGGGCTGAAAGCCTCATCCCCGCAAGTTTAGCGCCTGACGAGGGGAGGCGCAGGGGTCCTTGGGCCCAGCTTGGGGGAGCCGTAGGGCCCAGGCCGCGCTGGGCCCTAAGCCCTTTCGCGGCGCCGCCGCAAGAACGCTATGATGCCGGCATGACGATGCTCGCTTCCTGGCTGCTCGCCTCCCAACTCCTCGCCGCGGAGCGCGCCCGCGACGTGGGGATCACGATCGGGCGCTACCCTCCGGGGCCGGTCGACGCCATCACCGACGTCAAGGGCGTGCGCGTCGGCCAGGTCACGCTGAACGAGGGCGCGGGCGCCTTGGTTCCCGGCCGGGGGCCGGTGCGCACCGGCGTCACCGTGATACTGCCGGACGGGGACCTGTGGGAGAACAAGCTGGCCGCCGGGAGCTTCGTGCTGAACGGCAACGGCGAGGCGATGGGTCTCATGTGGCTGCAGGAGGGCGGGGTCCTCGAGACGCCGATCGCGCTGACCAACACTCTGAACGTGGGGATGGTGCAGAAGGGGGTGGTTGACTGGATGCTGGCGAGCCATCCGCGCGTCGGAGCGGGGGACGACACCTTGACCCCGGTCGTGCTGGAGTGCGACGACAGCAGCCTGAACGACATCCGCGGCCAGCACGTGACGCCCGAGCACGTGCGTCGGGCGCTCGTGACCGCGTCGACCGGGCCGGTGGCCGAGGGCGCGGTCGGGGCCGGGACCGGCATGATCTCCTACGAGTTCAAGGCCGGGATCGGCACGGCCTCGCGCGTGCTGCCCAAGGAGGTCGGGGGCTACGTCGTCGGCGTCCTTCTCAACGCGAACCACGGCGAGCGCCACACCTTGCGCGTGAAGGGAGCGCCGGTCGGCGAGGAAATCGCGGACCTTCGGCCGGTGGAGCACAACGACGGCTCGATCGTCGTGATCGTCGCGACCGACGCTCCGCTCGACGCGCGCCAGCTCTCGCGCGTCGCCAAGCGCGTGATGCTGGGCCTGGCGCGCACGGGAGCCGTGGCGCGGCACGGCTCCGGCGACGTCGCGATCGCCTTCTCGACCGGCAACCGCATCCCTCATTACCCGAAGAAGCCCCTGCTCGAGATGAAGCTGCTGTCGGACTTCTGGCTGGACGACTTGTTCGAGGCTTCCGCCGACGCCGCCGAGGAGGCCGCCCTGAACTCCCTGCTCGCCGCCGAGACGACGACCGGGCGCGACGGCAACGTCGCCTACGCTTTGCCCCACGACCGCCTGAAGGCGGTCCTCAAGAAGTACCGCGTCATCCCCGACTGACGCTTCTTCGGGCCCTCTCCCCGGTGGGGAGAGGGTGGGGGTGAGGGGCAGGCGTCAACGCGCGCCGCGCGGCGGCTCGATACCGAGCGCGCGCGACACAACCCACGCCACATCCACCAAGCCCTTCGGCGCGGCGTCCTTCAGCGTGCCGACGAAAAGTGCTTGCATCTCGGGATGCGAGGGAAGATAGCCGTGGGTCCCGCGCTCGTCGGCCGGCTCCAGGATCGGCCCCTCGTCGGCGTCGCAGGCCAGCGCGTAACCCAGGCGCGCCGCGGCGACGAGATCGCCGGAGCGAGGGTGGCTCAAATGGACCTCGGCAAGTCGCTCGCGCGTCAGGACCTCCTCCAGCACCGCCTCCCCGTCCGCGTCCTTTAATCCTTTCAACGTTTTCGCGACCTTGGCTGGATCGGCTCCCCGGGCGTCCACATGGACGGCCCCGCCTCCGCCGCGGCAGCGCGCGGCGAGCCCGGCCTTCATCAGAAAGCGGTTGAGCTGGACCGTGGTTCGTATCGGCGCCATTCCGTGGTCGGAGATGACGATCACGGTCGATTTTCCTTCGGTCATTTTCGCGAGGTTCTCATCGGCGTGGCGGTAAGCCTCGCGGCGCCGCGCCGCGCAGGCCTTCGCCTCTTCCTCGGTATAGCCGGGTTGGCGCGGATCGGTCAGCATGAAGGCGTGCCCCGCGGCGTCGATCTCGGTCTGGTACGAGAGCAACAGGTCGGGCGCGTAGCGGCGATCCAGGTAGGCCGTCACCTTCGCGAGCCAGTCGTCGACCGCCTGCCACTCGCGCAGCATCGCCTCGGGCGGGCCGGCGCCGGGCTCTCGGTCGGCCGGGCCCGGAAACGGCCCGGCGGCGCGCAGGACCTCGTCCTTGAGTTCGCTCGAGCTGGCCTCGAAGGCGTACGGCGGGCCGACCACCAAGGCGCCGTCGGAGGCGGGCCCGGAAGCTTCCAGGCGGACGATGAGGCCCAGCTCGGGGTGGCCCGGCGCGGGGAAGGAGGCGATCCCTCCGGGGGCCAAGGTCGCCAACGTTCCATTCGAGCAGTCGCGGTCGTCGTCGAGGTAAAACGCGGTCCCGGAGGACAGCAGCTCGTAGCGGCGTACGCCGTCGAACAGCTCCAAGGCCGCCGCGTCCGGCGCGGTCCGGCACCCGTCGAGCTTCCAGCCCGAGGCCGCGGCGGGCTTCCAGTCCTCGGCCTTGAACGCGAGGCGGCTAGGCTTGCCTTCCGGGCGGCCGAAGCCGACGACGCGGGCGTTGGGAGAGGCGACGTCGCGCGGCGAGACGACCCAGGCGACGGCGACGACGCTCTTGCCTTGGCGCGCGGCGGCCTCGATCAACGTCTCGGCCTCGGAGCGGACGCCGAACGCGGTGACGACGCCGGAGCGGTTGGGCTTGGGAAGGACGTTGGCGACGATTCCGTTGGCGTCGGGATAGGCGCCCGTCAGCAAGGCGTAGTGCCCGGGCGCCGTCTGGCTCGGGAAGACGGGCGCGAGGGGAAGGGGCCCCGAGCCCGCGCGGGCCAGGCGCGAGAGCTCGGGAAGCGAAGGGCCCAGCTCGCGAACGACCGCGGGCTGGGCCCCGTCGAGAGAGACAAGGACGACCTTCGCCTGCGCCCCCGCGGCGAAGGACAGCAGCAGGGCGAGGAAGGTCACCCTTCTCCCGTCAGTCCTCGATCTTGACCGAGACGATCTTGTCGCCGCGCTCGATCGCGTTGACGACCTTCATGTCGGCCGTGCGGCCGAACACCGTGTGCACGC
>CAZMIB010000226.1:0-3588 GCA_964566245.1 uncultured Elusimicrobia bacterium | reverse complement strand
CGGCGAGCCCCGCCTCGAGCGCCCCCTTGTAAGGCAGGGTTCCGGCCCGCGCCCAGACGCGGACGTCGTGGCCCAGCCGCCGCAGCTCGCCGGCGGCGTCGAGCGCGTAGCGGCTCACTCCCGAGTCCCAGGGCTCGTCGGTGGCGACGACGACGCGCATCGTCCTCACGCCGGGCGAGCCTCCTTTTCCCCGAGCTTGAGCATCTCCAGCGCGTTCCGGTAGGCCTCGTCGGCGGTGATCAGGCGCATGCAGAGGAAGTGACCCTCCGGGCAGGCCTTGGCCCCGTGCAGCCCGCAGGGGCGGCACGGCAAGTCCTTCTCGAGGACGCGGTGGCCTTGCCCGTACGGGAAAAAGCCGAGCTCGCGCGTCGTCGGCCCGAAGAACGCGAGCGTGGGCACGCCGGAGGCGGTCGCGAGGTGCATCGGCCCGGAGTCGTTCGTGACGAACAGCGACAGCTCGCGCATCAGCTCGATCAACTCGGGCAAGGTCGTCTCGCCGGTCCAGTCCAGGCAGTCCGGCCCCGCGCCGGAGGCCTCGCGCACCGAGGCCGCCAGCGGGCGGTCTCCCGCCCCGCCGACCAGCACGACCTGCGCGCCGGCCTCGCGGCACAGCCGGGAGACCAGCGCGGCGAAGCGCTCGGCCGGCCAGCGTTTCGTCGCCCACACCGAGCCGGGATGCACGCCGACGAGGCGGCGCGAGGGGTCGCGTCCCGCGGCCAGCAGCCGGGCCGCGACGCGGCCGTCCGGCGACGGCTCCATCCCGTTCAGGATCGCCTCGTCCGGTCCGAGCGGGCCGAGCAGAGAGAGGTTGCGCTCGAGGTCGTGCATCAGCCACGAGAACGGGACCAGGCGCGTGAACAGCCAGCTCCCCGCCGAGGCGTCGAAGCCGACCCGCTCCGGCGCGCGCGCCGCGAAGGCCAGCACCGCGGAGCGGAAGGAGCGATGCGGGACGATGGCCAGGTCGAAGCGGCGCTTCCTCAGCTTCTTGACCAGCCTGAAAAAGCGCGAGACGCCGAGCCCCGCGCCGCGCTTGTCGTCCTCCAGCGCCTCGTCCGCGGGGCCGCGGAAGAGGTCGGCGGTCTCGGGCCGGCACAGCACCGAGATTTTGGAGGCCGGGAAGCGCCGTCTCAGGGCCTTGACCAGCGGCACCGTCAGCGCCGCGTCGCCGAGGAAGGCGGTCTGGAGGACCAGGATGCGGGACGGGGCGCGGCGGCACTCCGCGGCCGAGGCGCGCGGCAGCTCCAAGGTCCGGTAGCGCGCGGGCACGCCCCAGGCCGCGAGGGCGTCCAGGTAGCGGTCCAAGGTGTGCCGCTCCAGCGCGGGCCCCTTGTGGCCGAGCCAGACGAAGAGCCGGCGCGCCGCGGCGTCCTTGCGGTAGCGGACCTGCTCGGGGACGCCCGAGAGCCGGCGTATCAGGAACGAGCGGAAGGTCCCGTGAAGGTCGAGCAGATGCGTGAAGCCGCGGCGCTTGATCTCGCGCAGCGCCTGCGTCAGGCTCCGGAAGCGGATGACCTCGTCGACCGAGGGATGGCTCTCCAGCGCGGCCGCGAACTGCGGCTTGACGAGCGCGGCGACCGTCGCGTCGGGCCAAGCCGCCTTGAGGTTCCGGAACACCGGCTCGGTCAGCACGACGTCGCCCAAGGACGACAGGCGCACCACGAGCACCCTTCGCTTGCTCATGCCGCCGCCGCCTCGCGCTTGCGGATCATCTGGACGATCCCGCCCGGCGTGCGCTTGAAGGCCCGGCCGAGCGCCGAGATCGTGAGCCCGGCCTCCCAGGCCCTGTAGACCGCCTCGCGCCGCGCGCCTGACACGAGGCGGTTTTTCTCCGCGCCGAGGATGCGCTCGGGGGCGATCCCGCGCGCGAGCGAGACCTCCTCCAGGATGCGGCGCGGGTCGAGGGCGGGAGCGTCTCCGTTCGCCGGGAGGGGGGAGGCCGGCCGCCGTGAGACGGAGGGGGCCAAGCCCGCGCCGCGCGGAGCGTGGAGCCCGCAGCTCAAGTCGGCGCCCGCGGGAACGCTCTCGAGCAACTCCGCGCCGTAGCGCCCGCGAAAGACGTGCCCGCCGCCGCGGCGCCGCCGGTTGAAGGCCTTGGTATAGGCGGTGCAGAAGGCCTGCATCGCCCGCGCGAGGTTCCCGCGCGGGGTCTCGAGGACCAGCTCCGCGCGCCGCGGCCGCAGGCAAAAGGCGTGCGCCGCGAGGCCGAAATGCCGCGCGGTGCGCTCCAGGAGCGCTAGGAACGCCTCTCTGTCGGCATCATCCCTGAATAGCCGGCCCGCTCCGTCGGCCTGAAGGGAGACTCGGTAGACGGCGCCGGGAAATTGAACGCGGAGGGGGCGGCCCATTCTCGAAATCTAAAAAGTAAAAGCCTGGCACTCATTGTATCATTTTTACGGTGCCGTCGCCCGGTCGTCGCCCCCCTTGGCCTGGCTCGGTATCGCCTTCCAGGCGGCCTCGGCGGCGGGGGGGAGCTGGTCCATGTGCTTCAGGAAGAGGGCCACCTGCCACAGTTCCGTATCGGTCAAGGTCTTGGAGAAGGACGGCATGCCCGTCAGCCTCACGCCGTGGCGGACGATCCAGTAGGTCTCGCCCTCGGGGTCGTCCTCGACGCCGCGCCGGCCGAGCTGGGGCGCGCGCTGGTAAAGCCCCTTAGCGATGTTGGAGGCCTTCCCGTCGGCGGCCCCGTGGCACACCGCGCAGTTCGCCGCGTAGATTTTCGCTCCCGCCAGCAGGTTGGCCTCGGCGGCGGGGATCGGCGGGGCCTCCTTGGGGGCCTCCCGGCGCAGCGTCGCGTGCAGGCTCTTGCGCGCGGCCCAGCGCTCCAGATGCGGGGGGGAAGTGTCGGCGTTGGCGGGGATTCGGCCCGAGGCGATCAAGGCGTAGGCGGCCAGCAGCCCGGCCGCGACGGTCGCGAAAACTCCGGCGACGAAACCTTTCAGCATGGGCTCTCTCCCACGATCGTTTATTTCGACGGGCGCGGCGCGAACGGCAGGCGCGAGGCGTCCCAGCCCCCGCCGAGCGCGCGTATCAGGCTCACCGCGGCCGCCATGCGCCGGCCGCGGACCTGGGCCGCGGCGCGCTCGTTGGTCAGCGCGATGTTCTGGCTTTGTATGACGTCGAGGTACGAGACGATCCCCGCCTTGTAGCGGTCCAGCTCCAGACGCAGCGAGGTCTCGGCGGCCGCCGCGGCGGAGTCCTGCTGGAGCCCTTCCTCCGACAGCATCGAGAGCGCGGCGAGATTGTCCTCGACCTCCTGGAGCGCCTCAAGGACGGTCTGCCGGTACGCGGCGGCGGCCGCGTCGTAGGCCGCCTTGGCCTGGCGCGAGCGCGCGCGGATCCCGCCGAAGTCCAGCAGCGAGAGCGCGGCCGAGGCCCCGGCCGACCAGAAGCGGCTCGGCCAATCCAAGAGCGTCGCCGTCGCGCCGGACTCAAAGCCCGCCGCGGCGGAGACGCTGACCTGGGGGAAATAGGCGACGCGCGCGAGCCCGACGCTCGCGTTGGCGGCCGCGACCGACCGCTCGGCCGCGGCGACGTCCGGCCGGCGCTCCAAAAGGCGCGCCGGCAGCGCGGTCGGTATCGACGGCGGCG
>CAZMIB010000225.1:0-3601 GCA_964566245.1 uncultured Elusimicrobia bacterium | reverse complement strand
CGCGCCGTCCGGGCGGGGAGCGCGGGCGCCGCCGCGGCCGCGTCCGGCTGGCCGCTCGCGCTGGGCGTCCTCGCCGTCGTCCTCATCGCGGCGTACGCGCTCCTGAGGTGGCTCGCCGATCAAGCGCTGCACGAGATGGGGAGGTTGTTCTTCTCGGGGCTGGACGTGCTGCTGAATTTGTTGCGCTGGGGCAGGAAGGACGGACGGAATCCTCCGGCGGGCTCAGAGCCGCCAGGCGAGCGCTAGGACGCGGTAGGCGTAGGTGACGGCGCCGCGACGCTGATAGCGCTCGAAGAGCGCATCGAGCTTGCGGTCGAACTCGGCGCGGCGCTTCAGGCCGTGAGCCACGAAGGAGCTTGAGTAGACGCGCCCGCGCAAGCCTTCCCGGTCGAGGCGCTGGGCGTTCGCGAACGAGCGCTCGCGGACGCCTCGCGCCCCGGCGGCCTTGATCAGCCGGATCGTCTCCCGCGCGCCGCGGATCGCCTCGTACTCCGTCGAGTGCTCCCTCAACAGCCGCCGGTAGGCGTTCATGAACGGCGTGCGCGCCCCGGCGTTCCAGAAGACGACGCACCACTTCCCGGGCTTCAGCACGCGCCCGATCTCGCGCAGCGCGGGCGCGACCTCGAACCAGTGGAAAGCCTGGCCGCAGACGACGAGGTCCGCGCGCCCGGCGGGCAGGCCGGTCGCGGCGGCCTCGCCGCGGCGATACGTTCCGCCTAGCCTTCTCGCGCGGGCGAGCATCGAGGGGTTGGGATCGACGCCGACGACGTCGAAGCCGCGCGCGGCGAACAGGCGCGTCACGATGCCGGTGCCGCAGCCGAGGTCGAGCACGCGCGCGCCGGGACGGACCATGGTCGTCCTTTCGATCCAGTCCAGCAAGGCCGGGGGGTAGGAGGGGCGCCAGCGCTCGTAGAGCGCGGCGGCCTTCGAGAAGCGGCGGCGGGAATCGAGGATCATCGGGCGCGTCTACAACGTCAAATTGATAGAATACAGCGGTAGCTTTTGGGGGAACGACATGTCAAACTCGAAGCGCGTCTGGGCGGGAGCGCTCGCGCTGTTCGCCGCGGCCTTGGTCTGGTCGGGCTGGGCCGGCGAGACGAGGAATCGGATTTCCGCCGAGCTCGGCGCCGCCGCCTCGCAAGCCGACCCCGGCGGCGCGAAGCGCAAGGCCGACAACCAGGAGGCGCGGGAGGTGCTGAAGAAGGCCCTCGCCGAGAAGCCCGACAACGCGGTGCTGTGGATGCAGCTCGGCTTCGTCGAGCAGCGCTTGGGCGACGCGGACGGCTCCGAGGAGGCCTTCTCGAAGGCCATCGCCATCGATCCGCGCTTGGCGAGCGCTCACTTCATGCTCGGGCTGATCTACGAGAAGCGCGGCGATAAGGCCCGCGCGGTCTCGGCGTGGGAGACCTGCCTGCGCTTGGCCGGCGGGCCGGGCGACCAGGCGGATCCGCATTTGAAGGAGCTGGCCTCGAAGCACCTGGAGCACCTGAAGGCCAAGCCCTGACGCTCCCGATGAGACGCCCGGTTTTTCTTCTCGCGCTCGCGCTGGCGGCCTGCGTAAGCGGCCCGCAGGTCGCGATCAAGCGCAGCTACGACTTCCGCAAGATCCGCCGCGTCGCCGTCGTCGCCTTCTCGGGAACCGGAGGCGACGCCGCCTCCGACCTGCTCGCCCAGGCGCTGCTCGCGCGCGGAGCGGACGTCGTGGAACGCAAGCAGCTCGACGCGATGCTCGCCGAGGCCCACCTGAACGTCAGCGGCGCCCTCGATCCGGCCACCGTCCGCCAGATCGGCAAGCTGCTCGGCGTCGACGCGCTGTTTTTCGGCTCGGTCACGAGCTTCTCGCCGCCGCGCAACTACTTGGTCTTCACCGAGCAGCCGCAGGGAGCCCTGCCGGCGGTCACGCCGATCGAGTCGGGGAGCATCCACTCCAGCGGGATGGCGCCCGGCGTCCCGGGGGCGGACATCATCACCTCCGCGGCGACGGTCGGCCTCAACGCCCGCATGGTCGAGGTCGAGAGCGGCTCGCTGCTCTGGAGCGCCTCCCAGACCTACGAGGGCTTCGACGTGGAGTCGGCGATGCAGGAGGTCGCCGACGGCTTCGCGGGCTCGCTGCAGTCGGCATGGCTATCGCGGCTGCCCTGATCCTCGCCGTCCTGGCCTCCCCGGCCGCGGCCAAGGCCACCGCGCCGGACACCGTCTGGGACCAGATCTTCCTCTCGCAGGCCGAGCGCATGATGCGCGAGGGCGCGCTGCGCATCGCGTCCGGCGAGTACGACCAGGCCGTGCAGGTGCTCGCGCGGGCCGTCGTCACCGCGCCGCGCGAGCCGGACGCGAGGATCCTTCTGGGAAGCGCGTACTATTGGCAGGGGCAGGTCGACGAGGCCCTGACCGAGTTCCAGGAGGCGCTGAAGCTCGACCCGAAAAACGCGCAGGCGCACCAGTTGATCGGCATCGCTTACGCCTGGAAGGGCGACGTCGACGCGGCCTACGCCTCGTTCAAGGAGGCGGCCCGCCTCGCGCCCGACCGCCCGGACATCCTGATGAACCTCGGCTCGGTGGAGGAGGCTCGCGGGGAGCTCTCGCGGGCCCTGGACCTGTTCCGCGACGCGGTCCGGGGCGAGCCGGAGTACCCGCTGTACCGCGAGCAGCTCGGCATGCTCTACGCGCGCCTGGGGCGCGTCCCGGAGGCGCAGGAGCAGCTCGAGACCGCGCTGCGCCTCTATCCGGGCTACCAGGACGCCTTGCTGGAGCTGGGAGCCCTGCGCGAGCGCGAGGGAGACCTCGACGGGGCGGTCGACCGCTTCAAGCGCGCGGTCCGGCTCAAGCCGCGGGACTCGGTCGCGCGCTTCCGGTTGGCGGCCGCGCTGCTCAAGCAGCGGAAGGAGCGCGAGGCGCGTTCGGCCCTTTCCGAGGCCTTCGAGGTGACGCCCTCCGCCAAGAGCGGCCGCATCGCTTTGTCGGCGGCGTTCGGGGGCAAGCCGTCGCCGGGCCAGGGCGGCGAGTCGACGAGCACCGCGCCGGCCGCGGGAGCCGCTCCGGCCGATCCCGTCGACCAGATCCAGAAGAACCTCGAGCGCCTGCCCCCGGGCGCGGAGGCGACGGTCGAGATCCAGCTCGCCTACCTCCCGCCGCCGCGGCTGGAGATCCAGAAGCCCGGCGAGGGGCGGGGACAGCTCGGAGGCGGGGGGCTCGGGCGCGCCCTCGGCGGGCGGCTCGGGGCCGGCGCACCCACCGAGGCTCCGTCCAGCGGCCCGGCGAGCGGCCCGATGATCGCCAAGCGCGAGTTCGTCCTCTCGGCCGACCCTAAGATCCGCCAAGGCCAGATCCAGCGCGTGGTCGGCGATCTGCGCAAGGCGGCGCGCAACCTGCCGCCCGGCGGGCGCATGCATCTGTCGATGAACGCCCAGCTCAAGCAGGGCGGGCAGGAGGGGCCGGCCGTCTCCTTCGAGCCGCGCCGCGTCGGCAACGACCTGGGCCTGTGGGTGATGGGCACCGGCTGGATGAGCCTGGTCGAGGAGTCGATGGACGACCTGGCCGCTCGGGACGAGGCGGAGGCGAGGCTGGCCGCGGGCTTGGGGAACCTGGCGCTCGGGCGCGGCGA
>CAZMIB010000224.1:0-3734 GCA_964566245.1 uncultured Elusimicrobia bacterium | reverse complement strand
GGACCGACGCCGGGCCGAGGTACGGGTGTGTATGACGCTGGGAGGATGGGGTACGAAGGTCACTAGGAGATGTGCGAGGGACCCCTCGACCGCATGCTGTACCGGATCAAGAAGAACGACCTGCAGATCCGCGACATCCCGATCTCGCAGATCACGCAGGAGTACCTCTCGTACCTCGACCTCATGCGCGAGCTGAACCTGGAGGTCGCCGGCGACTTCCTGGTTCTGGCCTCGACCTTGATGCAGATCAAGGCCCGGAGCCTGCTGCCGTCGGGGCCGCTCGAGGGCGAGGAGGACCCGCGCACCGAGCTCGTCCAGAAGCTGCTCGAGTACCAGAAGTTCAAGTCGGCCGCGCAGTTTCTCGAGGCCCGCTCCGAGGAGTTCAAGAACGTCTACTACCGCGCCGAGCCGCGCTTCCGCGAGGACGAGAAGACGCTGCACGTCGAGCTGTTCGACCTGCTGTCCGCGCTGAAGGACGTGATCGACCGGCTCCCCGAGGGGCCGCGCCTGTTGCGCGCCGAGGAGTACCCGATCGAGGACAAGATCGGAAAGATCCTGAACCTGCTCGACTCGCGCTCCACGGTGCTGTTCCACGAGGTCTTCTCGGACGAGCGGCGCCGGATGGGCGTGGTCGTTTGCTTCATGGCGCTGCTGGAGCTGATCAAGATGCAGCGCGTCGCGGCGCGCCAGGACCGCGCGCGCGGGCCGATACTGATCTTCAAGCGGATGGACGCGCCGGTAGAGGCGATCGAGCAGGAGGGAAAGGGTGAGGGCGTTCCGGCCGCCCCCCTCACCCCGCCCTCTCCCCCTAAGGGGGGAGAGGGAGAGCAGGTGTCGGAACCAGGTGAGAGCCAATGGAACGAGCCGAGCTGAAGAAAGTCGTCGAGACCTTGCTGTTCATCACCGACCGGCCCGTCTCGGCGGCGGAGCTGGCCAAGCTGGCCGAGCTCAAGGCCGTCGAGGACGTCGACGCGGCGGTGCGCGAGCTGCAGTCCGACTACGCGTCGCGCGACAGCGCCATCCGCATCCTCGAGATCGCGGAGGGCTTCCAGATGGCCACCGCGCCCGAGTTCGGCGCCTGGGTGCGCAAGCTCTACCAGGACAAGACCACCTTCCGGCTTTCGACCGCGAGCCTGGAGACGCTCTCGATCGTCGCCTACCGCCAGCCGCTGACGCGCGCCGAGGTCGAGGAGATACGCGGCGTCGAGGTCATCGCGGCGCTGGAAACCTTGCTCGAGCGCAAGCTGATCAAGGTCGTCGGCCGCAAGGAGACGGTCGGCCGGCCGCTGCTGTACGGGACGACCCCCGAGTTCCTGCGACAGTTCGGCCTGCGCAGCATGGAAGAGCTTCCATCCTTGGAGACCTTCGTGCCCCCGAAGGAGGAAGCCGCCGCCGCGGCCGCTCCTCCTCCGGAGGAGCCGGTGCCGATACCGACGCTGGAGGGCGGCGAGCTCGCCTTGGCGGCCGCCGCGATCGGAGCGAGCGCCGTGGAGTCGGCGGCGGCGGCGACGCTCGAGGCCCCCGTGGCCGTCGACGTCGATGACGCCGTGGCGGCCTCGGGACGCGAAGGATCGGACGAGGCCGCGAGCGGAGACGCCGCTCCGGCCGAGAGCCCCGAGGCGGCCGAACCCGACGTCGCCGTGATCGAGCCTCAAGAGGAGCGCGCCGGAGAGCCCGTGGCCGCGCCCGCCGAGGACTCCGCTTCCGCGGAGCCCGAGCCCGAGCCCGAGGAAACGCCCGAGGCTTAGCCTCTCGATGAACATCCTGATCGCGGCCAGCGAGTCGGTCCCGTTCTGCAAGACGGGCGGGCTCGCGGACGTCGTCGGGGTCCTCACCCAGCTCCTCGCGAACCAGCTGGGCCACAAGGTGGCGCTGTTCCTGCCCCGCTACCGCGCGGTCAACGGGACGCCGTTCTCTCTCAAGAGCCTGCCCGGCCAGTACTGGATCCCCCTCGGCGAGGGCATGGAGCGGGCCGGCCTGCTGCACGCGGCGTGGGGCAAGGCCGACGTCTACTTCGTCGACAACCCCAAGTACTTCGACCGCGACGAGCTCTACAAGACCAAGGCCGGCGACTACCCGGACAACGACGAGCGGTTCATCTTCTTCTCGCGCGCCGTCCTCGAGGGGGCGAAGTTCATCGGCTTCCGGCCGGACGTGATCCACTGCCACGATTGGCAGACGGCGCTGATGCCGGCCTACCTCAAGACGCATTACCACATCGACGCGTTCTACGTGCGGACCGGAACCGTCCTGACGATCCACAACATCGCCTACCAAGGCCTGTTCTCGAAGGACGCGCTGTTCCTGGCGGGCTTCGGCTGGGCGGACTTCACGCCGGACAAGCTGGAGTACTACGGCGGCGTGAACTTCCTGAAGGCGGGGCTCGTCTACGCCGACGCGCTGACGACGGTGAGCCCGACCTACGCGCGCGAGATCCAAGGCTCGGCCGAGTACGGCCGGGGCCTGGAGGGGCTGCTTAAGTTCCGGTCCTCCGACCTGCACGGGATACTCAACGGCATCGACACCGAGACCTGGAACCCCGAGACCGATCCGCACCTGGCGGGCCGCTTCGGGCTCGAACGGCTGGCCGCGGGCAAGGCCGAGGCCAAGCGCGCCCTGCAGTCGGCCGCGGGCCTCGACCCGGCCGACGTACCGCTGGTCGGCATCGTCTCGCGCTTCGATCCGCAGAAGGGGCTCGACCTCGCGATCGAGGCGCTGGACGCCTTGTTGGGCGCGGCCGCGTTCCAGCTCGCGGTGCTCGGAACCGGCGACCTGGTCCTGCACGAGGGCTTCGACCGCCTCGCGCGCCGGCACGCGGGGAGGGTCGTCTTCCGCACCGGCTTCGACGAGCCGTTCGCGCACCAGATCTACGCGGCCTCCGACATCTTCCTGATGCCGTCGCGCTTCGAGCCGTGCGGGCTCGGCCAGATGATCGCGATGCGCTACGGCGCCGTGCCGGTCGTCGTGCGCACCGGCGGCCTCGCCGACACGGTGTTCGAGGAGGGAGCGCGCCCCAACGGCTTCGTCGCCGCGGCGCCGACGGCGGACGCGATACGCGCGGCCCTCGGCCGCGCGCTGGCCGCCTACGGCGACCGCGCGCGCTGGACGGCGCTCTCGCGCAACGCCGCCTCGGGCGACTACTCCTGGGAACGCTCGGTGCTCCGCTACCAGGAGCTCTACGAGCAGGCCGCCGTCAAAGCGCGAGGCGACCAACCCTGAGCCGGCTCGCCGCCGCGCTTCGCCGGCGCCCCGCCCCCTCCTCCGAGACCGCGCTCGCCGCGCTGCTGCTGGCGCTGGTCGCCGCCCTCAACCTCACGCGCGTCTACGGCACCGACACCTGGTTTCACCTCGCGGCCGGGCGCGCGATCGCGGAGACGGGCTCGATCCCGCGCCTCGAGCCGTTCGCCTACACGCTTCACGGCCGGACCTGGACCGACTTCGAGTGGCTGTTCCAGCTCGTCTTCTACGCCGCCTATGCCTGGGCGGGGCCCGCGGGCGCGATCCTGCTGAAGGCCGCGCTGATCACCTCCGCGTTCGGCGTGCTCCTCGCTCTGGCCGCGAGCCCGTTCTGGGGAACGTTGGCGCTCGGCCTGGCCGCCCTCGGGACGCGGCATTTCTTCACCGCCCGGCCATACATGGCCGACTTCCTGCTCCTGGCGCTGGTCCTGCGAGGGCTCGAGGCCCCGGCCGGCAAGCGTCCGTCGGCGACGGTGCCGCTCCTGACCGCGCTGTGG
>CAZMIB010000223.1:0-3782 GCA_964566245.1 uncultured Elusimicrobia bacterium | reverse complement strand
CTCAACGCGAGCCACACATTCCTGCCGCTCGCCTTCGGCGGGATCGGCGCCGCGCCCGGCATGCTGCCGGTTTTCGGGGACCTGGCGAATCCCTCGGGCCGCGCCCCTTTCAAGGCCAAGGACATCATGGGCCGGCGCGAGGCGCTCGCCGCGCGGCTCGGGCACCCGCGCCTGAAGCTCGGCGGCGGGGGCGGGGCGGTGCGCGAGCTGCTGCAGACGGTCGACCTTAAAAAGGAGAAGCTCGAGCTGCGCGCGGCGGCGCGCAAGGCGGCCTCCGAGGCCGAGCGCTCGCGGGCGCTGCGGCGGCTGCGCGTCCTCGAGGGCTTCGGCCCGGGGGGCAACCGCCCCGAGTGGATGGTGCTGACGGCCCTGCCGATCCTGCCGCCGGACCTTCGTCCCCTGGTGCCGCTGGACGGCGGGCGCTTCGCGACCTCGGACCTCAACGAGCTTTACCGCCGCGTGATCAACCGCAACAACCGCCTCAAGCACATCCAGGCCCTGCGCGCTCCGGAGGTGATGGTCAACAACGAGAAGCGCCTGCTGCAGGAGTCGGTCGACTCGCTGCTCGAGAACGGGGCGAACGGGCGTCCGCTCACCGGCGAGGGGGGGCGCCCCCTCAAGTCCCTCTCGGACGGGCTCAAGGGCAAGCAGGGGCGCTTCCGCCAGAACTTGCTCGGCAAGCGCGTCGATTACTCCGGCCGCTCGGTGATCGTGGTCGGGCCGTCGCTGAGGCTCGACCAATGCGGCCTGCCGCGCGAGATGGCGCTGGAGCTGTTCAAGCCGTTCGTGCTGCGCGAGCTGATGCGGCACGGCAGCCTCGCCCCGCGCGCCGCGCGACGGATGTTCGAGCAGGTTCCGCCCGAGGTCTGGGACATACTCGAGGATATCGCGAGCCGGCACCCGGTGCTGCTGAACCGCGCGCCGACGCTGCACCGCCTCGGCGTGCAGGCCTTCGAGCCCGTGCTCGTCTCCGGCAAGGCGATCCAGCTCCATCCGTTGACCTGCGCCGCGTTCAACGCGGACTTCGACGGCGACCAGATGGCGGTCCACCTGCCGCTCTCGATCGAGGCCCGGCTCGAGGCCGAGCTCCTGATGACGGCGGGCGGCAACATCCTGTCCCCGGCGTCGGGGCGCCCGGTCGCGGTCCCGTCGCACGACATGGTGCTGGGGCTTTGCTACCTGACCAAGCCCAAGCGCGGCGAGCCCGGCGAGGGCTTCGTCTTCGCCGACGAGGACGAGGCGCTCGCGGCGCTCGAGCAGGGCCGCGTCGGGCCTCACGCGCGGGTCAAGGTCCGGGGGGTGAACAGGATCGCCGAGCCGGGCCTCGCGCCCGGCGAGGCGCGCGCGGCCGAGCTCTGGAAGGACTGGACCACGCCCGGTCGCGTCCTGTTCAACCGGACCTTGCCGCCCGAGCTGCGCTTCGTCAACGAGACGATCGGCAAGAAGGAGGCCTCGCGCCTCGTCGAGGCGAGCCTGCGCCGCCTGGGCTTCGCGAGGACCGCGCGCCTGCTCGACGGCCTGAAGGAGCTGGGCTACCGCTGGGCGACGCGCGGAGGCCTGTCGATCTCGATCGCCGACATGAAGGTGCCGCGCGATAAGCAGGAGCTCGTCGCGCTCGCGAGGCGCGAGGTCCGCGAGATCGAGCGCCAGGCGAAGGCCGGCGCGATCACCGAGTCCGAGCGCTACAACAAGGTCATCGACATCTGGATGCGCGTGACCGACCAGGTCGCCGACCGGATGTTCGAGGAGATGCGCTCCGAGGGGCGCCGCTCGTACGCGCCCGGCCGCCCGCGCTTCAATACGATCTACATGATGGCGGACTCGGGGGCGCGCGGCTCGCGCCAGCAGATACGCCAGCTCGCCGGCATGCGCGGCCTCATGTCCAGGCCCCAGAAGAAGCTGACCGGGGGCGTCGGCGAGATCATCGAGTCCCCGATCGTCTCGAACTTCCGCGAGGGCCTGACCGTCCTCGAGTACTTCATCTCGACGCACGGCGGGCGCAAGGGCCTGGCCGATACCGCGCTGAAGACCGCGGACGCCGGCTACCTGACGCGCCGCCTCATCGACGTCGGGCACGACGTCGTCGTGACCGTGGAGGACTGCGGGACGCCGAACGGCGTCCTTATATCGGCGCTGACCTCGGGCGACGAGACGATCGAGCCCCTGGAGGATCGCCTCTTCGGGCGCGTCGCGACCGACGACGTGGCTCTCGGCGCGAGGGGGGAACCGCCGTGCCGCGCGGGGGAGATGATCGACGCCGAGACCGCGCGGCGCATCGCCGAGGCGGGCATCGAGGCGGTGCGCGTGCGCTCGCCGCTGACCTGCGAGGCCGAGCGCGGCCTCTGCGCCAAGTGCTACGGGATGAACCTCGCGACCGGGAAGCCGGTCGAGACGGGCGAGGCTGTCGGGATCGTCGCGGCCCAGTCGATCGGCGAGCCGGGCACCCAGCTCACGCTGAGGACCTTCCATATCGGAGGCGCGGCGAGCCGCGCGATCACCCGCAGCCAGGCGGTGTCCGTCGCCGGGGGCAAGGTCGAGCTCCGGGGCGTCAGGACCCTCGAGGCGGCCGACGGCCGGGTCCTGTGCGCGTCGCGCAACGCCTTGATCCTCGCGCATGCGCCCGGGGGCGCGGTCGAGGAGCACCGGATTCCCTACGGGGCGCGTCTCAGGGTCGAGGACGGCCGGACGGTCGGGCCCGGGGAGACGCTGGCGACCTGGGACCCGCACAGCCTGCCGATCATCGCCGAGCGGGCCGGCGTCGCGCGGCTGCAGGACGTGCGCGAGGGGCTCACGCTGCGGGAGGAGCGCAACCGCATCACCGGGGCGGTCGAGCGCAAGATCATGGAGCACCGCGCCGAGAGGCTCAATCCGCGCGTGGTCGTCGAGAGCGACGGCAAGACGGCCGGAAGCTACCCGCTGCCGATCGACACGATCCTGCTGGTCGAGGACGGGCAGGCGGTCCGGGAGGGGCACGTCCTCGCGAAGATCACGCAGGAGGCCGCGCGCTCGCGCGACATCACCGGCGGCCTGCCGCGCGTCTCCGAGCTGTTCGAGGCGCGGCGCCCGCGCCGGCCGGCGATCGTGTCGGAGATAAGCGGGATCGTCTCCCTCGGGACCACGCCGCGGGGCCTCGCGAAGGTGACCGTCAGGGACGAGGCGACCGCGGTCGCCTACGAGTACGCGATCCCGCGCGGGCTGCACCTCATGGTCTACGAGGGGGACGCGGTCGACGCCGGGGAGCCGCTGACCGACGGGGCCATCGACCCGCACGACGTCCTGCGCGTGAAGGGCGCCAAGGCGGTCCAGGAGTACCTGGTCGACGCGATCCAGGAGGTCTATCGCCTGCAGGGCGTGGCCGTCGCCGATAAGCACCTGGAGGTCATCGTCCGGCGCATGCTCTCGAACGTGAAGATCGGGGAGCCGGGCGACGCCGTGTTCCTCAAGGGAGAGATCGTGGACCGCCGCGCCTTCGCGCGCGCGAACCGCGAGACCGAGGCCAAGGGAGGCCGGCCGGCCCAGGCCGAGGCGATCCTGCTCGGGATCACGAAGGCGGCGCTTTCCTCGACCTCGTTCATCTCGGCCGCGAGCTTCCAGGAGACGACCCGGGTGCTGACCGAGGCGTCCTCGACGGCCCAGGTCGACCGGCTGGAGGGATTGAAGGAGAACGTGATCATCGGGCACCTGATACCGGCCGGCACGGGCCTGCACGCGCTGGCCCACCATTTAGAGGGCCCCCCGCCGGGGAGCCGCCAACTACCGGCCGCCGATAAGTGTTCGCCGGT
>CAZMIB010000222.1:0-3789 GCA_964566245.1 uncultured Elusimicrobia bacterium | reverse complement strand
CCGCGCTACGCGCCCTCCCTCGGCGTGCTGCTGAACGTCAGCAAGGACCATAAGGAGCCGGCCGAGCTGCTCGAGCTGTTCCGGATATTCCGCCGCAACAGCGAGCGCCTCGTCGTCAACGCGGACGCCCCCGGCCTCGCGGAGTTCGAGCCGGGCGGCCTGACCTTCGGCTTCGAGGCGGGGACGCTGCGCGGCCGATCCCTCGAGCTCGCGCCCGACGCCGTCAGCTTCGCCGTGGATGGGGTCCGCTTCAAGCTTCCCGCCCCGGGGCGGCACAACGCCGAGAACGCCCTCGCCGCGGCCGCGGCCTGCCTGGAGCTCGGCGTGCCGCTCGCGGAGACGGCGGCCGCGCTGGAGAGCTACGAGACGATCGGCCGCCGCTTCGAGGTCGTGGGACGCGCGCGCGGGGTGGAGGTCGTCGACGACTACGCGCACAACCCGGAGAAGCTGCGGGCCGTCTTCGCGGCCGCGCGCCTCCGGTCCAAGCGCGTGCTGGCCGTGTTCCAGCTCCACGGCTTCGGCCCGGCGCGATTCATGAAGGCCGAGCTCCTGGGCGCGTTCCGCGACGTGCTCGGCCCCGAGGACGCGTTGTGGCTGCCGGACATCTACTACGCGGGCGGGACGACCGCCAAGGACATCTCGGCGAGGGACTACGCCGACGCGCTCGCGGCCTCCGGGCTGCGCGCGCGCCACGTCCCGAGCCGCCCCGCGATCGTCGAGGAGATCGCTCGCGAGGCGCGCCCCGGCGACCTGGTGCTCGTCCTCGGCGCGCGCGACGCCACCCTTTCCGACCTCGCCGCCTCCATCCTCAAGGCTCTATAGCGCTCCGGCTCCCTGGCCGAAGCGTTGCACTCTACTGATTGGAGAGATCAGCGCCACGGTCGACGGAGAACGTCATGAACGGTCTATCCCAGGAGTTTCTGACCTGGCTGTTCGATGATTTGTCGGACGGCGTCTGCCTCTCGGATTCGGACTTCAGGGTCCTTTACCTCAACCCCGCCGCGGAGCGGATGACGGGCGTCACCGCCGCCCAGACCGAGCGGGCCACGATCTGCGAGCTGATGTCGGTGGCCTTGCCCACGCCGGGGCTGCGGGCGTGCGTCGAGAACTGCCCGCTGCGGGACAAGAGCTCGACCCAGGCCGCGATCACCCACGCGTTGAAAGGCCTGCGCATACGCTGCCTGAGGATGCGCGGGGAATGGCTCGACGGCCGCCCGGGCTACCTGACTTTGATCGAGGACGACAGCGCCCAGGTCGAGCTGGAGCGCCACAAGGAGGACTGGCGGCACATGATCGCGCACGACCTCCGCGCGCCGCTGACCGTGATCATGGGCACCCTCGGAGCCCTCGCCGAGGCGCCCGAGGGGGAGGCCCTCGCCGGCGAGCTCAAGCGGCTCGTGGAGCTGAGCCGGCGCTCGGGCGACCGGATGCTGGAGCTGCTGAACCTCTACCTCGACATCGCGAAGCTCGACGCGGGCCTGATGCCGGTCGAGCTCCAGCCGATCGACCTCGGGGCTCTCGCGGCCGAGGTCGTCGAGGAGCAGGCCCCGGGCGCCGCGGCCCGCGGCCTGCGCATGTCGTTGGACGTCCCGCAAGGGCTCCTCGCCCTGGCCGACCGCGGCCTCCTCGCCCGCGTGATCCAGAACTTGATCGAAAACGCGATCAAGTACAACGTCGAGGGAGGCGCGGTGGCCGTGACCGGCCGCGCGGCATCGGACGGGCAGGTCTCCTTGTCGGTGAAGGACACCGGGCGCGGCATCGCGCCCGAGGACATGCCGTTCGTCTACGACCGGTTCTATCAAGCCAAGGCGCGGCGCGAGGGACGCGTGCAGGGAACCGGACTCGGCCTCACCTTCTGCCAGCAGGCGATGCAGGCGATGAGGGGCAGCCTGTTCGCGCTCTCCGAGCCCGGCCAGGGAACCGAGTTCACGATCCGCTGCCCCTCGGCCCTCGCGACTGATCGGGCCTGAATGGTAAAATGAGGCGATGACGAACGGGCGGCTTGTCCTTTGGGTCTTGGCGGCGGCGCTCTCGGGCTGCCGGCGCGAGGGAATCACCTACTACCGGGCGTCGAAAGAGGCGCCGCTTGCGGCGACGGCCGAGCCTTCTCGGCCGGAGGCCGCTACGCCGTCAGAGGCCGTTGCGTCGTCCTCGAACGGGCTGGCCTGGACGGTTCCGGCCGGCTGGAGCGAGAAGCCGGCCTCCGGCATGCGGCTCGCGACGTTCGAGGCCGGCCGCGGCGCGGAGGTCTCGGTCGTCGCGCTTCCCGGGACGGCCGGGGGAAACCTCGCGAACGTGAACCGCTGGCGCGGTCAGATCGGCCTCGAGCCGTTGGACGAGGCCGGGCTCGATGCGGCGTCCAAGCGCGTGGCGAGCCCCGCCGGCAAGGTGCTCGTCGTCGACTTCAAGGGCGCGGCGCCGGGAGGGGAGGCGAGCCGCGTGGTCGGGGGCATGATCGCGGCGGGGGAGAAGACCTGGTTCTTCAAGCTGACCGGGGGCGACGGCTCGGTCGGCTCGGCCAAGCCCGCCTTCCTGCGCTTCCTGGGGAGCCTGAAGCCCGCGTGAAACGACCCGCCTGGAAGCTCGCCTGGAGAGCGCTCTCGTCGCTGGAGTTGACCGTCGCCTGCCTCGGCGCGCTGATGGCCCTGGTGGCCGCGTGCACCGTGGCCCAGACGCGGCTCGGGACCTTCGAGGCCGTCGACCTTTACATCCGCGGCCCCCTCGTCTGGGGCCGGCTTCCCGGACTTGGACGGAGCGTCCCGGTGTTCCCCGGCGGGGGTCTCGTGGGCGCCGTGCTGCTCGTCAATCTGGTGGCCGCGCACCTCGAGCGCCTGGAGCTGAGCTGGCGCAAGGCGGGATTGTGGGTCGTCCACTTCGGCTTGATCCTGCTGTTCATCGGGGAGTTCGAGACGGCCTTCCTCGCGGTCGAGAGCCACATGGATATCCCGGTCGGCGCGACGCGCGGCTACGCGGAAAGCTTCCGCAAGGTGGAGCTCGCGATCATCGACGCGAGCGCCCCGGACCATGACGACGTCGTCAGCGTGCCCGAGTCCGTGGTCTCGCGCCGCGAGCGGATCGAGGACCCGCGCCTGCCGTTCACCTTGCTGATCAAGCGCTATTACCCGAACGCGGCGCTGGAGCCGCGCGCCGCCTCGGCGCCGCCGCCGATGGCGACCTCCGGGCCCGGCACGCGGTTCTCGGTCCGGGAGCTGCCGCCGGTCCGCGCCGACGACCAGGCCGACCAGGCCACGGCCTACGTCGAGGCCCTCGCGGGCGACCGCAGCCTCGGCTGCTGGCTGCTCTCGACCGCCGTCGAGGCGCCCCAGTCGTTCACCCTGGACGGGCGGACCTGGCGGCTCGCGATCCGCCCGCGCCGCTATTACCTGCCCTTCTCGCTGACGCTGAAGAATTTCACGCATGAAATCTATCCCGGCACCGACGTCCCGCGGAACTTCGCGAGCCTGGTCCGGCTCGACGATCCGGCTCGCGGCGAGGGCCGCGACGTCAAGATCTACATGAACCACCCGCTGCGCTACGGCGGAAAGACCTTCTACCAGGCCAGCTTCGGCCAGGGCGACCGGCTCTCGGTGCTGCAGGTCGTCGAGAACCCCGGCTGGCTTTTGCCGTACGTCGCCTGCGCGTTGGTGGCCTTCGGGCTGGCGACGCACTTCCTCGCGCGCCTGCGCCCGCTGGAGGCCGCAAGGTGAGCGAGCCGCGCCACCTGCCGCGCGGGCTGCTGGCCGCCGCCTGCCTGGGGCTGGCCTTCTCGCTTGTGCCGCCGCGCGGCGA
>CAZMIB010000221.1:0-3806 GCA_964566245.1 uncultured Elusimicrobia bacterium | reverse complement strand
GGGCCGGGAAGGAACGACGGTGCGACGCGAGGTTTGACAGGCTCGTCCATACCAGGGGGTGTCGGGGGCCCGTCTCGGCTTCATAGATCGGCCGAGGCGGGAACCCCGAGGGGCCCCCGGTCGCCCGCCTCCGGCGGGCGGAGGCCCGAGCGCGCGGCCCCTGAGGACGCAGCGAGCGTAAGCCCCCGCCGGTTCGCCCGCCGCCCGCGCAGGGGCATCCACCTCGCGCTACGCCGGCGCTCTCCGCACCCAACTCAGGACGGGCGGTTCAAAATGATATATTTGACGGACGGCCATGCCCAAGTTCCTCGTCGTCGACGACGACCCCGACCAGCGGGTGCTGCTCAGCGGGCTGCTTAAGGGCGGCATCCCGGAGGCGAAGGTCGTCGAGCTCGAGTCGCCGGCGGGTATCCATGAGATCGCCCGGCGCGAGAAGCCCCATCTGATCCTGCTGGATTGGATGCTCGGCGAGCGCGAGAAGGAGGGCGCCGAGGTCTGCCGCGAACTTAAGGCCGATCCCGACACGCGCGAGATCCCGGTCGTGATCCTCACCGGCAACCGCACGGCCCTCGAGGACCGATTCCAGTCGGTCGAGGCCGGGGCCGACCTCTACATCGAGAAGCCGTACCGCCCGCAGGCCCTGGTCGGCTATGTGCAGGCCCTGCTGCGCAAAGTCCGCGCGCGGCCGCCGGCGCGCGGCGTGCTGAAGGTCGGCGAGTTGCGCCTCTCGCGCGCCGACAGGCTGGCCTGGATCGGCGAGCGCGAGACGCCGCCCCTGCCGGAGAAGCAGTTCCTTCTGCTCTGGATGCTGGCCCATCACTCCCCGCACCCGGTGTCGACCGAGCAGCTCATCCGCCACGTCTGGAACAACGAGGTACGCGACCAGCAGGTCGCCGTCGCCGTCAGCCGCCTGCGCGACCGGCTCGGCGAGATCTCGGGCGCGGTGCTCGAGTCCGTCCCGGGCCTCGGCTATCGCCTGCGCCCCACACGCTGATCTTGCCCCCCTCCGGCGAGAGCCTCCCGGTCCGCCTGGTCAAGCTCGCGCTGTGGCTCATCGCCCACAGCCTCTACAAGATCGACGTCCTGGGCGCGGAGAAGGTCCCCGACCGGGGCCCGGCGCTCCTGGTCGCGAATCACGTCTCGTTCGCCGACGCCCTGCTGATCGGGGCCGCGGCGCGCCGTCCGGTGCGCTTCCTGATGTACCGGCCGTACTACGAGCACTGGCTGCTGCATCCCCTGTTCCGCATGATGGGCGCGATACCGATCGCGGACGGCGACACGCCGCGCCGCATCCTGGGCTCGCTCCTGGCCGCGCGCTCGGCCCTCGAGGCCGGCGACGCGGTCTGCATCTTCGCCGAGGGCTCGATCACGCGCACCGGCAACATGCTCAAGTTCAAGCGCGGCTTCGAGCGCATCATCGAGGGGCTCGACGCGCCGATCGTCCCGGTCCATCTCGGCGGGGTCTGGGGCTCGATCTTCAGCTTCAGCGGCGGGCGGTTCCTGTGGAAGACCCCGCGCCGCCTGCCGTACCCGGTGACCGTCGGATTCGGCGCCCCGCTTCCGCCGGGCGCGGACGCGGCGGGCGTCCGCCGCGCGATACAGGAGCTGGGCTCGGAGGCCTTCGCCCGGAGGCTCGCGGACCGGGCGCCCCTGCCGATCGAGTTCGCGCGCTCGGCGCGGCGCCGCTGGTTCGGACCCGCGCTGGCCGACTCGTTCGGCCAGCGGCTCAGCGGCGGCCAGGCCCTGACCGCGGCCCTGCTGCTCTCGCGCTCGCTCGCGCGCGTGATCCCCGAGGAGCGCGCCGCCGTCCTCCTTCCCCCCTCGGTCGGCGGCGCGCTCGCGAACGTCGCGCTGTCCATGGCGGGAAAGGTCACGGTCAACCTCGACTACTCCCTGCCGCAGGAGGAAGCGCTCGCCGCGGCGCGCCGCGCCGGCGCGCGAGCCGTGGTCACCTCCCGCCGCTTCGCGCGGACGCTCGGCTGGAACCTCCCCGAGCCGGTCTATCTGGAGGACGCGCTCGCGCGCCTCTCGCTTCCGGCCGCGGCGCTGCTCTACTGCGTCCTGCCGCTGGCTCCCTTTTTCCTGCTGGAGCGGACGGCGCTGCGGCGCGCGCGCAAGCCGCTCGACGCGCTCGCGACGGTCATCTTCACGAGCGACTCCCCCGGGCCGGCGAAGGGCGTGATGCTGAGCCACGCGAACATCCTGTCGAACATCGAGGCGCTGGCCCAGCTCTTCGACGTCTCTCCGGCCGACAAGGTTCTCGGCGTGCTCCCGTTCCACGACGCGTCCGGCTTCACCGGGACGCTGTGGTTCCCGCTGGTCTCCGGCGCGGGCGCGGTCTATGGCCCGGGCCCGCTCGACGCGCGCGCGTCCGGAGCGCTCGCGGAGGAGCATCGCGCGACGATCCTGCCGGCGACGCCGGCCTTCCTCGAGGCCTGCCTGAGCCGGGTCGAGCCGGGACGGTTCTCGAGCCTGCGCCACGTGTTCGCCGTGGCCGGAACACTGCGCCCCGAGCTCGCCGAGGCCTTCGAGGCGCGGTTCGGCCCGCGGCCGCTGGAGGGCTACGGGTCGGCCGAGCTGTCCCCGGTCGGCGCGGTCAACGTCCCGGATTTCCGCCGCCAGGGCGTCCGCCAGCGCGGGCGCAAGCCGGGCACGCTCGGCCATCCGCTGCCCGGCGTCACGATGAAGGTCGTCGATCCCGAAAGCGGGGTTCCGCGGCCTCCGGGCGAGAGCGGCCTGCTGCTGGTCAAGGGGCCCAACGTGATGCTCGGCTACCTCGGCGACGAGGCGCGCACGCGCGCGGCGCTCAAGGACGGCTGGTTCGCGACCGGCGACGTCGCGCTTATCGACGACGAAGGCTTCGTCCGGATCGCGGACCGGGCGGCGCTTCCCGAGGCGCGCGAGGAAGGCGCCGCGTGAAGGAGCTCACCGACCACCACGTCCATCTCGCGGCCCTGCCCACTCCCTCGAACGGCTGCCGCGTCTCCGAGGCGATGTTGCGCCGCTGGCTCACGCGGGGCCTCGCGCGCGGGCTCGGGCTGCCGCTCGACCAGCCGGAGCGCGCGAACGCCCTGTACCTCGAGCGGCTGACGCGCCTGCTCGGCGAGTCGCGTCGCGTCGGCCGGGCGGTCCTGCTCGCGATGGACGGGGTCTACGACGCCGCGGGGCGCCTCGACGAAAGCGCGACCTCGTTCATGGTCTCCAACGGGTGCCTGTTCGACGCCTGCCGCGGGCGTCCCTCGTTGCTGCCCGGCGCGTCGGTGAATCCCGCGCGGCGCGACGCGCTCGACGAGCTGGAGCGCTGCGCGGCCTTGGGAGCCGTCCTCGTGAAGCTCCTGCCCAACGCCCAGGGCTTCGACCCCGCCGACCGGCGATTTCTTCCTTATTATAGGGCGCTCGCGAGGCTCAAGCTTCCGATGCTCTCGCACGTCGGCTACGAGTTCAGCCTGCACGGCCGCGACCAGTCGGCCGGGGAGCCGTCCCGCCTCAGGCCGGCGCTGGACGAGGGCGTGACCGTCGTCGCCGCGCACGGGATGAGCCGGGGCCTGGTGCTGTTCGAGAGGAACCTGCCGGTCTTCGAGGCGCTCGTCCGGTCCTACCCGAACCTGTACGCGGACGTCTCCGCGCTGACGCTTCCGAACCGCGCCGGCATGCTGCTCGCTCTGCGCCGCCGTCCGGAGCTGGCGGCGCGCCTGATCTTCGGGACCGACTATCCGCTGCCGGTGCTCGCGCTGCCGGCCCTGGCCGCCGGCCCGCGCGCCTACATCGCCGCGCGCCGCGAGGCCAACCCCTTCGACCGCCAGGCC
>CAZMIB010000220.1:0-3808 GCA_964566245.1 uncultured Elusimicrobia bacterium | reverse complement strand
TTGGCCTGCGCCCACCGACCTGCCGAGCCCCGACTCGCAGGCCGACAGCACGACCCAGTTGCAGCCCTTCAAGTCGAGACCGCTCACCTCTTCGCCGGTAAAAAGCCCGTTTTCCCCGCCGGGCCAGGCCAGGAGGCGCGGCGACTCCAGCCGCGGGATCGCGGCCAAGGGCTTGGGGGAGGTCTCCCGGCGCGGCGGCCGGCCGCTCAACGTCGACCTGACGATCGTCGCCGAGGAGCCGCGCCTGCGCCCGCACTACGAGGCGATGCGCGAGAGCCTGGCCGCGATCCTGGGCCTGCCGATCGCCGACGTCAACGTGAAGGCGAAGTCCAACGAGGGCCTGGGCGAGATCGGCCGCGGCGAAGCGATAGCCTGCCACGCCGTCGCGACGGTCCTTCTGGGCGCCTGAGCCTTTCGCGGGCGGACGGAACTCCCGGCCGCCTATTTTCTAGACTCCCGCTATGCCTGAGCCGATAAAACTCCATAACTCGCTGACCCGAAAGCTCGAGTTGCTCGCGCCGATTCATACGCCGCAGGTCGGGTTGTACACCTGCGGGCCGACCGTCTATAACTACGCGCATATCGGCAACTATCGCACCTACATCTTCGAGGACGTTCTTGGCCGCGGTCTCGGGATGCTTGGCTATCAGGTCAAGCACGTGATGAACATCACCGACGTCGGCCATCTGACCTCGGACGCGGACACCGGCGAGGACAAGATGGAGGTCGGCGCCAGGCGCACGGGCAAGACGGCGTGGGAGATCGCGGAGTTCTATACCGCGGCCTTTTTCAAGGATTACGAGCGCCTGAACTGCCGCATGCCGGACGTCGTCGTGAAGGCGACCGACTACGTCTTCAAGCCGGACGCGCGCTGGGACATGATTCGGCTGATCCAGGCGCTGGAGAAGAAAGGGCTGACGTACCGGACCTCGGACGGCGTCTACTTCGACACGGCCAAGTTCCCCCGGTACGGCGAGCTGGCCGGGGCCGAGCATTTGGAGGGGCTGAAGGCCGGGGCGCGCGTCGAGGCCAGCCCGGAGAAGAAGAATCCGACCGATTTCGCCCTCTGGAAGTTTTCGCCGAAGAACGAAAAACGGCAGATGGAGTGGGACTCGCCGTGGGGAAGGGGTTTTCCGGGCTGGCACATCGAGTGCAGCGCGATGTCGATGGATACGCTCGGCGAGACCTTCGACGTCCACTGCGGGGGCATCGACCATATCCCGGTGCACCACACCAACGAGATCGCCCAGGCCGAGGGGGCGACCGGCAAGCCGCTGGCCAAGCTCTGGCTGCACGGGGAGTTCCTTGTTCTTGGCGGCAAGGCCAAGATGGCGAAGTCGGCCGACAACTTCCTGACCTTGGACAGGCTGATCGAGGAGGGGAAGAACCACGCGCTCAAGGCCCCCTACGATCCGCTGGCGTACCGCTATCTTTGCTTGACGGCCCATTACCGGACCCAGCTCGAGTTCGGCTGGGCGGCGATGGACGCGGCCCAGCGCAGCTTGGACACGCTGCGCACGCATTACTGGCGGCTGGAGCAGGAGGCCGACGGCCGCGCCGCCGACGCGGCGCCGGGCCTTCAAGAGGCGTTCATCGCCGCGGTCGCCGACGACCTGAACATGCCGAAGGCGCTGAGCCTGGCCTGGTCCGTCGCGCGCTCGTCGGCCGATCTTCCGCCGGCGACGCGCCGAGCGCTTCTTGGAAGTTTCGACCGCGTGCTGGGGCTGGGGCTCGATGAACTGACGCGCCGTCCCCCGCCCGCGACCGTCCTCGAGCTTATCAAGGAGCGCGAGGGAGTGAGGAGCCGCAAGGATTTCGCCGCGGCCGACGTGCTGCGCTCGCGGATCGTCGAGCTGGGCTACTACGTCGAGGATACTCCGGAAGGCTCGCGCCTGGTGAGGAAAGCATGAGAGACGAGGAGACGGGTGGATCGGACGACGAGCTTCAGCTGATCTACGGGGTGCATCCGGTGCTCGAGCTGCTGAAGGGTTCGCGCTCGGCGAAGCGGCTTTACATGCGGCGGAAGGCGGGCGATCCGGCGTCCCGGCAGATCGTCGAGCTGGCGCGCAAGCGGGGGATCGAGGTGCGCGCGGTCGGCGACGACGTGCTGCGGCGGCTTTCGAAGGGCGGCAACCACCAGGGCGTGATCCTCGAGGCCGAGGCGCCCCGCATGCTGAACATGTCGGATGTTCTGGCCCAGGAGACTCCGGGGCCGGGGACGGTCTGGCTGGGTCTCGATGAGATCACCGACCCGCACAACCTCGGCGCGATCGTGCGCTCGGCGGCCTGCCTGGGCGGCTCGGTCGTCCTGATCCCCGAGCGCCGCTCGGTCCAGCTTACCCCGACCGTGCAGAAGGCGGCCTCGGGGGCCTTGGAGAAGGTCAAGGTCGTCTCGGTGATCAACCTGAACCAGGCGATCCTGGATTTGAAGGAGAAGGGCTTCTGGGTGTACGGGGCCGCCCTGGAGGGCAAGCCCCTCGCCGAGGTCAAGTTCCAGGGCCCGGTGCTGTTGTTGATCGGCTCGGAAGGCGAGGGGCTCAGGCAGAAGACGCGCGAGCACTGCGACGAGCTGGTCCGCATACCGCAGGCGCCGGGAGGCGTCGACAGTTTGAACGCCTCCTGCGCCTGCTCCGTCCTGCTTTACGAGATCGCCCGCCAATCCAACGCCGTCTCCTAAAGACGATCCCCTTTCGCGCCTCGCGCGAAAGGGGATCGGTTCCCGCCGTACGAAAATACGACTTCTGTTCAGCGGCGGATCGCTCCCGCGATTCCACCGAACAAGCCCATCAGAACGGCGATGATGAGACCGACCGCGGCGCCGAGGATGACGAGGGCGGCCGCGACGAACCAGCCGACGACCGGGATCAGCAGGAAGGGCGCCGCGAAGTAGAGCATCAGCTTGAAGAACTTCCAGCCCAGGCCGGCGCCCCACTTGGCTCCGTTGCCGAAGCCGCCCGAGGGGCCGGAGGGTTCCGTGTCGGCCGCCGCCGCGGTCTCGGTCTTGGGGGCGGGAGCCGGGGCCGGGGTCGCCTTCTTGGAGGAAGGGGCCGCCGTTTCCGACTGGGGCTTCTGAGCGACGAAAATATACTTGTCGCGCGAGGAGACGGGCTTCACCGCCTGGCTCTCCGCGGCCTGCACGGGCTCGTTGCCCTGGGTCAAGCCTCCGTCGTAGGTCTGGCGCCCGTCGGCGCGCGGATTGACGGTGGATTCGAGCGGCGTCGTCGCCGCGCGAGAAATTGAAACGAGGACCGACGCGAGAAGAAGACCGAGCAGTTTGTTCATGGGGCGGCAATATACCAAATACAAGGTGGCTCCGGGAGGCCCCGTCCGCGGCGGGCTCTATTTCCGGCGGCGGAACAGGCCGATCACGCCGCCCACGAGCCCCATCACCAGAGCGGTCGCGATCGCGATCGCCGCGCCCGCCAGGACGATCACCCCGCCGATGAACCAGCCGGCCACCGGGAGCACGAGGAAGGGGACCGCGATCTCCAGCGTCGTCGTATAGACCGAGACGCCGAGGCCGACGCCCCATTTGGCGCCATTCGCGAAGCCGCCGGACGGCCCGGCGTACTCCGGCTCGGTCTTGAGCTCGGACTTGGGAGCCGGCGGAGGCGGGGCCGTCGGCTCGGCGGGGGGAACGGCGGGCTGGTCAGGCGAGACTTGGGCCTTGGCCGCGGCGAAAACGTACTTGCCGCGCGTCGAGACGGCTTTCACCGCGGGGCCCTCCGCGGCCTGGGTGGGCTCGGTGCCCTGATCAAGCGCCCCGTCGTAGAGGCGACGTCCGTCGGCCCGGGCGTCGAGCGCGGCG
>CAZMIB010000219.1:0-3819 GCA_964566245.1 uncultured Elusimicrobia bacterium | reverse complement strand
GTGGAAAAGATAGCGCTCAACTGAATGCCGCTGAGATCCGCCCCCCGGGCGAAACGGGCGGCAAGGGGGCCTGGGGGGTCGGGGAGCCCCCGAGGGAGGCCTGGGTCGGCCGCGGGCGCCTCGTCGCCCAAGTCGCGGACGAGGAGGGCGGGGTGGGCGTTTACGATGCCCGGTGGCTAGAGCGCCCCCTCGGGACGGGCTGGCTGGAGATACAGGTCTCGAGCCCGTCCGCGGGCGCCGACGCGTTGCGCGGCGGGTTCAAGGGCGTGCACGAGCAGGGTGAGACTCCGTTCGGGCGGATCGGCTATTGGGAGAAAGGGTCGGTGCATCTGCCGGACGACGGCTATTTGATGTACACCGATCCGACGATGATCGGCGTGGGTTACATGACCAACTGCTATAAGGCGGGCGCCGAGCATTTGATTTGCGCGTCGGGGGGTGTCGTCATCGATGCCCGGTATCCCTCCGACAACAAGTTGCTGGACCTCGTCCGCGGGTCCTACGAGCTGTACGTGAAGGTACCGTCCAAGCCCTGACGTCTCAGGCGGACTTCTCCGGCAGCTCCGCGCCGCCGGGGAAGCCGCCGCCTCCGCCGTAGCGCCCGTCATCGCGGACTTCCTGGAAGGGGTAGGCCAGCTCGTACGGCTCGGCGAGTCCCTGGCTGCGCAGGAACGAGGCGGTCAGCGACTCCTCGGCCCGTCGCCAGTCCTCCTCCGGGGCCTCGAGGCCGACCACGATCGAGCCGCCCGCGATCATGCCGTGGCCGCCGGCCGAGGTGCCCGCGCCGAGCAGCCGCCACAACAGCCGCCCCGCCTCGGCGCGCGTGTCGCGCGTCCTCAGCGAGACGTAGAGCCGCCCCTCGGCGCGCCCGGTCACGATCGCCCAGCGCATCCCCTCGTGCGTCATCAGGAGATCCGCCATGTGCGCGACGATGTCCTGGCTGGGCACCGGGCCGAGGTGCACGCCGATCACGTCCCGGATCGTGAACGCGCGGTGGATCGCCTTGCCGAGGGTGTGGAAGAACGAGCTCGGCCGCGGGGGGTTCTGTATCTTCGAGAGCGTGCGTACCCCGGCGCGCGGGAAAAGCCGGCGGTAGGCCTCGATGTCGCGCGGGCCGGCCTCACGGCCCAGGTTCTGCGTCTCCGAGCCGATCCCGTAGACCATCGCGGTCGCGAGCGCGGACGGGACCGTCAGTCCCGACGCGGCCAGGGCCTCGGCCAGCAAGGTCGTGGTCGCGCCGGCCTCCTCGTCGATCAGCACCAGCTCGGCCTGGGTGCGCGGGTTGCGCGCGTGATGGTCGATCACCGCGGTCGCGCGGCGGTTCGGCGGGAAGCGGTTGTTCTGGAACGGGGGCTGGGTGTCGACGAGCGCGACCGAGGCGTAGCGCTCGAAGTCCTCGGGGCGCACCGGATGGATCGGCAGATGGAGCAGGCGCACCATCATCCGGTTCTCCATGCGTCCGATGATCCCGCCGTAGACGATCCGCGAGCGCACGCGGTGCAGCCTGTCCGCGAGGTAGGCCAGCGCCCACGCGCTGGCCATCGCGTCCGGGTCCGGATGGTTGTGCGTCAGGATCAAGAGCGGCGAAAGGGAGCGGCCCTTCTCGGCCAGGAAGTCGAGTATCGGATGGCGCTCCATGGCGGCTCGGGGCTAGGGTTGCGCGCGCGGGTTCCGGTCGAAGCCCAGGCTGCGGAGCACCGCGCCTCGTCCGGTCGGCGCGCGCGAGAGCCGGACCTCGACGTACGGCGGATCGAGCGCGACCAGCCTCAGCTCCTTGGGCAGGCGCAGCCCCTGGTCCGAGACGGAGAGCCGGCGCGTGCCCTCCGGCACCGCGTCCAGGTCGACCGTGACCTTCAGGCCCTGCGGGTCGAGCAGGTAGAAGTCGCGCTTCAGGCCCGCCAAGGTCACCTGGACCTGCGGGGGCTGGACGGACTCCAGCTCCATGTTCTCGGCGAGGTTCAGCGCCTCGACGCTCGCGGTGTAGGTGAGCCGCGCGGGCTTGAAGCCCTGCACGAACATCAGCCACAGCGCGATCGCGAACGAGGCCGCGACCGTCTTCTCGAACGGGTTGCGGCGCCAGGAGGCGATGCGGCGGGCCTCGTCGGGCGCGGGGGACTTCTCCTTCAGGAAGTCGGCGATCTGGCCCTCGAGGGCCAGCAGGTCGCGGACCTGGAAGATCGCCCCGTCGCGCGCGACCGCGATCGAGCCCTTCTCCTCCGAGACGACGATGCACAGCGCGTCGGAGCGCTCGGACAGGCCCAGCGCGGCGGTGTGGCGCGTGCCGAGGTTCGCGACCTTCGGGAAGTCCTTGGAAAGCGGCAGGTGCGTCGCGAAGCGGCTGACGCGGTCGCGCTCGATGACGAGCGCGCCGTCGTGCCCCTCCGAGTGCTTGTCGAAGATGCTCAGCAAGAGCGGCCCCGAGAGCTTGCCGTCCAGCTCGATGCCGCCCTCGACGTGGCGCTCGAGCGGGTCGCGGCCCTTCAGCACGATCAGCGCCCCGGTCTTCTCGCGCGTGAGCACCGCGATCGTATGCAGCAAAATCTCGACCTCCTTCGGCTGGAGGGGGTTCGAGCCGCGCCGGCCGAGGCTCCATACCGCGAGGCGCTCGAAGAAGCTGCGCAGCTCCTCCTGGAAGATCACGACCAGCGCGATCAGGAAGATCGCGAAGAAGCCCTGCAGGATCCAGGCGGTCAGCACCATGCCCGCCTGGCGCGCGATGATGTACACCGCCGCCAGGATGAAGATGCCGGTCGCGACGAACACCGCCTTCGTGCGCTTGAACCACAGCAGGAAAAGATAGAGGAGGCTCGCGACGAACGCGATGTCGAGTATGTCCGCGAGGCCGACGGCCCCGATGATCTCCCAGAATTCGCGCATGGCTGGCTCCCTCATTGTATATCGGATTTCGCGCGCCGTTGCCAGTGGTAGACCCGGGTCCAACGTCCCAGGCCTCCTAGGTCGAAAAAACGCCCGGCGCGGGGGACCTTAGGCCCACGCCCGGCTCCGCGGCGCGGCGCTAAAATCCCTCCATCGGGCGAGCTCGCCCCGGGAGGATCACATGAAGCGAACGACGATCGCGGTTCTGGCGCTGTCCTTGGCCGGCTTGGCGTCTTATGCCTCGGCCCAAGGCGACGACGCCCGGCCGATGAACCAACTGCGCGCCCAGGGCCTGGTGGACGTCGTCCCGCCCCCGTCCGCGCCCGAGGGCGCGAGCACGGTCACCATGGAGCCGGTGGAGAAGGGCAACCCTCCCGTGTGCACGATGAGCTTGCAGTACACGGAGCATGAGCGCCATATCATTTTCGTGAAGTGGTACAAGAAACTGCGCGGAACCGCCGTCGTCTCCTGCGAGGGCCAGCCGTCGGTGACCTTGGACGTCACGGGCGAAGGCCCGGAGCTCGGGCTGGGAATCCCGAACCGCGGCCTGATCAAGGCTCAGCATAAGGTCGCCGCGGCGAACATCGAGGTTCGCGTGCCGTTCCCGTTCGTGCCGAAGAGCCTTGAGGGCACCTACGTCTACGGCGGCGTCTCCTTCCTGGGCATCGGCGGGATCGTGTCGCCGTGGACCAACAGCGGCGCGTCGTTCAACGTGACCATTCTCATGCCGAAGTCTCTGAACCTGAGCTTGCTGACCTACAACATCACGACGATCAAGATGAAGCTCGGGCGCTGAGCGCCCTTTCCGGTCCACCCAGGCCCCGTTCGGCTTTCGCGCCGAGCGGGGCCTTTCTTTGGTCGGGATCGAGGCCGCTGTCGGTCGCAGCTCTAGTCCTCTGACCGGCGTATAACGCCTGCTTCGGCCGGTTGATTTTGGAGCGA
>CAZMIB010000218.1:0-3845 GCA_964566245.1 uncultured Elusimicrobia bacterium | reverse complement strand
GTCGTCGGCGGCCAGCAGCTCGTAGATCCCGGTGCGTCCGCGGTAGCCTGAGTCCGCGCAGGCCGCGCAGCCGGCCGCGGCCCAAGACGGCTCCTCGCCCGGGGCCTCGCGGGGCCGCCGGCAGGCGGGGCAAAGCTTGCGGACCAGCCGCTGCGCGAGCGCGCCGAGGAAGGTCGACGCGAGCAGGAACGGCTCGACGCCCAGGTCGCCCAGCCGCGTGACGGCCCCGACCGCGTCGTTCGTGTGCAGCGTGGCCAGCACCAGGTGCCCGGTCAGGCTCGCCTGCACCGCGCTCTCGGCCGTCTCGAGGTCGCGGATCTCGCCGATCATGATGATGTCCGGGTCCTGGCGCAGGATCGCGCGCAGCGCGCTCGCGAAGGTCAGACCGATCTTCGGGAGGACCTGGGTCTGGCCGATGCCGTCGAGGTCGTACTCGATCGGGTCCTCGACGGTCACGATGTTGCGCCGCTTGTCGTTGAGCCGGCTCATGGCCGCGTAAAGGGTGGTGGTCTTGCCCGAGCCGGTCGGCCCGGTCACGAGCAGCATCCCGTGCGGGCGATGGATCAGCGCGTCGAGGCGCTCCAGAAGCGGCGCCGGCATCCCGAGCGCGGCCAGGTCCAGCCGCCCGGCCTGCTTGTCGAGCAGGCGCAGCACGACGCGCTCGCCGTGGCCGGTCGGCAAGGTCGAGACGCGGACGTCGACCGCCTTCCCTCCGATCTTGAGCCCCAGGCCGCCGTCCTGCGGCAGGCGCTTCTCGGCGATGTCGAGGCGCGAGAGGACCTTCACGCGCGAGACGACCCGCAGGTTCAGAGCCGGCTGAAGCTCCAGCCGGTCGCGCAGGACGCCGTCGACGCGGAAGCGCACCAGGGCCCGCGCCGGAAAAGGCTCGACGTGGATGTCCGAGGCCCCCTCGCGGATCGCCTGCGCGAGCAAGGCGTTGATCAGGCGCACCACCGGCGCGTCGTCCTCGCTGTCGAGCAGGTCGGCCGCCGGGACGCGGCGCGCGAGCGAGGATAAATCCTCCTCGGCGCCGAAGCCCTCGACGATCTCCAGCGCCTGAGTCATCCCGCGCTCGTAAGCGCGGTTAAGCTCGGCCTCGAACGCCGTCGAGGAAAGCTCCTCGATGTCCGTCGGCAGGCCCCCGAGCGCGCGTTGCAGCTCGGCCAGCGCCGAAGCGCGCGTTCCCTCGCGCACGCGCACCGAGAGCGGCTCCTCGCCGCCGCCGAGCACCAATACCCCATGCCGTTTCGCGAAATGATACGGCACCTTAGGGGGCGGGCTTGGGCTCATGCCGCTCCTCCTGAGCCGGGGGCTCCGGCAGTCTCGGCCCCTCGTAGCGCGGCAGGGGGAACGCCATCTTCAGGCGCGCTTTTTCCTCCTCGGCGCCGATGAAGCGGTAGCGCTCCAGCGTCGGGCCCGAGACGTCGTCGGGCGTCTTGATCACCGACGGGCGCAGGAACACCATCAGGTTGATCTTGTTCTTCGAGCGGTCGCGGAACTTGAACAGGGACCCGATCACCGGGATATGCCCCAAGATCGGCACCGCGCTGATCGTCTCGGTGACCGTGTCCTGGATCAGCCCGCCGAGGACCACGATGTGCCCGTCGCGGACCGTGACCGTGGTGTCCAGCGAGCGTTTGTTCGTGATGATGTCCTGCGCGCCGATCGCGGCCGGGACGACGCTCGAGACCTCCTGGTAGATCTTGAGCTTCACGTCGCCGCCCTCGGAGATCTGCGGGCGGAGCCTCAAGGTGAGCCCGACGTCGTGCCGCTCGATCGTCTGGAAAGGATTCACCTCCGCGCCGGTCCCGGCCGCCTGCGCGAAGCGCCCGGTCAGGAACGGGACGTTCTGCCCGACCATGATCTGAGCCTCGGAGTTGTCCAGCGTCAGCACGTTCGGCGTGGAAAGGATGTTGACCTTGCTGTCGCGCTCCAGCGCTCGGATCAGGCCCGCGACGCCGAAGATCTGGCTGCCGTCGCGCAGCGTGATCTTGTCGCCGAGCAGTCCGACCGTCAGGCCGTCGGCCGCGGCGAGGCCCTCCGGGGCGATGGCGCTTCCTATCAGGCCGGTCCCTCCCTGGTTGAAGTTCGTCGCGGCGACGCCGGAGACGCTTCCGGCGACGGCCGAGCCTCCCCACTGGACGCCGAATTGGGCCGCCTTGTCGAGCGTGACCTCGGCGATCAGCGCCTCGACGAACACCTGCGCCCGCGGGACGTCGAGCTTGTCGATCACGTCGCGCAGGTTGTTGTACGCCCCCTCCGGCCCGCTGACGATCAGCGCGTTCGAGGCCTCGTCGGCCTGGATCAACGCCTCGGGAGCGGCGGCGCCGGCGGGCGCCCCCGGGGTTCCGGGCGCGGCGGGATGCCCGGCGGCGAGGCCGCGCAGCACCTCGGACAGCTTCACCGCGTCGGCGTAGCGCAGGTAGACCACGCGCGCCTGCCCCGGGCTCTTCGCGGGCACGTCCAGCTTGGCGATCAGCGCGCGCAGGCTCTCGGCGCGCGAGGGGCTGTCGGCGCGGACGAGAAGGGAGTTCGTGCGCGCGTCCGGCACGACGGTCGAGCGCCTGTCGCCGCCGTCCGGGCTCTCGGTGAAGCGGTTCACGAGCTGGACGACGTCGAGGGCCGAGGCGTTCTGCAGCGGGATCAGCAGCGCCTCGCCGCTGTCGCGCTTGTCCAGCTCGTCGATGACGTTCAGCAGGCTCCTGACGCTCGCGGCCGGGGCCGTCAGGATCAAGGTGTTCGACGGCGCGTAGACCGAGAGCTGGGCGTCCTGGTCCATCAACGGCTTCAAGAGCTGCGCGAGCTGAGGCGCGGAGGCGTGACGCACCGAGACGATCTGGGTGACCCAGCGGCCGCTGTTGCCGGGGCGGTCCGCGTTGACCCCGGCGGACGCTCGCGCCTCGCCGACGCGCGTGATCTTGACCGCGCCGCCCGGGCTCTCGACGGCCGCGAAGCCGGCCCCCTTCAGCGCGGACAGGAATATCTGGTAGGCGGCCGAGCGCGACACCGGCTTGGAGGAGATGATCGTGACCTTGCCCTCCAGGCGCGGGTCGAGCAGGAAATTGGCCCCGGTGAGGCTGGACATCGCCTTGACGACCGCCTGGATGTCGGCGTCCTGGAAGTTCAGCAGCACCTCGTCGGACCGGGACGCGGAGGCGGCGGCCGCCTCCCGCGCCGGAAGCCAGGCGCAGGCGAGCCAGAGCGCCGTCATCACTCGAGCCTGTAGCGTAGCCGCTGGGTTTGTCCTCCAAGCACGACCTCGACGTCGACGCTGTCCCGGCCGGCCAAGAGGCCCGGCAGGCCGAGCAGGTCCTGCAGCGAGCGGACCGGGCGGCCGTTCACCGAGCGCAGCGTCTGCCCCGCGCGCAGCCCCAGCTCGCCGAGCAGGCTTTGCGGCTTCACCTCAGTCACCGTCAGGCCGTCCGCGCCCGGCGCGAGCTTGACCTGGTCCAGCAGGTCGGCCGAGGCGAGCTCGGCCTCGACCCGCCGCCGCGAGACGACGATCGTTCCGTCCCCGGCCGGGCGGACGCCTTTGGCGCCGCCGGCCGCGGCCTCCGCGGCGGCTCCGGGCAAGAGCAGGCTCTCGACGCCCCCGCCGCGCTGTATCAAGGCGCGGTCGGCCAGGACCGAGCGCAGCGTGACGCCGTCAGCGACCTTCTCGCCGACCTCGAAAGCCCGCTGGGGCTTGCCGTCGACGCTGATGAACGCGATCCCTCCGGAATCGGAGCGGACGAGTCCCGCGAGGCGGAGATTCAGGCTGCTCGGCGGCGCCTGCTCGGGCCTGGGAGCCGCCGCGCCGAAGATCTCCGCGGCCCGCCGCGCGGCCAGGCCGAGGTCCGGCGCGC
>CAZMIB010000217.1:0-3846 GCA_964566245.1 uncultured Elusimicrobia bacterium | reverse complement strand
ACGTTCCCGGTCGCGTACACCTTGCCCGAGGGGCGGCGGCTCTCGATCCTCGGCTCCGAGGGAGCCTGGCTCGAGGTCGGAGTGCTGAAGGAAGGCAGCAAGGGCTGGCTCGCCGCCGCGGACGTCGAGGAAACGCGCTGACACGCCGCGCCCAAAGTTGGTATCCTTCCCTCGAATCGTCGAGGTGACCCCATGAAAAAGATCTCCAGCTCGGTTCCCAACCACGGCTCCGTGAGGCGCGAGAAGGACTCCCTCGGAGAGAAGGACATCCCGGCCGACGCGCTGTACGGCATCCAGGCCGCGCGCGCGGTCGAGAACTTCCCGGTCAGCGGGCAGAAGGCCCACCCGGCCATGATCCGCGCCTACGCCTCGATCAAGAAGGCCTGCGCGCTCGCGAACAAGGACATGAAGCTGCTCGACGCGCAGCGGGCCGGCGCGATCCTCAAGGCCGCCGACGAGATCCTGGCCGGACGGCACCTCGATCAGTTCGTCGTCGACGTCTACCAGGCCGGCGCGGGGACCTCGTTCAACATGAACGCGAACGAGGTCATCGCGAACCGCGCGCTGGAGATCCTGCGCAAGCCCCGCGGCCGCTACGAGGAGCTGCACCCGAACGACCACGTGAACATGGGGCAGTCGACGAACGACACCTTCCCGACAGCGACGCACGTGGCGGCGCTGTGGCAGCTCAAGGCCCTGGCGCCGGTCCTGAACGCCCTCGAGGGCGCGCTGGCCGCGAAGGCGAAGGAGTTCTCGGGCATCGTGAAGTCGGCGCGCACCCACCTGCAGGACGCGGTGCCGATCACCTTGGGCCAGGAGTTCGCGGCTTACGCGGCGGCGGTCGGCAAGGCCGCGCGCGAGTTGGACCGGCGCTCCGGCCTGCTCGAGGAGGTCGCGCTGGGGGGAACCGCGGCCGGCACCGGGGCGAACGCCTCGGCCGCGTTCCGCGAGCTCGCGATACGCCACCTGTCGCGGATCACCGGCCTCACGCTCAAGAAGGCCCACGACCCGCGCATGGGGCTGCAAAGCCACTGGCCGCTGGTCGCGGTCTCCTCGGGCCTGCGCGAGCTGGCGATCGAGCTGATCCGGATCGCGAACGACCTGCGCCTGCTGGCCTCGGGCCCGACCACCGGCTTCGCGGAGATCGTGCTGCCGGCCGTGCAGCCCGGCTCCTCGATCATGCCCGGCAAGGTGAACCCGTCGATGGCCGAGTGCCTGAACATGATCTGCTTCCAGCTCGTCGGCTACGACGCGGCGATCGCGCTCGCCGCGCAGGGCGGCCAGCTGGACCTCAACGTGATGACCCCGCTCAGCGCTCATAACCTGATGAGCGGCACGCAGATGCTGATCAACTTCCTGCCGAAGTTCACGCACCGCTGCGTGCGCGGCATCGTGGCCGACAAGGAGAAATGCGAGGAGTACTTCGGCCGGAGCTTGTCGCTCGCGGCGCTGCTGAACCCGGTGATCGGCTACTCCAAGGCCGCCGAGATCTTCAAGGAAGCCCTCGCGAAGAAGACCACGGTCCCCAAGCTCGTCCTCGACAAGAAGCTGCTGAAGGAGGACGACCTGAAGCGCATCTTCGATCCGAAGGCCGTGACCGGCATACTGGATTGATTCGAGCGCTCGCGGCCCCGCTTCTCGCCCTCGCCGCGCTCGCGGCTCCGGCCCTTGCCGGCCCGTTCGATCTGCCCGAGGAGCCCGCCGAGTCCGCTCTCCGGACCAGCGGCCTTATCGACATGCGGGCCGCGTGGACGAGCCCCGAGCGTTCTTGGCTGCTGGGGGGAACGAACAAGCTCCGGCTCGGCGGGAAAAACACCGTCAACGTCGGCGGCAACCTCTCCCAGCCGGCCTTCGCGGTGACGCAGGCGAGCCTGATCCTCGACGCCGCCGTTCCCCAGGGGCCCGATCTCCACGTCCAGCTCGACGCCGACGCGGGTTTCGACGACGGCAACGCTGACGTGGGCTTGTTCGAGGCCTACGCGGCGGGAGCGCCGCAAGTCTCCGGGCACCCGGTGCGCCTCCGCGCCGGCGCGTTCGTCCCGCCCATCTCCTGGGAGCACGTCGAGCCGGGCTGGACCACGCGCGAGACCTTGACCCCGTCCGTCATCGGAAGCTGGATCGCCGAGGAGGTGCGCGCCTACGGCGCCGAGGCCTCGTGGGAGGCGAAGGGGAAGCCCGGGACCGCGCGGTTCACCGGAGCCCTGTTCGAGGGCTCCGACCAGGCCGGACGGCTGCTGTTCATGCGCGGCTGGGCGCTGCACGACTATCAGGCCAAGCTCAACGACTCCCTCAATATCCCCGCCGGAACGCCGAGCCGCCCGTTCAGGGAGCTCGACGGCCGGGCGGGATTCTACGCCCGCACCGAGCTCGCCACGAACGACGGCAAGGCGCGCGTCGGCGGCGGCTATTGGGACAATAACGCCGACCCGAACGCCATCTTCACCGACAAGACCGGACCGGCGAAGGCTTGGAGCACCCAGTTCTGGGACGCCGGGGGGCGCGTCGACGCCGGGCGCTACGGCTTGCAAGCTCAGTTCATGCACGGCCGAAGCGCGGCCGTGGGCCAAAACCGAGAAGCCTGGGAGGCATGGTACGTCCTCGCCTCGCGCCAGTCGGGACCCTGGTCGGTCTCGGGGCGCTACGATCACTTCGCCGTGTTCGGAGGGCTCGAGTCCGGCTACGCGGTGACCGCCGACTGGCAGCGAGACATCGGCCCGCGAACGCGATTGAGCCTGGAGTACATTTATCTCTACGCGAGCCCGAGCCTGGCGATCCGCCCGTCCTCCGAAAGGGACCAGCTCCTGCAGCTCAACTACCGCGTGAGGTTCGGGGCATGATCGCGCTGCTCGGCCCGGCGCTGCTCCTGCTCTCGCGCGCGGCCGCCGCGGCGACGCTTCAGGCGACCGTTCTGGACGCCTCGGGCGCGCCCGTCCAGGACGCGGTCGTCTTCGTCTACGGGATGAAAACCACGGCCGCCAGGAAACCCCGGGAGTACGTGATGGACCAGATCGACAAGGAGCTGGTGCCGCACGTGCTGCCCGTCCCGGCCGGCAGCTTCGTCCGCTTCCCGAACAAGGACAACATCCATCACAGCCTCTATTCGTTTTCCCCGACCCGCCCCTTCGAGCTGCCGCTTTACAAGGGCGAGGCGGCCGATCCGATACGCTTCGACAAGCCGGGCGTCGTCAAGCTCGGCTGCAATATCCACGACTGGATGAGCGGGATCATCCTCGTTCTGGAGAACCCTTATTTCGCGAAGACCGACGCGCGCGGGCGCGCCGCGCTGCCTCTGCCCAGGAACGGGGACGTGCAGGTGGCCGTGTTCCACGAGCGGCTCGCCGAACCCGTCGAGGACACGCGCCAAAGCGCGCGCGCCCCGAGGGAGGAGGACGCCGGACTGACCTGGCGGCTGGCATTGAGGCCCGCGCGAAGCTCCAAGCGCCCGGCGGCGGCGAGCTACCGATGAAGTTCTCCTATCCGCTGCGCATCCTGGCCGGGTTCCTCGCGATACAGGCGGCGGTGCTCGGCGCGACCTTGATCGTGATAGACCGCCGCGAGACGGCGCGCGTCGAGGCCGAGCTGCGCGAGGACCTGGAGGCCGCCCGCCAATCCTTCGCCGCGACGCTCGAGCAGCGCCGCGCGGCGCTTCAGGCCGCGGTCCGCGATCTGGCCTTGGATTTCGCGTTCAAGAAGGCCGTCGCGACCCGCGACCCGGCGACGATCGAGTCCGCCGCGCTCAACCTCAAGGAGCGGGCCGGAGCCGACTCCGTTTGGGTGCTCGACGAACGGGGGCGCGCCTACGCGACCACGGCCTCGGGCGGCGCCGCGAGCGCGGGCGCGCTGGCC
>CAZMIB010000216.1:0-3870 GCA_964566245.1 uncultured Elusimicrobia bacterium | reverse complement strand
CCGCGCCCCCCCCGAGCTCACCATTCTTCCCCTAACGGGCGTTTTCCCGTTCTTTGGGGGGGGGGCCCGGGGCGGGGGGCTTGGGGGGCGGGGTCCCGGACTTCATGCGCTCTAGGATCTTGCGAAGATCGGCCGCGATCTCGCCGCCGCGCTGGTAGCGCTCGTCGGGATTCTTCTTGAGGCAGCGGTCGATCACCGCGACCAGGTCCGAGGGCAGGTCGGGCCGGATAGATGTCGGCGCGGGGTGCGGGTCGTTCGCGATCTGGAACAGCAGGGTCCCGATCGCCTCGCCTCCCTTGAACGGCTTCTCGCCGGAGCTCATCTCGAACAGCATCACGCCGAGCGACCAAAGATCGGCCCGACCGTCCACCTTCTTGCCGGCGACCTGCTCCGGGCTCATGTACGACGGCGTGCCCATCACGGTCCCGGTCGCGGTCTTCGAGGAGGCCTGTATGCGGGCGATGCCGAAGTCGGTGATCCGCAGCGTGCCGTCCTTCAGCAGCATGATGTTGGCCGGCTTGATGTCGCGGTGCACGACTCCGGCCGCGTGCGCGAAGTCGAGCCCCTCGGCCGTCTTCGCGCAGTAGTCGATCACCGTCTCGAGCGGAAGCATGTTGGCCTTATCGGTGTACTTCTTCAGATCGTGGCCCTCGAGAAGCTCCATCGCGATGAAGCATATCTCGGCTTCCTCGCCCGCGTCGAAGATGCGGACGATGTTCGGGTGGTTCAGGTTGCCGGCGGACTCGGCCTCGCGGAAGAAGCGCTCCTTAAGCTCCTTCATCTGCTCGGGCGTGCCCTCGGCCTCGAACATCATCGTCTTGATCGCGACCTGGCGGTTGATCTTCGGGTCCTTGCCGAGGTAGACGATGCCCATCGCGCCGCGCCCGAGCTCCTTCTCGACCGTGTAGCGCCCGAGCGTGGGCTTCATCCCGGCGCCCTCGGCCATGATCGTCGCGTCCTTGGACTTGCCGATCGCGCCGCCGAACACCGCGCCCTCGGCGGCTCTCTTCAGGGTGTCCAGCTTGGCCGGGATGTCCTTGTACTTCGGGAACTTGGTCGCGATGTACTCGTAGACCGCGACGGCCTTGTTGTACTGGCGCTTGCGCTCGAAGTCGAGGCCGAGGTTGTAGAGCAGGTCGGACAAAGTCTCGTCCAGCGGGCAGGCGCGGAACTTCTCGAACGAGAGGTCGAGCATGCCCTGGCCCTGGAACGAGAGGCCGAGCATCTTATTCGTCTCGATCTGGGAGGCCTCGACGAGCTCCTTGCGCTTCTCGGTCATCAGGAAGCGCTTCGTCACGATCACGATGTAGCCGACCGCGAGCAGGAACGCGGGATAGGTGACCCTCAGCCACTCGCTGCGCGCGACGAACAGCCAGGTGCCCGCGCCCAGCAGCGACAGCAGCATCGCGCCCGAGAGGACGGCTCCCATCGCGGCCTTCAGCCGCGGCAGGCCGAAGGTGACGAACAGCGCGACGAATAGCAGCAGTCCGAGCTCCGCCAGCGGGCTCCAGGGCGGCCGGCTCAGGAACTTCTTGTGCAGCAGGTTCTCGATGACGTTCGCGACGATCTCGACCGACGGGAAGGCGCGCGAGACCGGGGTCACGTACTGCGTGCCGACCCCGACCGCGGTCGGGCCCAGCAGCACGATCTTGTCCTTGAAGAGGTCCGGGCTGACCTTGTTGTTCAGCACGTCGAAGAACGAGTAGTAGTGGAAGGTCTTCTCGGGCCCGCGGTAGGTGATCAGCATCATCGCCGAGGCGTCGATCGGGGCCTCGACCTTGCCGAGCTGGATCTTGTCGCCGGGGGTGATCTTGACGTCCCCGCGGTTGAGTCCCAGGTACGCCCGCAGCAGCTCGAGGCCGTAGTACGGGTAGTAGACGTCCGCGTACTTGACCGCCAGCAGGACGCGGCGGACCGTGCCGTCCTGGTCCGGCACGACGTTCACGTGGCCGATGCCGGCCGCCGCGCTCGAGAAAAGGATCAGCGGGATCGTGGCTTTCTCGCCGGCGAGCGCGGGCTCCTCCTCGCCGAGCTTCTGCATCTTGACCATCGCCGAGCGCGAGACCTCGTCGGGCAGCGGGGGCAGCTTGCCCCCGAGGCCGGAGCCGAGGTCGAAGAAAAGCGGCAGGATGACGTTGCGGCCCTCGAGCGCGGAGGCCAGCTTCGCGTCCTCGTCGAGGCGGTGCTTCGTCTCGTCGAGCTCGAGCAGGAGCGGCGAGGTGGTCCCGGCCTTCAGGGCGAGCTTGGGGTTCGCGGGGTCGCGCTCGATCAGCGCGCGCGACGAGACGAGCACCTGATAGGTCGACTTCAGGCGGTCCAGCTCGGCCAGCGCCGGGTTGCGCTCGGGCTCGGAAAAGAGGATGTTCAGACCGACGACCTTCGGCCCGTACGAGGAGAGCTGCGCCAGCATCTGCGCCACGCGCGAGCGCGGCCACGGCCAACGCCCGAGCTGCGCGAGGCTGTCGTCGTCGATCGCGATGATCGCGACCTCGTCCGGAGGGGCGATATTCTCGCGGAACTGCGCCCGGAAATCGTAGAACTTGAGCTCGAGCGTCTCAAGCGCGGTGGTTCCGCTCCACCAGGAAAAAAGGACGGCAAAAGACAGGGCGACGCCGAAAAAAGCGTCCGAAAGAAAGAATCTTTTCATGTCCCCCGCGTGAACGAAGGGCGTCCTCGGCCCGCTAAGTATAAAGGATTAATATAAGGGCCGCAAGACCCGAGGGGATCAGACCCGAGGGGATCAGCGGTCGTCGTCCTTGGCTAGTTTGGGTTCCTTGGGGAAGCCGAAGGCGCTGCCGTCGATGATGATCGGCGCGACCTTGCGCGGGGGCGCGGCGGTAGGGTTCGCGGGCGTTTCCGCGGCGAGTCGCGCCATGTCGGCCTTCGCTTTTTTGACGAAATCCGGCTCGGGAACCCCGTCCGTTTCGGTCTTGAGGAAGGCGGCCGAGGCCGAGGGCTCGGCCGGGGTCGAGGCGGGCAATAAGCCGTTTTCGGGGCCCGCGCTCGTCGAGGCGGAACTTTTCGCCGGCGCCGCCTGGCGCGACGGCCAGCCGTTCAGGTGAATCCAGACGGCCGCGGCGGCCAGCGCGAGCAGGATCAGGTTGCGCATGACGGGCGCGTCACCATAGCTTGGTGCACTGCACTCCGATGTTGTCCCCCGCGTCGGATATCCCGGACCCGATGCCCTCGAACCACGTGACGCCGGTGATCACCCAGCCGGGAGGGCAGACGTAGCGGCTGGCCCGCGGCGGGCAGGAGTCTCCGGTCTCGCTATCGCAGCCGAACCAATGCTGGTATTGCTGGCCGGCGGAACCCTGGCCGAGCTGGCTCAAGCAGGGGCCTCCGTTCACGCAGAAATCGGCGGCGTAGACCTTGCCCGGGGTATAGATTTGAGAATCCTGCATGAAGGAACGTCCGGCTTTGACGGCGCCGTTCACGGCCCAAATGTTGCCGGCGGTCGCGGTGACGCCTTGCCCGGCGTAAAGCGTGCCGGAGACCGCGGCGCTTCCGATGACGTTGAGCTTGATCGCGGAAGTGGGCGCGTTGCCGATGGTCACCGCGCCTCCGTCGCGCGCCAGGTACGTATTTCCGGTCGTTGTCATCGTGCCGTAGACGCCCATCGGCGAGGGATAATACGAGTTCAGAGTGAGGCTCTCGGAGCCGAGCTCCATCGTCGCGGCGCAGAGCGTCAACGCGGCCAGGCTCAGCAGACGAGTTCGCCGCGCCTGTTGAAGTTTGGAGCTCCTGGAGCTTCGCATGGGGTCCCTTGGAGTATAAGGCACCCCCGTCGGGGCGTCAAGGCCGGCGGGCGCGCCAGTGTCAACCTCAAGTAGAAATGTCATGCGCTTGCGACAAGTAGAAATGTCAGGT
>CAZMIB010000215.1:0-3892 GCA_964566245.1 uncultured Elusimicrobia bacterium | reverse complement strand
GAACCACAGCACCAACGGCCGCCCAAGGAAGGCCCCAACAACAGCCGGCCCCCCCCCCCCCCCCCGCGTTGACCACGAGGACGCGGGTCCACGACGCCCAGCCCGCCAAACCGAGACAGTTCCAGAAGAGAGGACGGTCCAGCAAGAGCAAACCGCGCGCCGAAGCCCCGACGATATTGAAGCAGCCGAGCCCGGGCGCGCCGATATAGTTGCTGACGGCGGGCATCTGCGGCCAGCCGCCGACCCACAATCCCGTCAACGCGGCCGCCGATACGATCCCGACGGCGCGCAGACGCGGCTGGGGGGTTCCGCCCTCCAGCGGAGGACCAGCCCAAGAGGCGAGGCTGACGGGAAGGAGGAAGACTCCCAAATAAATCATGGCGCCGCAGGACCGCCGCGCCATGAGCGGCAGGAGGCGCCCCGGCGAGGCGAGCTCCGCCTGGACATCGCGCATGTATTGGTAATAGCCGACGGTGGGACCGTGAACCCCATGATACCAGGCTTGATGGACGGCAACGGCGGCCAAGGGAAGGGCCCAGACCGCGGCCAGAACCCGCGTCGACGGCCGTTGCCGGCGCTGGAGCAGCCCCAAGCAAATCCCCAACGGCAGAAGGACCGCGGTCTGCCGCACGCCGTAGGCCAAAGCCGCGACGAAGGACCCGGCGACGACCCATCGCAAATCGCCGCTCTCCTCGGCAAGGCCGCGCCACGTCAGGGCGAGGGCCAGCAGGCTCAAGGAGGCCGCGGGGACGTCGGTCATGAAGCTGGGGGTCAGCACGAACCACAGGGGATTGGCCCACAGGAGCGCCGTTCCGGCCGCCGCCGTCCAGCGATCGGCTCCCGAGCGCCGCAGCAGCCAATACAACGCCGCGCCGCCCAGCCAGGAAAGAACCATCGTCGACAGGCGCAGGGCCCCGTAGCCCGGCCCGAGCAGCCAGGCGAAGCCCGCCCCCCAAACCGTCTGGACGACCAGGTTCGGCACCCCCCAGTCGGAGAGGCGCAGATGGCCCGTCTCCAAAAGATTCCGGACGCTGTAGGCGAACGCCCAGTCGTCGTTCAGAGGGATGTCGTGGAACGGCCGCAAGGCCGCGAGGCCCGCCGCGTAGACGGCGCTCAGTCCCGCGAATGGGGCGACCTCGCGCAGTCTTCGATAATAGCCGGCCGCGCGCTCGGGACCGGAGGGCCCGGCGGCGGCAGCGCGCGACGGCGCCGGCTCGTCCATGTCAGATCGGCTCGATCTCGAAATCGCGGCCGGAGCGAAGGAAGGAGAGCGTTTCCTCCCCGACCTGACCGGGAGGGAGCCACGCGGGCCCCGTCGGTTCGACGAGGACGTAGGGCTCGCCCTGGTAATCGATGTAGGCGTCGCCGCGGTTCGGGTTCTGCTGGATCGCCATCAGATAGTGGTTCGGGATCGCCAGGCCGACCATCCTCACCTGGCCGCCGTTCGACAGCACGCTCATCACCAAGGCGGTTTTAGTGTCGCAGTCCCCCCAACCCTGCACGAAAGCCTGGGGCGGCGGCAAGATGCCGCCGGTTTGCTTGTCGCCGATGCTGTCCGGCGGGATGCGATACTCCATCGCGGTCTGCGCCATCGCGGCCACGGCCCCGACCAGATCCGCGGGCGCGTAGCCCCGCGCGTGGGCCTGGTCCAAGAAAACCTGGCTTACGGAAACAAGACGGCGCGCGTTCCGCCGCACCATCTTCGCGACGTCGACCTCGAAATTCTCCTCGCCGCGCAGCTTGAAGCCGGCGTCCGCGTAGACCTTCCCGCGACGGCGCTTATACTCCGCGGCCAGGCCGTCCAACTCTCCATCCAGCGCGCGCTTGACGCCTTCATTGAACGACTCGGCCTGAGCCACCTTCGCGTCGAGCTCGGCCTGGGTCGGCGCGGTGAGGCGCTGGTTTATCTGCCGCGCGTTCGCTCGCGCGACGGCCGTCTTCTGCGCGCGCGCGTACCACGCGTCGACCGCCTTGAGGGCTTGAGTGGAAAGCCCGAACTCGCCGAGCGAATCCCAAACGGCCGACTCCGGGATGCGCGCGTGAAGGGTGAACGGGTCGCCGCCGAAATCCTTGAAGCCGTAGTCGACCAAGTGGGCGTCGCCAGCGCGGCGCAGCCGCTGGAAAGGGATCGCTCCGCCGCTCTCGCCGGCGTCGCCCGCCGGCTGGGCGAAACCGGAGGAGAATCGGTCCATCTGCTCGCCGACCGCGCTCCCGCCCTCGGCCGCCGCAAGCCAGCCGGCCAGGGCGAGCGCCGCCAGAAACGCCGACCGCCGCGACGTCGGAAAGAGGTTCATAGGCCCGCCAAACGCCTCGCCTTGCGCAGTATGCGAAGAAGCATCGCCTCCGTCAAGAGCCCCGTGTTCACGTTGCGCGGGCTGCAGTGGTAGCTGTCGATCATCAGCCCCGGCTCTCCCGGCAGGCGATGCACGGCCCCGTGAACGAAGGGCGCCGCCGAAAGGCGCACCTTGCGCGCGCGCAGGCAGGCGTCGTGGGCCGTCTTGCCGAGCGCGGCGCGCTGGACAGGCCCGCCCGGTGCAGGGAGCGGAAGAGGACCTCCCCTGTCTTGTCGCCGGTGAAGATTCGCCCGGTGCGGTTGCCTCCGGTGCGGCTGGGCGCGAGGCCTACCAACAGCAGTTTGGCCCTCGGGTCGCCGAAGCCGGGCACCGGCTTGCAATGCCAGCTCGGCTCGTCGGCCTGGATCGTCCCGTGATAGCGGACGAGGCGCGGGCAGCGGCGGCACGCGACGACGGTCTCGGCGAGGGCGGAAAGCCCGCTCACCGCGCGAGATGCACGACGTGCGAGGGAACGGTCATCGTGAGGCCTTCCTTGAGGCAGCGGGCATGCAGGCGCTTGATGAACTCGTGGATCATCAGAAAGCGGTCGGGAAAGGACTGGGCCCTAAGGATGACCGCGCCGTTGACGGCGGAATCCGTCATCGCGGTCAGCCTAAAAAGCGGCTCGAAGCGCGAGACGCCCCCGGGGACCGTCTTCTGGACCTCGCGCGCGACGTCCAGCGCGAGCGCCTCCAGGCGCGCCAAGTCGGTCTCGTAGGCCGCGATCAGAGGCACGACGACCGCGAGCTCGCGCCCTGGACGGCTGTAGTTGACGATGATCGACTGCGCGAGCTTGGAGTTCGGCACGACGATCAGGTTGTCGGCCAGCTCGCGCAGGCGCGTAGCGCGCCAGCCGACGTCGACCAGGAAGACCTCCTGGCCGCTGTCCAGCTTGACGTACTCCCCGACCTCGACGAGGCGGTTCGCGACGATGTGTATGCCGGCGAAAAAATTGCTCAGCGTATCCTGAAGCCCGAGCGCGACGGCCAAGGAGCCGACGCCCAAGGCGGTGAGGATGGGCGTGATCGAGATGCCCAGGTTCTGCAGCAGCAGCATCGCCCCCATCGCGACGACGCCGACGCGCACCATGTCCTCGGCCAGGTTGGTCGCCGCCTCGGAGGCGGTGAAGCGCGCCCCCGCGAGGCGCGTCGCGCGCCCCAGGAAGCGCGAGGCCGCGAGCGTGAACGAGATGAACAGCGCCGACACGACCAGCCGGTGGATCAGGAACTGGTGATCGGAAGAAAGCGGCGAGGCCTGGACGGCGGCCGCCAAGCCGGCGAGGATGACCCAGAAAGGAAGGTGGCGGCTCAGCCCCTCGAGGAACAGCTCGTTGTAGCGATGGTCGGTCTTCTCGAAGAACGCGTGCAGGCGGCGCAGCAGGACCAGCTTGACCAGCAGGCCGGACGCGGTCGCGACCAGGAACAACCCCGCGGGCTCCAGCCACGGGCGCAGCTCGTTCAAAATCATCGTCGGCTCATTCTATGTCATCTGAAGCCGCGGCGGAAGATGAGGTCGATCACGTAGCTGTCCGCGGTCGAGTTCTTGCCCTCGAGGCTGAG
>CAZMIB010000214.1:0-3905 GCA_964566245.1 uncultured Elusimicrobia bacterium | reverse complement strand
GAAGACGATCGTCGCGTCCTTCGAGGAGCGCGCGTGCCGGATGTAGCCCTCGATGTTCTCGAACGAGGACTTGTCGATGACCGCGTTCACGAAGTTCGAGAAATCCTCGACGCCGCCCATCTTGGCCTGCGCGAGCTGCGCGCCGACGCGCTCCTTGATCTTCGGCCACAGGGACCTCGGCACGTAGGCCCGGCTCGCGGCCGAGCACTTCTGCCCCTGGTACTCGAACGCCCCGCGGACCAAGGCCGTCGCGACGGCGTCGAGGTCCGCCGACTCGTGGACCATCACGAAGTCCTTGCCGCCGGTCTCGCCGACCAGGCGCGGGTAGCCGCGGTAGCGGCGTATGTTCGCGCCGACCGTCGACCACATGTCGTGGAACACCCCGGTCGAGCCGGTGAAGTGCACGCCCGCGAGCTCGGTGTGGGAGAGCACCGCGTTCCCCACCTCGGCGCCCGAGCCGAGCACCAGGTTGATCACGCCGTCCGGCAGGCCCGCCTGGCGCAGGATCTCTAGGATATAGTGCGCGGTGTAAGCGGTCGTCGAGGCCGGCTTCCAGACGACCGTGTTGCCCATGATCGCCGGGGCCGTCGGCAGGTTGCCGATGATCGAGGTGAAGTTGAACGGCGTCACCGCGAAGACGAAGCCCTCCAGGCCGCGGTAGTCCAGCAGGTTCCACTGCCCCTTCGGCGAGGACGGTTGCTGCGCGTAGATCCAGTCCGCGTAATGGACGTTGAACCGCCAGAAGTCGGCCAGCTCGCAGGCCGCGTCGATCTCGGCCTGGAAGACGTTCTTCGACTGGCACAGCATCGTCGCCGCGTTCAGGACGGAGCGGTACGGGCCGGAGAGCAGCTCGGCCGCCTTAAGGAAGAAGGCGGCGCGCGTCTGGAACGGGGTCGCGGCCCACTCGCGGCGGGCCTTGAGCGCCGCCGCGATCGACGCCTCGATCTCCTTCGGCCCGGCCTTGTGGTAGCGGCCGATCACGCGCCCGTGCTCGTGCGGCGGCCGGTTGTCCCCGAGCTTGCCGGTCCGGATCTCCTTGCCCCCGATATATAAAGGAACCTCGAGCTCCCGGGCCTTCATGGCCTTCAGGCGCTCCTTCAGCTCTCGGCGCTCGGGCGAGCCGGGAAGATAGCCCAAAATCGGCTCGTTGACCGGCTGGGGGATGCTGAAGCGGGCGTTGAGGCCCGCGGCCTGGAGCGTCGGCGTCTCGACGAGGCGGACGTCGGCCGAGGCGCGGGGAGCGGTCAAAACGGTGGATTTAGCCATGCCCGAATTCTAGCTAAACGGAAAGCGCAAGGCCATCTCGGCCTGGGTCCTTGAGCCCAGCGCGCGGCGGGCCGAAGGGCCCAGGCGAACCGCCGGCGCGGAGGGCATCCTATAAGGGATGCGCGCCCTGCTGCTTCTCCTGCTGACCTCGCCCGCCCGAGCGCAGCTCGACCTCGACGCGAAGACGGCCGCGCGGCGCTTCACGGCGCCTGCCGCCGCGGCGGCGGGCTTCAGCCTGGACCTGAAGCCGCTGACGGCCTACGTCCGCGCCAACGCCCGGACTCTCGACTGGGCGGCCGTCGTCTCGGGCCCCGAGAGGATCGTCTACCTCGGCGAGACCCACGGGACCGTGCCGCTCCTGGAGGAGCTCGGCCGGCGCATGGCGGACTTCAAGGCCGCCGGGATCACGCATCTGGCGGTGGAGATGGTCGCGCGGGATCGTCAAGCGTCCCTGGACGCCTTCGCCGCCGGGAAGCCGGACGGGGAAGCGGCCCTCGCGCGCGCCCTGCGCGAGGAGTGGGGCTGGACCCCCGAGGCCTATCTGGAGCTTCTGCGGGCCGCGCGCGACGCGGGCCTCAAGCTGGCCGCCCTCGACCTCCCCTATGAGGTCCGTCACGCGATCAGCGCGCGCTGCGACAGGGGCGCCGATCCCAAGGGCTATTGCCGCCTCAAGGACGAGTTTTGCGAGGGGCGCGACTGCGAGATGAGCGGCAGGCTCGCCCGCCTGCTCGACGCCGATCCGAAAGCGCGCGTGCTGGTCCTGGCGGGAGAGATGCACGTCCTGGCCTCCTCCCAGCCCGAGCATCTCCGGCGGCTGAACGGCGTCGCCTCCCGCAGCTTCGCGATCCTTGTTCCCTCTCAAGTCGAGAACGTCTACGAGCAGGCCGTCGACGCCGCCGGCCTGCGCGGCGCGAGGCTGATGCTGCCGCTGCCGCGCGAGACGGCGAGCCGCGACGGAATGATCATCCTCCCGGAGGTCCTGTCCCGGCGCCGCGGCCTCGACCCCGAGGACTCGGACGCCCCGGTCCCTCCCCCGCAGCTCTTCCACGAGCCCTGACCGCGGGGCTTTGCTAGAATCTCCGCATGCTTCGCGAAATCCTGAGCGTCCGCAGCGCCGCGCGCCGCCAGGCCGTCGACGTGACCGACGAGGTCAACCGGATCCTCAAGGAGGGCGGCGCGGCCGACGGCCTCTGCTCCCTGTTCGTCCAGCACACGACCGCCGCGCTCGCGGTGGGCGAGGTCGGCGAGGGGACCGAGGACGACCTGCTGGAGACCCTCGACAAGCTCCTGCCGAAGCTGCGCTGGCGCCACCGGCATGACCCGTCCCACGCCCCGGACCACATGCTGGGGTCGCTTTTGGGACCGAGCCTGATGCTTCCGGTCGCGCGCGGCAAGCTGAATCTGGGGACCTGGCAGCGGGCCCTGCTGATCGAGCTGAACGGCCCACGCGAGCGCTCGATCGTCGTGACGGCGGCGGCCTAGCGGCTCGTGGGGATGGGCGGCGCCAGCGGGAAGGTCCGCTTGGCCTGCTCGGGGCCCTTCGCCTCCTCCACGACGATCGGGTGCTCCTTGGCGTAGGCGTCCTGGCGTATCCCGGTGACCTGCCAGGAGAATTTCAAGCCCGCGTCTTTCTCCCCGGCCTGGCTCGCGACGACGAAGCGCCCCTTCGCGACCTCCTGCTTGACGTACAGTCCCGCCCAACGCCCCAGCGGGGTCACCTGATAGCGGTAGTCGCGGTTGAGCGCCTCGAAATACGCCGGCAGCTCGATCGTCGCCTCGCCCTTGGAGTCCAGGACCGCCGTCCCGTCGTAGACGTTCTTCATGTCCGGCGACTCGACGAAGCTGTGGCGCAGCACCTTGTGCTCGGGATCCAGCGGGTGATCGATCATGAAGGCCCCCGCGCCCTTGGTGAGGGTCCCTACGACATCGAGATTGCCGCCGACGATGACGTTCTGGGCGACGAGCTGTATATGCCCCACCACGGCGGCCCCGTGGTTGCCGATCCAGACCTCGTTCTCGGGGTTGGAGTCCCCGGGCTGGTTGATGATCGCGAGCTCGTAGCCGTCATGGACGCCCGAGCCGTTCACGAAGTTGCCGGGGTACCATTGCTCGATGTAGCCGAAGGTCGTCGAGCCGGTGCCGGGAACGCCGTTGCGGATCGTCGGGAAACTGATCCAGCCCGCCCAAACGCCGTTGGGCACGTCGAGCGGCCCCCGCGGGGAGGCGGTTCCGATCCCGACCAAGCCCGCCGAGGTGACGCGCACCCTCTCCAAGCCCGTCCCTCCGGAGTTCGTGAATATCCTCAGGCCGCCGTGGTTGGCCGACTCCTGGAACGCGCTGACGTCGGCGAGGTACGAGCCGTTCGTGTAGAAATCCAGGAACGGCTGGGCCCCCGAGGCGCCGGTGCGGTTGATCACCAAGGTTTGGACGTGCGCTTGGCCCGCTACGTCGAGCAAGGCCGCGGGGTTGTAGGTGCCGATGCCGACGTTGCCCCCGTCGCGCGCCAGGTATGCGCTGCTTGAGACGGTCATGTTGGTGTAGACCCCGAGCGGGGACGGGTAATACGTGTTGAGCGAGACGTCCTCCGCGGCCGCGGCCGCCGCCAAGGCCGCCGCGCCCCCCAAGGCCCATATCGTCGC
>CAZMIB010000213.1:0-3911 GCA_964566245.1 uncultured Elusimicrobia bacterium | reverse complement strand
GGGGGGCCCCTCGGTCCCGCGGAACGCGGCCTCGAGGCGGGCGGCGCGGTCCTCGAGCGCGCATTCCCGCCGGTAGTCCTCCAGGGCGCGGCGTTGGAGGCGGTCGGTGTCGTTCCACAGCTCCCGGTTCGCGGCATAACTCTCGGCCCATGTCCCCGGAGCGGGAGCAAAGGCCTCGAACGCCGCGCGCTCGCCCTCGGTCAGAGCGTCGCGCAGGCCGGTCCGCGAGAAGACCCCGGCGGCTTGCGGGGCGTAGGGGAAGCGCAGGATGAGTCCGACGGCGTCATGGAAGGCGGAGGGCTCGTCGGAGGAGCGGTGCCGGAGTATCTCCACCGCGGCGTCGAGGCGGGCGTTCAACGGGTCGAGGCCTCGCGAGCGCGCGCGCGGGGGCGCCGCGCCCGCCGGCTCGAGGTCGGCCTCGGGACGCCTCGCGGGCGGCGGTTGGAAAGCGGGGACGGAGACGGGGTCGATCGAGGCCCGCCCCGAGGCCGTGGCGTCGAACCAACGCTCCAGGCCCTCTCCGGCCCTCTCGGTCCGGTGGCCGGCCGAGAAAGCGAGCACGTCGTTTTGCGCCCTGGCGTACAGCGCGTCGAAGGCCGCGTTCCGGCCGAGCGCGCGGTCGGGCCTGGAGGGGCTGGACTCGAAGGCGCTCAACGCGGCGGCAAGCTTGCGGGGGCTCTTTCGATCCCGCAGCCGCTCGATCAAGACGGGGTTGGCGGCCAAGGCCAAGGCCAGGCGCGCGGCGCGGGCCTCGGGGGCCGGATGGCGGCCGGGCCCGAGCCCCGCCGCCTCGATGACGGCCCGAAGCCCGCGTCCCTCCGCTTCGGAGTCGGAGCGCAAGGCGTCGAGATGCGCGGCCAGCGCGGGAGCGCTCACGCCGTCCTGGAACGCCGCGGAGGCGCCTCGGCCGCGCTCGGCCCGGGAGGCTGGGGGCGCGGCGAGGATGAAAAAAGCGGCCGGCATCAGGAGGGCGAGGCGCATGGCGGGATGATTCTATCCCGGCGCCGTTTCCCGGGCGCGTGTCGAAGGGCCCGGGCGTCGGACGGCGTTGGGCCCAGGCGCGCGTGGGTCCCGAGGTCCTCACGCCCCCGCGCGGTAGGTCAGGTACAGCGGCTGGCCGCGGCGGTTGATGTCGAGCACGATCCCGCGCTTGAGATCGGCTTGGCCCACGGCCTTCAAGAAGTCCTCGAGGCTCGCGACCGTCCGGCGGTCGAACCCGACGATCAGGTCTCCCTCGCGCAGGCCGATCTCGGCCGCGAGGCTGTCCGGGTTCAGGCCGGTCACGACGGCCCCGGCCGCGTCTTTCGGCAGCTCGAAGCGGCGGTTCATCTCGGGGCTCGTCGAGCGCAGGTCGGCTCCCTTCCAGGTCGACGGCGACTCGGGCGGCGGAGCCGCGCGGCTGGGTCCCGGCCTCTCGTCGGGTCTCGCCCCGGTCTCCAAGGGCATCTCCCGCGCCCGCCCGTCGCGCACCACGCGCAGCGTGATCCTCTCGCCGGGCTTCGTCCGCGCGACCAGCCGGACCAGTCCCTCCGGGGAGTCCACTTTCCGCCCGCCGAACGTCGTGATCACGTCCCCGCGCCTCAAGCCCGCCTTCAGGGCCGGCGAGCCCTCGTATACGCGGTTGACGAGCGCCCCCTTCCGGTCCGGGACCCCGAACCGCGCGGCCAGGACCTCGTCGAGCGGGGCGAGCTCCGCCCCGACCCAGCCGCGCGCGACCTTCCCTCGGGAGACGAGCTGCTCCAGCACCTCGCGCGCGTTGTTCGACGGTATCGCGAAGCCGATGCCGGAGAAGGACCCGGCCGGGGCGTAGATCGCGGTATTGATGCCGACCACCCGGCCCTGTATGTCCACCAGCGGGCCGCCCGAGTTGCCGGGGTTGATCGCGGCGTCGGTCTGCAGGAAGTCGCTGTACACGCGGTTCTCGATGCGCAGGGCCTGCCTGAGCGCCGAGACGATCCCGACGGTGACCGTCTGCTCCAGGCCGAACGGGCTGCCGACCGCGAGCGCCCAGTCGCCGACCTTGACCGCGTCCGAGTCGCCGAGCTCCGCGTGCGGCAGGCGGCCGCGCGCCTCGATCTTGAGCACCGCGAGGTCGCTGGCCGGGTCGACGCCGACGACCTTGGCGTCGTACTCGCGCTCGTCGGGGGCGCGCACCGTCACCTTGATCGACTCCGCGTCCTCGAGCACGTGCGCGTTGGTCGCGATATAGCCGCGCGGGTCGAAGATCAAGCCCGAGCCCAGGCCTTCCAGCCGGCGCCGCACGCGGCGCGGCGCCTGAGCGGGGTGCTCGGCCTTGCCGCGCTCGGGTCCGCCGTCCTCGGGCGGGCCGAGGAAAAACTCGAAAGCGTCGGGTTCCACCGTCTCGACGCGCGTCGTCGTGATGCTCACGACGGCCGGCTTGATCGTCTCGGCGACGCGCTCGAAGGACTGCTGCAAGGCCTGGGCCTCGGAGGGAGGAGAAGGCGGGCGCGAGGCCGGCGGCAGGACGGTTTGCGGCCCGGCGGGGAGCGAGAGCAGGAGCGCGAGCGCCGTCGACGTGGCCGACGCGGCTGGTCTCATGGGTCGCCTCTCGGTTGCGGACGTGGCCTTCCCTCCTATTTTAGACCGGCCGCCCCCGCCGGCCGCGTGACCCGCGTGGAAAGAAGTTATGCGTCCCGATTGACGAGCGAAAACGCGACGGCCGCGCGGGCCCGCGGGCCGGATTTATTGATCGGCGGGGACGATGAGCCCGGCCTTATCCTTCAGGATCAGCATCTTGCGGACGCTGTCGTCGAGGCGGCGGGCCAGGGCCGGGTCGCTCGGCGCGGCGGTCGGGTCGGACGGATCGGAATAGATCGAGCGCGCGAAGGTGCTCTCCAGCGTGTTGCGGCATTGACCGGCGTCGCAGACCATCAGGAAGTCGTTGCCGGCCTTGAAGGCCTGCGTCATGAACCCGGGAAGCTCGTTCGCCTGGGACTGCTGGCGGCGGGCCAGGGCGATGTCGTCCGTCGTGGTGAACAGCCCGTCGGGGACCAGGCCGCGCAGCTCCGGCGCGAGAATGCCCGGCCGGCGCGGGTTCGCTCCCGCGTAGACGTTGTTGCTGATCATCGCGCCGTCGATGAGCCCTTCCTGCGCCAAGGGCCTGTAGATCGCGGCGCGCCGCCGGAGCTCGTCGAGCGAGGCCCGGTCGACGATTTGCGCGTCGTCGGAGTCGACGGGCCGCACCCCCGGCGTGCCGCCTTCGCCCGGGAAGTGCTTGCCGGTGAAGTAGAGGGCCGCGGGCCTGCCAGTCTCGGTCTCGATCGCCTGGATCCTGTCTTTCGCGCCGCGCAAATAGAGCCGCTCGACCTCGACGATCTCATGCGGATCGTCGGAGACGCGCCGGCTCTGCTCCTGGGTCGAGTCGTAGCGCGCGAGGCTCAACGGCTTCCCGCCGCGCTTGACCCACTTGGAGTAGAGGCTAGGGTCGCCCTCCTCCCGGGACTGCCTGTCCAAGTCCGGGCCGTAGATCATGTGGATCCCATGATCGTACGCCCGTTGGGCCGTCTCGGCGCCGATCTTCCGTATCTCCGCGTCCTTGCCGTCGCGGTGAAGCTCGGCCAGCTCACGCGCGGAGGGCTGGGTCGGATAGCCGAGGTGGTGGAACATCTCGACCTTTCCGCCCTCCTGGTCCGTTCCCTCCATCGACTTGATCAGATAGTTCCCGACCCGCTGACTGTTCGGCGTGAACCGCGGCGTCGTCCCGTCCCCCTTGGCCTGCGCGGCGAGCTTCTTGAAATCGTCGCCATAGCGTATCTCCACTCCCGCGTAGGGGGTCTTCTCTCCGTAAGGCGCCTCCGCCATCATGATCTCGCGCACCTTTTGCTGAGGGGTCATTTGCGCCAATATCTTGTCGATCGGGGCGCGCGGCTTGGCCGGCGCCGAGGCCTTGG
>CAZMIB010000212.1:0-3980 GCA_964566245.1 uncultured Elusimicrobia bacterium | reverse complement strand
CCTCGACGCGCTCGCGCGCGGGGTCACCGACACGGCCCGCGCGACTTTGCCGGTGCTCCTCGTCGGCAAGGTCAAGGCCGCCCTGGACGACCTCAACTCGCGCTACGAGATGAGCTTCCATCTGGGAGGGGTGGTCGGTCCGGCGCTGGCCGGCGCGGTGTTCGCGTCGGGGGGCCTCGCCGCGGCGAACGGCCTGATCGCGGCGTCCTTCGCCGCCGCCGTCGCGGCCTACCTGGCCATGCCCTCCGCGGCGCCGGCGTCGAAAAGCTCGGAAGCCGGCGCCTCGTCGGCCGCCCGCGGCGGAGCGTGGCGCGATCCGTGGATGAAGCTCGCGTTGGCCGCGAGCGTCCTGCTGGCGCTGCATCCGCCTCTCAAGGGCGTCCTCCCGGCCTTCTTCGCCGAGGGCGTGCTCCTGGCCCCGGGGGCCGCGGCCTCGTTGGTCGCCTTGTTCAGCCTGGGGGCCTTCGCGGGGGCCTTCCTTTATAAGAGGGGTCACGCGCGGCACGGCCTGGCGGTCTGGCTGGCCGGGGGCGCGGCCGGGACTCTCGTCCTGGCCGTGGGCTGGATACCGGGCAGCTTGGCCGCGATGGGCGCCGCGGCGTTCGTCTTTTCCCTGGCGTACACCGCCGCGCGCCTGGCCGTGCTCTCCGCGATCCAGGAGCGCCTGCCGGACGGCAAGGCCGGCGGCGTGATGGGGACCGTGCGTTTTTCCGCGAACTTGACCTCGGTGATCGCGCGCTACACGGCGGGCCAAGCCTTCCTGCTCCAGCCGCCGACGCGGGCCCTGACGGCGGTCGGCGCGGCCTTGGCGGTCCTGGCCGCGGCGTTGTTTTGGATCCGCGTCCGTTTGGCTCCGCCGTCGGCGCTCGCGGGCAGGCTCTCGGCGGACGCCTCCGAGCCTCCGACCGCGGCTCCGGCGCGGGCCGGCCACGGCCTGCCGGGCCTGCTGATCGTCTTCGAGGGGCCTGACGGCGCCGGCAAGACCTCCCAGATCGAGAAACTGAAGGCGTGCCTGGAGGCGCGCGGCCTGCCGGTGCTCACGACCGCCTGGAACTCGTCCAGCCTGGTCGCCGCCGTGATCAAGGCGGCTAAAAAGGCCCGGAGCCTGTCGCCGCGGATGGGGGCTTTGCTTCAAGCCTCCGATTGGGACCATCGCCTCGAGAGCCTGATCCTGCCCGCCCTGCGGAAGGGGTGGATCGTTCTCGCCGACCGCAACGAGACCACGTCCCGCGCCCGCGACAAGGTCCGCGGCCTGCAGGAAGGCTGGCTGAGCGGGTTGTACGCCTTCGCCCCGAGGCCGGACGTCGTGCTGTACTTCAAGCTTCCGGTCGAGCAGGCGATCGCGCGCGTGCTCGCGCGGAACGAGGGGCGCTTGGGCCTCTCCGAGGATCACGCCGACGGCGAGTCCGCGGTGAAGCACTACGAGGCGGGCCTCGATCTTCGCCTCTCGAACGATCCCCTCGAGAACTTCAGGCTGTTCCAGGCGAGAGTCGTCGCGGAGTACGAGGCGATGGCCGCCGCGGAGGGCTTCCGCGTGATCGACGCGGCCCGGGACCGCGAGGCCCAGCACGCCGCGGTGCTGGGCGAGGTAGCGGGCCTGCTCGGCCCCCTGGAGACCCTGCACCGGGCGCCCGCCTCGCCGCCGTCGAATCTTTTCGACCGCGATCCCGCCGCGGACGACGCCGAGCTCCGGCGCGAGTTCGCGCGCCACGGGCGCGGCGCTCAATTCTTCTTCCGCAAGGCGCTCAAGCCGATGCGCCGGCGCTTCACTCAACTGCTCGACGTCTCGTCGATGCCGGCCGTCTTCCTGCACGGCAACCCCAACCTGGCGAACTACGCCAAGTCGGCGCGCGGCGCGGCGATGGTGGATTTCGACCGTTCGGTCGACGGCCCGTACGCCTGGGACCTGGCGCGCTTCCTCGGCTCGCTGTCGCTTCAGCGCAAGAGCCCGCATGGATTTCTGGGACGGGAGACCGCGACGCGCCTGCGCCAGGGCTACCTGAGGGGCTTCGCCGCCCCGCAACGCCCCTTCGACGAGCCCCGCTCGCTGAGAGACCTCCCTCCGGAAAAGGGGGAGAAGGACGCCGATCATTATCTGAACGAGAACATGAAGTGGGCGAAGGCGATGCGGGAGCACCCCCTGCCGGCGGACGACCCCGAGGTCCGCGGCTTGCTGCGCGCCTACGCCGACGCCCGGCTGGAGCCGGAGCTGCTCGCGCGCTACCGCGTCGAGGAGGCGGGACGGGGGCTCGGCTCGATGGGCAACGACCGCGTGCTGATCGTGCTGGCCCCGCTGCGCTCCCACCACGGGAAGGGCCGCGTCCTTTTGGAGTTCAAGGGAACCTATCCCGAGCCCGACGACGGGCCGTTCAAGAATCCCTTCGACCACCAGGGGCGCCGGATGGTCGAGGCCTCGAACCTCTACGCGCCCGGCTGGGACGAGAGGCAGGCCGGGGTGACCTGGCAGGGCCGCGAGTATTGGGCGCACGCGATACCGTCCCAGAACGTCAAGCTCAAAAAGCCGATGGACGACGACGAGCAGGCGGATGTGGCGTACGCGGTGGGCACCCAGCTCGGGCGCGCGCACCGGCTGTCGCTGCGCGGGGGCAGGCCGGAGGCGCTCACCGGGCATTTGAACGCGAACTGGGAGCGCATCGTCGCGGCCGCCGAGATCATGCACGCGGAGCTGCTCGCGGCGCGCGAGCGCTACCTGGAGCGCCTGCGCTCGCTCGACGCGGCGGCCTACGCGGCCGGGGGACGCGACGATGACTAAGCGGACCATCGTGATCGGCGACGTCCACGGCTGCCTCGACGAGCTGTCGGACCTTCTGCGCCTGGTCTCGGCCTCGCCGGAGGACCGGCTGATCAGCGTCGGCGACCTCATCTGCAAGGGGCCCGACAGCCGCGGCGTGCTCGACTGGGCGATGTCGACCCCGAACGTGGAGTGCGTCCTCGGCAACCACGAGCTGCGCTTCTTGGAGCATTGGCGGCGCGGGCTCGTCCCGGACGTAAAACCCTACGATCTCGAGACCTACGGCTCCCTCGCGGATCGCTTCGACGCGTGCATGCGCTTCATCGACCGCTGGCCGGCGCTGATCGCGGCCGACGACTTTCTCGTGGTGCACGCGGGCTTCGACCCGCGCCTGCGCTCGTACGCGCGCCAACCCGTCGAGAGGCTGACCCATATCCGACGCCTCGAGGACACCGGGGAGCCGTGGTACGAGGCCTACGAGGGACGCAAACTGGCCGTGTTCGGCCACTGGGCGCGCCCGCGGCCGGTCGTGCGGCCCAACGCGATCGGCCTCGACACCGGCTGCGTCTACGGCGGGGAGCTCACGGCCTTGATCCTGCCGGAGCGGCGCCTGGTCGCCGTCCCGGCCCGCCGCGTCTACCGCGAGAAGGAAGGCTGGGAGCCCCGCTCCCGGGGAGAGCTTTCCGCCGTCTAGAGCGTCCCATGCTCGAGCTCGCCGAAGCCCCGTCCCCCGAGGTCCTGCCCGCGCCCCGCCCGGGTCCCGTCCATGCGCCCGCGGGAGGCTTCTTGGCCGGGGTGCTGGCGTCCCAGATCGGCAACGACGCGCTGCACCTCGCCCAGCCCCTGCTGATGGCCCAGCTCACGGGCTCGCTCGGCAAGGCCGCGCTCTTCTCCTCGTTCGACACCGCGGTCCACATGGCCGGGACCTTCGTCGCCGGCTGGCCGGCCGACCGCTTCGGCTCCAAGAGCGTGCTGATCGGCACCGCGCTGCTGCGCGCCGGGACGTTGAGCCTGATCCCGCTCGCCTGGGCGGCCGGCCGCCTGACCCCGGCCGCGGCGATGGCGATCTACACTCTCGACGCCTTCGTGCGGGGTTTCGTCGACACCGCCTCGCACGCGCTTCCGGTGGAGCTGGCCGGGGGAGAAGGCGAGGAGCTTGATAGGCTGAACTCCCGCTACGAGCTGGTCTGGGACATGCTGGTCTTCGCGGTCTGCACCTGGCTGCTCT
>CAZMIB010000211.1:0-4024 GCA_964566245.1 uncultured Elusimicrobia bacterium | reverse complement strand
AGGCCGCCAGCGCGCGGGCGGCCCGGCGCTCGGCCGCGGTGGGCGCGTTCTTCGAGAGCTCGGAAAGATAGATCAGCCCGCGCTCGGGCGGCAGGGCCAGGAAGCCGTCAAGCTGGCGGCCGACCACGACCGGATCGACGGCCGGAGCGGCCGGCGCCGCGAGGCTCGGGAGCTCGACGGCCGGCGAGGCGGGGAGCGAGAGGGACGGCGAAACGTCAAGACGGAGGGGCGCGGCGAAGATCGGCTCGACCAGGAAAAGAGCCGCTAGAAAAACGCGCAACCAGGAAGAAGACAGACCGCACCTCTTCCGGGCTCCCCTTCCTTATAAGGTAGCCGACCGGCGCGCGCTCGCCAGGAGCGAACGACCCACCCCCGGCTGGGTCGATAGGCCTAGGGGCGATGACGGCTCTCGCGCGGGAAGGCGCCCGCTTTCAGATATTCCTTGATCAGGGCCTGGTAGGGAATATGGATCGCGTTGGCCTGTTCCTTGATCCGGTTGAGCAGGTACACCGGGATGCGGATGGAGATCGGGCGCGATGTCGGCTTGAGGTTGGGGAAGCTCGCCCGCTCGAAATCCTCCGGGGCATAATGCCTCGACAAATCAAGGCGGGACCAGAATTTTCGCTCCGCGGCCTCGCTCGCGAAACGCGGCACCTTAAGGGGCTTTTTCATAGAGTGGAACCTCCCGCCGATTGGCACGCCTGGCGGAAATAATCCTGATCTTGCCTTTTCTCTTCGTGAACGCGATGAACAAGAGCTTGCCCAGCCTCGTCCGGCCGAGAAGAATGAAGCGCTCCTCTCCTCCGGAGTGCAGGGCGTCGCGGAGCAGAACCTTGCGCTCATCGAAGAACGCCTCCTCCCCCTCCTGATCGCCGACGCCGTGCTTCCTGTTCTTCCCGGCGTTTCCGGCGTCCCATTCGAACTCAAGAGCGCCGGGGTCGCTCGCCATGTATATACAGGATTATACAGCACGGAAGGTCCCCGCGCAAGGGAGCTGACGCAGGCGTTCAGCCTTTGTTGGCGAAGCCTTCGGTGCGCTCGCCTTTCAGGAAGCCTTTGTCGCGGCTCAGGCGCCAGATGAGGCGCAGGTACTGCGCGGCGACGCCGGGGGTGAGCTTCGAGACGCCTTGGTGGCGGTCCTTGAAGACGTAGGGCAGCTCGACGACCTTCATGGGGCGCGCCCTCACGAGGATCTCGAGCAGTATCTTGTAGCCCTCGGGCTGCAGGCGCCCGCGGACGCGGTCGTAGACGTCTCGGCGCAGGACGAAATAGCCGCTCATCACGTCCTCGATCGGGACGTGCAGGAGAAACTTGGCCAGGTAGGTCGCGGCGTCCGAGGTGAAGCGGCGGTGCCAGGGCCACTTGTCGGCCCCCCCGCCGGCGACGCGCCGCGAGCCGACCGCGATCTCGGCCCCGCCTTTCACCGCCGCGACCAGGCTCGGCAGAAGGGCCGGGTCGTGCGACAGGTCCGCGTCGATGACCGCCAGAATCGAGCCGCGCGCGGCCTTGAAGCCGTGGATCACCGCGCCGGACAGGCCCCGCTCCCCCTTCCTTTCTATAAGGCGGAGCCGCGGGTCCTCGTCCGCGAGGGACTGGACGGCCGAGCCCGTCCCGTCGGGAGAGGCGTCGTCGACAACGATGATCTCGTAGGCGAGAGCGCCCAGCGCCGCCCGGAGCTGGTCGATCAGGGGGGCGATATTCCCCCGCTCGTTGTAGGTGGGAACGACCAAGCTCAGTTCGGGCTCCATGCGGGCCTCGAACGCGATTATAGACTATAAAGGCCGGCTTGCAGAAGGACCGCTCGACGCTATTGGTACACGACGACGTCCACTTCCCCGGAGTCATAAGCGGTCAGCACGCCTCCGGGGGTATCGCAGGTCGAGATATCGATGTAGGACGAGGTCCGATTTCCGAATTGCTTTTGACCCACGCCGCACACCCAGGTGTTCCAGCCCACCCATCCCGATGAAACGGCGCTGACGACGTAATCGGCGCTGTTCATCGGAGTCGAGAAGTTGACCCGATACGTCCCCGTTCCGAGATAAGCGACCGAGGCGACGTTATAGCTGTTGAAAATGAGGGGCGGATTGACGACCCCCTTGAAGGAGACTCTGGCCGCGGGCCCGGAGTTCCCTCCGACCGCCTTCCAGGCGCTTCCGTCGTTCGCGTAAACCTGCTTTTGTTGCGTATCGTAGTAAATGCCGCCCGCCACCGCCCCGGGGACCGAAGCCGGCGGGTTGCCGCCGTAGGTCCCGAGCTTGACGATCCCGTTGACGTCCAGCCCCGCTTGCGGGCTGGAGGTGCCCACGCCGACTTTCCCCCCGTCGCGCGCCAGAAACGTGTCGCCCGTCGACGTCAAGTTGGAGTAGATCCCGAGCGGCGAGGGGTAATAGGACTCCAGCGTCAGGCTCTCCGAGCCGAGCTCGATCGGAACCAGCGCAACCGCCGCCCAGGCGGCAAGGAGAAGCCGCCGCGCCGGAGCGGATTGACGCCGTCGAGAGCGCCGCATTCCCACTTTATATAGGGGCAACCCGCGGTTTTCAATACCCCGCGCCTCGTGACGGGGGCGCGCGGGCCTTGGTCCCATCGGCGCGTAGGCCGCCTGCCGGGGCCGTCCTGGGATTGCGGACCGAGCGTGCGACCTCCATACTTGGCGCGATATGGCTCTCGTGAAGCCTGGGCATGCCGTTTTGGTCATGACGATCCTGGCGCGGCAAGCCGAGGCAGGATGGTTGTCATTCCCAGGTCCGCCATGCCGCGACGATTCCGAGTGCGCCGTCGTTCGTGCCGACTGCTGCCGCGACAAGCTCGATGTCGTGAGCGCCACGGAGGTCGCCCTATACAACGCGCGGTTCCTAGCGCGGTGTGGGTCTCACTCCTGCGCCCCCCTGGGCCTTCGCCGCTTCCTCGCGGCAAATGCGAGCAGGGGCATTGCACCGCCGACCTGGCCGCGGAGGAGCGTAAATACCATGCGCGCATGAAGCCCGTTGATGGCGCGCAGGAGTATCGAGAATGCCTAACGGCCGAGGATTGCGTCGCCGTTCAGGCGGATTATTGTCGCGCCAGCGACACGGCGGTAAACAAGAACCGAAAAGCCGGGTTCGAGACCTTTTCGCGTTCGGGCTGCCCGCCGGAAAGCTTTTGTCCGCCGGTGGTTCTAGAATCGCCGCCAGCGGTTGAATGCGAGAACGCTCACTGTCGGACGCGAACGCAGGGCGGCGCCATGGAGGATTGGCAGATAAGGGCGCAGAAAGAATATCCGCGCGGTGTTCTGTCGTTTCAGCGCGGAAACTTCGAGTTCGCCCGCGACGTATGGAAGACGTGCCTGCTGGTGGACCGCTCCTCCCATGACTGCCTTTACGGACTGGCGTGTCTGGAGAGCAGAGCCTTCAAGCACGACTGCCAGCCGAACGCGGAAAAGGTTTCACGCACCGCGACTCGGACGATGGTCGTCCATGACAACACCGACATGCCGGGCGACGACTTCGCCAACTTCGCCCCCGCCACCCAGGCGGAGTGCGGGAAAAGGTGCGAGAGCGATCCACGTTGCAAAGCCTTCACGTTCGTCCACGACATGCCGTGGCTCCCCCGGCAACATAACCGCTGCTGGTTGAAGGACCAAGTCCCTTTAGGCCGCCGCGAGAGCGCCTGCTGCGCCTCGGGAACGATCATCGAGCCTGCCTCGCGATGAAACAAAAAGGGTATTGCCCCGACGAGAATCACGTGCTATATTTTAGCGGCCTTCCTTCATGCATACCGACGAGAGCTTCGATCCCTCGATGGTCAACGACGTGGAGACCGCGCGCCTGGCGCTGCGCTGGGCTTTGGAGCAGGTCCACTCGCTGCGCAAGGACTCCGAGCGCCTGAAACTGGAACTGGACGCCGCCGTCCGCGAGCGCGACGCCTTCCGGGGCGAGCTGGGCGCCCGCGACGCCGCCGCCGAGCGCCGCCGCGCGGAGCTGCGCCGCTGGGAGCGCGAGGCCCTGGAGCTGGAGCTGAAGGACAAGCTCGCCGGGGAGCTCCG
>CAZMIB010000210.1:0-4051 GCA_964566245.1 uncultured Elusimicrobia bacterium | reverse complement strand
GGCCGGCTTGGCCGCGGCCGCCGGAGCGGCGCTCACCGGAGGCGCCGCCGCCGCGGGGACTTTTCCCAGCAACTCGTCGATCTGACGCCTCAGCTGGGGAATGTCCGGCGGTTTGGAGTGGAAGCGGTGCTTCGGGCCGTCGGGAAACCATTTTCGGACGGTGTCCGCGCCCATCCCCGAGCAGAAGATGATCGGAATCTCGGCCCAGCGCTTGTCCTCCTTCATCGCCTTGACGAGGGGAGGCGCGCCTCCGCCGGGGAACTGCATGTCCATCATCACGAGATCCGGCGGCGCGCCCTTCATGAGGGTGGTGAAATCGTCCACGTTGGCCGCCCGCGTGACCGCGTGGCCGAGGGATTTATAGAACGACGCCAGCATCGTGTAGAAGGTGGTGTCGTCGTCGACGATGATGACGTTCGCGATGGGATCCCCCGCCGCCGCCCTGTCCGCAAAAGTCTAACGGCCGCCCATGGCGCTGTCAAGTACCCTCCTGAGGATATCCTTACTTTTCCTTGGCCTCCTGCTGAGCCTCCAACGGCATGCTATTCCCATGAGCGGATTGCGAAGCGTCGTCCAAAAATACTTATCTTTTCGTCAATCCAAGTTCATGGAGACGCGCATGGTGGAGCACCGTATCGTCCTCGAGTTTCCGCTGACGCCGCGGCGGTTTTTTCTTTGGGCCTTCCTTATTATATTGGCCTGCCTGCCGCTCGATCTGGGCTCGGAGAACCTGACCCTTCAAACCTATTATCCCTCGCCGCTGGGCGCCTATGCCCAGTTGACGAGTACGGACCAGACGACCTTGGCGCGCGACGGCGGCAACGCCGCCGTCGGCCAGCCGTCCGCGAACCCGGGCCACGCCGGTCCGGCCGCGGCGGGCAATTTGTCCGCTCAGCAGGGGATCGGCTCGATGGGCTGGGGGCCCGGGCCCTCGGCGGCGGGCTTCCAGGGCGGGGTCAACTCCCAGGATGGGGAGTTCCACGGGACTCTCTGGAGCAATACCCTGACGGTCGGCGGTCCGGACGCGAACCACGCGGCCGATAACGGAAACTTCACCGTGGACTCCGCCGGCAACGTCAACGCCAAGGATATCTGCCTATGGTCGGGCCGCTGCCTCAGCAGCAGCATGACGCGGTTCCAGACGCTCAGCTTCACCGTGCCTCTCGCGACAGGCGGAAGAAGCACCTTCGCGGGCATATGGTTTCCCGGCTATTTCGTGGGCTGTCCCACCGGCTGGAACGCCGTGGCGGCCCAGGATACCATGGCCACCAGCGGCCCGGGGTATAACGGGCTGATCTATCCCTGCGTGACGGCGCCGTTCACGCAGGGCGGCCAGTCGGGGTTCGTCGTCAATTGCTCGATGCACGATCCCTCCAGCGGGGCCGCCATCAACGGCACCCAGTCGGGCTGGATGCTCTGCGCGCAATGAGCGGAGCGAGAGACACCATGCGCCCGACCATCGCCGTCGTCGCCCTCTCCGCGCTCGCGCTGCTGAGCTATCAGCGCTTCGTTCGAAGATCGGGTTCGCCGGCCGCGATGCCGGTACCCGCCGCGCCGGCTCGAACGCCGTCCGCTCCCGGCGAGCCGGAGGCCGCCGCTCCCGCGGCGCCGGTCGAAACGCCCGCGCCCGCCGTCAACCCGCCCTCGTTCGATAAAAAGGCGGAGTCCGTCTCGGGCGTCGCCGCCGGCGCGGCGAACGAGCGTCTTACCAAGGCCAGCGCGGACAGGCTCGCGGAGTACGTGAAGCAGCGCATGGCCCGCGAGTACAAGCCGCCGGTCGCGTCGTCGAATCCGATCCTCGTCGTCCAAGCGGTTCCCTTGGACGAGAAGAGCGACAAGGAGTTCCACGCGAGCTGGCTCTACAACAAGGGCCTGGCCGAGTACGCCTCCGGCGATCTCAAGAGCGCGAGCAAGGATTGGAAGGACGCCGCGAGGCTCGAGCCGGGCAACGAAAAGGTCAAGAACGCCCTCAAGCGCATAAAGAAGGAAATGAGCGCCGGGGAGGCCCCATGAAAGATTCTACCAAGACCAAGGTGCTGGTGGTCGAGGACGAGCCCGGAACCTCGAACCTGATACGCTCGCTGCTGGAGCAGGAGCGTTACGCCGTGACGGTCGCCGAGACTCTTTTCAAGGCGCGCGGCCTGCTGGCGCGCTCCGCGCCCGACCTTCTGGTCCTGGATCGCCACCTGCCGGACGGAGACGGCGCGGAGCTGTGCCGCGAGTTGAGGACCAAGCCCGAGACGCGCCGCCTTCCGATCCTCATGCTGACCGCGAGGAAGAGCCTTGCCGACAAGGTCGAGGGCCTCAACCTGGGAGGGGACGACTACCTGACCAAGCCGTTCAACCCCGAGGAGCTGCTGGCTCGCGTCGAGGCGCTGCTGAGGCGCCGCGACCGTTCCTCCGTCGCCGAGACCAAGCTGGTTTCGGCGGGACTGGAGCTTTTCGTCGAAGGGCGCGCCGTGACGGTGGACGGCAAGCCCGTCTCCCTGACCGCGAAAGAGTTCGACATGCTCAAGATGATGCTCGAGCGGCCCGGCCGCGTGCTGACGCGGACCGCGATCCTGGAGCACGTCTGGGGCTACGGCGCGGACGTCGAGCTGGACACCAAGGCCGTGGACATGGCGATGGTCGGCCTGCGCCGCAAGCTCGGCCGCTGGGGCGAGCGCGTTGAGACGGTGCGCGGCCACGGCTACCGGCTGCGGCCGGAGGAGCCGTGAGCGAGCCTCTCAAGGGCAAGGTGCTCGTGATCGACGACGACGGCGGCGTGTCGTCGCTGATCAAGGATATCCTCGAGTCCGTGTTCAGCGGCCTCGGCGTCGAGGAGGCCGCCACTGTCGGACTCGGCTTGGCCAAGCTCGAGGCCTCGCGGCCGGACTTGATCTTGTTCGACGTGATGCTGCCGGACATGAACGGCTTCGACGCCGTCGCCCGCCTGCGCGGCGCCCCGGCGACCGCCGGGCTGCGGATCATCATGATGTCCACGATGAACGACCGCAGCTACCGGGTCCGCGCCGAGGAGCTGGGCGCGACGTTCCTTCAGAAGCCGTTCACCCCGTCGGAGCTCGAGGACGCCGTGCGGAAAGCCTTGCCCGCGCGGTGACGCGCTAGGCGGCCGGTCGGGGGACGGGCGCCGCGGCGGGCACGAGGGCGGCGGGAAGCGTGAACGCGAAGGTCGAGCCGCGGCCGTAGTCGCTTTCCACCCAGATGCGGCCGCCGTGAGCCTCCACGATGTGCTTGCAGATCGACAGGCCGAGGCCGGTGCCGCGCTTGCGGGCCTTGGCCAGGGTCTCCCTGACCTGGAAGAACTTCCCGAACATCTGGCCGAGACTGTCCTTGGGGATGCCGGGGCCGGTGTCCTTGACCGCGACGAGCACCGCGCGGCCGGCGTCTCGGGTCCCGACGCTTACGGTGATCGTTCCGCCCTCGGGCGTGAACTTGAGCGCGTTCGAGACCAGGTTCGTGATCACGCGCTGCATCTGATCCGCGTCGGCCTCGACGGACGGCAGGTCCTTCTCCGTCAATAGCTCCAGCTTCAGCTTGTACTGGTCGGCCAGGACCTGCATGAGGTCGTGCACGCGCCCGGCGATCTCCTCCAGTCGGGCCGGCCGGAGGTCGAACTCCATCTTGCCGGCTTCCAGCTTCGACAGGTCGAGGATCTCGCTGATGAGGTGCGAGAGCTGGTTGGTGCTCTGGCGCACGATCTCGAGCTGGTTGCGCTGTTTCGGGGTGATATCGCCCGACATCCCCGCCAGGATCATCTCGACGTAGCCCTTGATCGAGGACAGGGGGGTCCGCAGGTCGTGCGTGACGGTCGCGAGGAAGGACTGCTTCATCTCGTCGATCGCGGCGAGCTTGTCGCCCATCAAATTGAACTCGCGCGACAGCTCCCCGAGCTCGTCCTCCCGGTCCACCGGTATCTTGCGCTTCAGGTCGCCGGAGCCGAGCACGCGCGCCCCCTCGACGAGCCGGCGTATCGGGCGGGCGAGATTCGCGCCCAGCGCCGCGGCCGCGAGGACCCCGGCCAGCAAGGCGAAGGCCGCGACGATCAGGA
>CAZMIB010000209.1:0-4074 GCA_964566245.1 uncultured Elusimicrobia bacterium | reverse complement strand
CGACGTCTCGTTCCTGGCGGGACCGTCGCTGTCGGGCACGACGCTCGCGCCGGGCGACCGCGCGCCGGGAACGGCTCCCGCGGCGACCGGCGGCTATGCGCTGACGGGCCCGGCCGGACGCAGGCGCATCGCCCTTTCGGTCGCCTTGGCCCCAGGGGTCTCGGCCGTCCTGGAAAGGCCGTGGGACGCGGCCCTCGCCCCGCTCAGGAGCCTGAAGCTCCTGCTCGCCGCCGTCGGCTTGGCCGGGCTCGCGATCTGCGGCGCGCTCGGGTACTACTTCGCGCACCGCGTCACCGAGTCGGAGCGGCGCCTGACCGAGGAGATCAAGAAGGGCGCCGCCGAGCTCGAGCGTCTCAACGAGCTTCAGACCCGGTTCATGCAGATGGTGGCCCACGACATCAAGGGACCGCTCTCCGCCGTGTCGGGCTACGCGCAGATACTTCAGATGGAGATCACGGACCCCGTCAACCGCGAGAGGGCCGACTGGATCGTGCGCTCCTCCAGGGCTTTGGACGCGATGACCTCCGACCTCGTCGACTTCGCGGCGATCGAGGCCGGCAAGCTGAGGATCGTCAAGGACGAGCTCGACCTGAACGCGGTGCTGGGCGACGTCCGATCGAGGGTGGAGCGGGCCGCGGGGGACCGGCAGGTCGCCTTCCAGATCGAGGCGCCGGCCGCGCTGCCCGCGATGCGGGGGGATCCGCTCAGGCTCGCGCAGGCTCTGCAGAACCTGTGCTCGAACGCGATCAACTACACCCCGTCCGGCGGGCGCGTGACGCTTCGTGTCGAGCGCCCGGCCGAGGGTATCCGCCTCAGCGTCGCGGACACCGGCATCGGCATCTCCCCGGAGGACCTGCCCCGGGTCTTCGAGCGCTTCTTCCAGGCCGCCAACGCGCAGAAGATGCGCGGCAAGGGGCTGGGCCTCGGCCTCAAGATCGCGCGCGAGATCTTCCACGCGCACGGCGGCGAGCTCGGCGTCGAGAGCGAGCTCGGAAAAGGCACGACCTTCAGCGTGACTTTGCCGGCCTAAGGCGCGGGAGGCCGCCGCCCGCGATGCAGCGCGGCCAGCGCCGCCCGGTAGGCGGCCTCCGCGCTCAGGCCCTCGAGGGCGGCGAAAGCGGCGCCCAGCGCGATCTCGGGGCGCGACGCGGCGATCACGTCGAACAGCCCCGCCAGCCCCGTCAGCTTGGCGTCGTTTTTCCAATCTTGCGGCTTGAACTCGGTCTCCCGCGCGACCTCGGCGAACAGGGCGAGCAGCGCCCTCTCGGTCCGCGGGCGCCGCCGGCCCTTGATCTCCTTGTTCCAAAACGCCAGCAGGCCGGGCAAAGAGCCGATCCGCCCCTCCCAGACGCGCTTGTCCTTCGGTGGGAAGATTTCGCGGACCAACCCGGCCAGCAAACCGTCCTTGGCCTCGTCGGCCAGCCGGCCGCTTTGGATGTTCGCGATAAGCAGCGCGGTCGCCTCCTCGAACGCCCTCTCGTCGCCGCGCGACACGGCCAGCTTATGGATCGCGCGCCAGTAGACGTGCTTGGCGGCGTCCCTCAGCCAGGGCTTCTCCTCCAGCGCCGCGGCGGCGGCGATCATCGAGCGGACGTCGAAGCGTCGGCCCCCGGTCGCGGCGTCGGCCTCGAAGGCGGCCAGCAAGGCGCCGAGGCCGCGCGCCGCCTTTCCGTCGCCGGGGCGGCTTTCACGGGCCGAGAGCAATGCGCGCTGGCGGGACTCCAGGTCCTGCAGCCAGAACTCCAGCGTTTTGACGTCGCCCTCCAGCTCATCGCCGGCCCTGAAGTATTGGCCCTCCATGAAGCCCCGGCGCTGCTGCTCGCTCTTGGAAAGCCCCTGGAACTCGCTTAAGCGGCGGAGGCGCTCGTCCAGCAGGCGCCGCAGGGAACGCTCGATCGTCCTGAACAACGTCTCGGCCTTCTCGGTCCGGCCGGCCTCGGCGCAGGCCGCGGCCAGGCGCATCGAAAGGAACAGCTTGCTCTCGGCCTCGACGAGTTCCTCCTTCGACGCCGGGTCGACGGCGACCGCGCCCAAAAGCGTCTCCGCCTCGTCGAGATAGGCGCTCCGTCGCGCGGGGTCGAGGCGCATCGCGTCCAGCAAGCTCTCGAGCTTGAGCCGGGCCGGCGTGAACTCCATGACCGTATGGACCGAGCCGCCCCGGTCCACGCCGAACAGGTTTGTGGTCGGGCTCATGGCCTCGTGCGGGCCGTACGCCGCCTCGCGGCGGGCGCTCAAGGCGTCCAGTTTGAGCCGCCCCAGAGCCCGGAGAGCCGGAGACTTCCGTTGAAGCAGAAGCTTCGCCATCCCGGCCAGGTTCGATTGATAGCGCGGGCTCTGCCGGGGGTCGCCCGCCCGCTCCAGCGCGACGCGCTCGGGGGCCGGCCCCCCGATCGCGGCGGCATGCTCCGCCAAGGCGTCGTTGATCAGATCGAGATACACCGGCCAATACTCCGGCGGGGTGGAGGCGGCCTGCATCATTCTCTCACCGGGCATCAGCCATCGGAAGCGCCTCAGCAAAACGGCCCGCGCCGCGCCGCCGAAAAGGTCTTGGACCATCGAGACCAATTGCTTGAACCGCTCGAAGTCCTCGCCCACGAAACGGGCGACGCGCCCGTACAGATCGCTCTCGGTCAAGGTCGGGAGCGACGTGAGCGTCTCCGGGTCCCCGTACGCCTGCATGAACATCCTCAGCAACACCCCCACGTCGAGGCCCACGCCCGCCGCCTTTTCGGCCTCGCCGAGGCGCTCATCGACCCGCCGCAGCACGGTTTGCCGCCGGCGCCGGACGTTGCTGAAGGCGACCAGCTCGACGAACGCGCCGGGGCCTGGGCGCGCGGCGACGGCGTCCAAGGTCCGTTGCCACGCGCGGACGTACGGCACGACCAAGGCCGCGGGAAGAGCCGTTCCAAAATCCCGGGCGACGCTCTCGAAGAGTTTGAGCTTTGGGCCCGACTCCGGCAAGGCCAAAATAAGCCGCGCGGCCCTCGCGGGAGAGGCTTTCTCCCTCGCGAGCGACCGAACCAGGCCGGCCGCCTCGCGGGCGGCCTCGCGGGCGAAATCGAAGTCCTGATTGGCGCCCGGCGCGCTCTCGACCGCGCCGATGAAGGCGTCCAGATCGCCGGCGTAGCGCGCGCCGTACTCCTCCTCCCAGTCCTTGATCCTCAAGTTCATGCTCCCGACCGCGCCGGCCTCGGCCAGGTCGAGCGCCAGCTCGCCCGTCTCCCGGACCTCGCGCGCCAGGGACTGCTCGCCGGGGCGGCTCAGAGCCTCCGCCGCCCGTCCGAGCTCGGCGCCGGTCCGCGAGAGCTGGGAAAGCTCCTCGAAATACTTTTCCTCGTATCCCCGGAACGGCTTGTCGAGGCTCCCGGGTCGGTCGGGCTTGTGCAAACCGCGGCGACCTAGCTCGAGCACCTTCGCATGGACCTGCTCGGTCGCCGTATGCCCGCCCGCGGCGTCGCGCTCGCGGAGGAACCGCTCCAGTTCCTCCCGGCCCTCGGGGGCGAACTGGCCCGACACCGCCCCGTACTGCCGGACCAAATCCGCGTGATAAGCCGCCTTCAAAAGCGTCAGGCTTGTCCGCAGGCGCCGCAGTACCCGCTCCGCGGCGTCAAGCTGGCGGCGCTCGGCCAGCTTCACGACCAGTTCGGCCAACGGAGCGTCGCCCAAGCCGGTAAGCCTGATTCGCTCCCAGGCCGCGCGCATGTAGACGTCCAGCGCCTGCCGGCCCTGGGCCGGGTAGCCGGAGTCCAGGAGGGCGAAGCCGAGGTCCTGCATGAGATCGGGCTTCCGCTGCAACTGGGCCGCGGCGGCGCGATACAGGCTCGTCCACAACTCGGCGGCGGCCTGGCCCTCCAGCCGCCTCGCGGCCGTGAGCGCGGCGGCGAAAAGCTTCGAGAGGTCGCCCTGCTCGGCGTGCTCCGTGTCGCGCAGGAAGGCCATGAAGCGCCCCGCGATGCGGACGCGGTCCAGAGTCGCCGCTTTTTCGCCGGCATCGGCCAGGCGCCGCCGCTCGGCCTCGGCGAGCGGCCTGCGCCGCGGCTTGAAGACCGGCTCGCTCACAGGCGCCGGCGGAAC
>CAZMIB010000208.1:0-4096 GCA_964566245.1 uncultured Elusimicrobia bacterium | reverse complement strand
GGCTCCTCGCCGCCGCGCGCGCCGCGCGCTGGCAGTCCCTGCCCGCCAAGCGGTTCGAGCTCGCGGCCTCGATCGTCGGCCGAAGCGAAGAGGCGCGCGCGGCCGGCCGCATGGAGCTGCTGAGCGAGGCGCTGGACTACGTCCGACGGTACGTCGGCATGCATCCCTTCGCGCCCGAGGTCGCGCGCGCCGCGCGGACCGGCAAGCTGATGCCTCTGGCCGCGAAAACGGGGGAAAACGCCGCAGGCGCATCCGGCCCGGAGACATCCTTGGTGCCCGTCGCGGCGCTTGACGAGCAGGGCGTGGTCCAGCGCGACCAGCGGATCACGCTGGCCGCGAGCGCCGCCTTGGGCGCGACGCTCGCGTTGGCGGGCTGCTCGTTATGGAGCGCGGCCGCCGCATCGGCCGCCTACTGGCTCATGGGCGATTTCACGATCCGGCGCCTTGCGTCCTATCGGGACCGGCTTCACGCGGAGAGGAAACCCGAAGAGCACTTCTGGTTCTTCATATTTCGCGCGGGGATTTGCTGGGGTCTCGCCTACGTCGTCATGGGCATGCCCGCGAATCCTACGCCCGAGCTCCTTCTCCCGGTGATTTTCAAGTATCTGGCCGCGTGGGAGGCTTTCCGCCAAGCGCTCGTTTATCTTCCGGACTCGCTCTTCGTCCTTCGCCGGTACGAGCTGAGCAACGACGCCCGGGTGGAGACGCTGGAGTATTGGCGCCGGTACAAGATCGCGAACGGCACGCGCGCCTTGCTGCGCTCCACGCAAAAGGCGCTCGAGACGCTGCGCGACCGCCAAGCGTCGCTGCGGGAGCGCGCTTGGCGCCTGGAGTCCGCGCTTCGCGGCCGCGGGCTTCCGGCGCCCGTCCTGCTGAAAGGCGAGCCTCTCGGCTCGGCCGTGACGAAGCTGCTGGCCGCCCCCAGCGGGGAGGCGCGCGCCAAAACGAGGCTCTTGGTGGAGGAGTGGATCAAGCTGCAAGCCTTCGAGGCGCATAAAACCGGCGAGCCGGAGGATATCGGCGCGCTGGCCGGCCTCGCGCGACTGGTCGGAACCGGACCGCGGTTCAAGGAGCTGGTCCTGGCCGGCATCGCGGACGGCGGGGGCCGTCCCGACGATCAGATGCTGTCCGACCTCGAGCTTCAGCTTCAGGCGCGGGAAAGACTCGCCGCCTCGAATGAGCCGCCGCTTCTGCCCGACGAGACCGTGCCTGCCCGGCCTCGCAACGCGGCGCCGATCGCGCTGTTCGATGCAGCCGGGTTCAACGCGGCTCTCGGCATACTCAAGGCCGAGGCCGACATGCTCGAGGCCGGCCGAAAAGACCTCGTGGTCGAGGCGATGGCTCTCGCGGCGGCGTACCTGCGGCGGCATCCGTACGCGCCGGAGGTCCGCGCCGCGCGGACCGGCCCCGCGGGAGAGCTTCGCCAGGGCACGTTCGCTCGCGAGGGCGACAGTCTCGCGTCGGAGCGCCGGCAGCTTGAACACGCGAGCATGGAGGCCGTGCCGAACCTCGCCGCCTCTCATCTAATGAGGGTCCTGTTCATCGAGCGCCTCGGCAAGCGCAGCCAACGCGTGTCGCTGGGCCTCGCGGCCGCCGCTTGGGCGATGGGCGCGCCCGGCTTCGCCCTCGCGGCGGCCGCGGGAGGGCTTATTTTGCCGGCCGCCGCGCGCGGCGCGGCGCGGCGAAAAGACCGCGACTTCCGGCAGCACAATCGGCTCTATCACGAAGCCGCTCAACTCTATCTCGAGCGCTACGAGGCGCTTAACGATACGGCGGAGGCTCGGCGGCTCGCGCTGGCCGACTACGCGGCGCTTTTGAAGCGCCAGCTCAAGCTCCAGGCGGCGATCGATCCGCTCGGCGAGGCGTTTTCTCCAAGCCTGCCGTCGGAAGCCCCTTCCGGGCTCGTCGAGAACGAGGCCCCGGAGTCCGGCCTCGCGAAGCTGCTGGTCCATCCCCATGAGCCGGTCCGAGACGAGGCCAGGACGATCATCGAACGGCTCATTCAGATAGACGCCGTTGAAGCGGTCCGCGAGGAGGACGGCTGCGGACGCTTGGCCGAGCACGCCATGATCTGGGCCCGCGCACGGGCCGCGGAGCCCTGGGACGAGGTCAAGGCGCACATCGGAACCTTGGTCGCGGCCAAGCTCTCGGAATATTCGATCGAGCCCGGCCCCGTCTTTTTCGAGGAGCTTGGCGAACACCTGGAGACCCGGCGCAAGCTGGAGCCGCTGAAGTGGGAGCCGTACGCCAGGATCGACGCGGCGACGACTTACCCCTCACCCCAACCCTCTCCCTCCAGGGGAGAGGGAGAACCGGAATAAAGGGCCCGCGCGGCGCACGTCCGCGCGGGCCCTCCCGATCCGGCCTCTTCGCCGTTACTTCTGCCCGACGCCCGACTCCAGCGCGGCCTTCTCCTCGCGCACCCGCGCGAGATCCCCGTTCATCGACTGTATGACGTCCGGCTCGGTCTCGCGCTCCAGGCGCGCGGTGAGCAGGCGCTCGGCGGCGTGAGGCTCGAGGTTCTCGGCCAGCACCGCCTCTCCGAGAAGGGTCGCCGCCGCCTTGCGGACGCGGACGTCCTCGTCGTCGAGCCGGCGCCTCAGGCCCGGCAGGCAGTCCGCGGTCAGCATCGGGTCCGCCTCGACCACGGCCAGCGCCTTGAGAGTTTCCTCGCCTTGCGCCGCGTCGAGCCGCTTCGCGAGCAGCTTGCCGTCGATCCAGCTCGTGTCGGCGTCCGGCTCCAGGAAGCCGAGCTCGCCCATCCTCGCGAGGACCGGGATCATCGCCTTCTGGTCGCGGAACGACTGCAGCTCGACCGCGGCGGCCTGGAAGAGCGCCGCGTCGGTGCTGGTCTTCACGATCTCCGTCAGCTCGGGCTTCGCCCGCGGCCCCTTCAGCGCGACCAGCGCGCGCGGCAACAGGCTTCCGAGCCGGCCCTCGGCGATCAGCGCGCGCAGCCGCGCGGCCAGCTCGGGGCCGCGAGGCCCCTTGGGCGAGCCGAGCGACCGCAGGGCCTCGGCGCGCATCTCGTCGCCGCCGTCGGTCAAGACGCCTAGCACGAAGTTCCTCGAGGAGGGGACGTCGACGCGGGCGCAGATCAAGCCGAGCGAACCCCGTCGCGCCTCCAGCGACTCCCGGCTAGCGTCGGAGGCGCGTCCGTAGACGCGGATCAGCGAACGGGCCAGAACCTCCTGCGCCCCGGGCTTCAAAACGAGCTGCTTGCCCTTTCCTTCGAGCAAGCCGCGCCGCAGGCCGATCAGAGCGGCACGGCGCTGCGCGGGATCGGGGTGCTCGAGCCCCGGCAAATAGGCGCTTAGGATCCCCGCGACGCGAGGGTCCTCGCCCGCGAAACCTTGAGCCGGAACCCCCGCTCGAGACGCCTCCGTCCCCGGAGCCTCCTCATCGGTCGACCAGCGACCCAAGCCCACCAAGCCCAACGCGACGACTCCCGCCGCCAACACGCCCACCGCCCAAGTCCGCGACATAAACCCTCCGTTGAAATTTTCCTGCTTTGTGCGGGAGCTCGGCCCCCGTCGGTGATACTACGCGGAAGGAGCGGAAAATATTTCCATCGGGATGTTCAAAAAGGAAACGCCGGGTGGCGGCGATTGGCCCGGCGTTTCCTTTCGCCGTAAGCCGTTCTGAAGCCGGTATTCTAGCGGGGGGAGACTCTGGCGACGGCGCGAACGCGCTCGGCGCGCTCCTGAAACAAGCGCGCGGTCGCGCGGCGGCCGAGGGCGCGGTAGCGCTGGGCCAGGGCTTTCCAGGGCTCGGGATCGTCGGGGCGCAGCGCGGCGTAGGCCAAGCTCGCGCGCGCGGCCTCCTCGGACTCGCCCTGCGTGTCGAGCGCGGACGCGAGCTCGCGCCAGTTCTCGGGGAAAGCGGGGTCGAGCTCGGCCTCGCGGCGGTGCTCCGCGATCGCGAGCCGCCACTCGCCCTCGCGCGCGAGCGCGACGCCCTTGCGGTAATGAAGCGCGGCGAAGTCCGGCGACGACGCCTGCAGGCTCTCCAAAGCCGCGAGAGCCGCGCCCGAGTCGCCGCGGGCCCCGCGCGCCAGAAGAACGCAGGCGCGCAAATAGGCGGAGCTGCGCGCGCG
>CAZMIB010000207.1:0-4096 GCA_964566245.1 uncultured Elusimicrobia bacterium | reverse complement strand
GCGTTCGGGAGCGGGGCCGCGAAGAGCACCTTCACCGCGACGCCCGGCGGGGCGACCTACGCCTTGCAGCTTTCGAGCGGGGTCGATCTGTCAGCGGGGCCGGTCGTTCTGTCCGCGGGAGGGTTCATACGCTTCGCGGACAATACCACCCAGGCCGCCGCGTCGTCGGGCGGCGGCGCCGGCCTATCCTCGACGCAGACGTGGACGGGGCAGAACACGTTCACCTCGACGGTGACGTTCAGCGACCAGCTCGGGGCGCTGATCGGAACGGGTTGGCAGAACTACCAGAAGTTCACGACGAGCGGGACCTTCACCGTGCCCGCGGGGGTTTACAAGATCATGGCGTGGCTCCAAGGAGGAGGAGGAGGGGGAGCTTACGACCCCATCCTTAGCAAAGGATCCTCGGGCGGGGGCGGGGGTTGCTTCGATATTCTGCTCGCGACGGCGTCCCCAGCCCAGTCGATTGCGATAACGGTCGGCAAGAGTGGCGCTGGAGGCACCAGCCTTGTCTCCGCCAGCGCGGGGGGGGCGACGCTGATGTACGGCGACAGCGCCGGGGGAGGCGGCGTCGGGTCCACGGGCACTTATACCGTCGGCGGCGCCGGCGGCGTATGCTCCGGGGCGGGACTTTTTTTTGCCGGCCAAGCCGGCGGGAGGAACATCAGCAATTGCGGCGGCAACGGCGGCAACGCTGGATTCGGCGGCGGCGCCGGCGTCGGCGTCGCTCCCGGGGCCGGCTGCAGTTCTACGCCCACCAACGGTACCGCGGCGGATGCCAACAGCGGGAGCGGAGGGGGCGGCGAATCGGGCGGCGGCAGCATCAGCGGCAACGGGGGGGCCGGTTACGCGGTCATCTGGTGGTGAGGGCCGGTGCGGGCTGGTGTCACACATTGAATTGTTGATTTTTTAAAACGGCTATCGAGATGGCGACGGCGGCCCGGGCATCATGGAGGCCGCGAACCGCGGCGCCTTCGAGGCCGGGGCCCCGAGCGTCGGCTTCAACATCGCGCTGCCGATGGAGCAGACGTGGCGGATCATCGAGACGTTCTACCGCAGCGCGGCCAGGTCCGCCGAGGACTGAGCCGCGGCCCCGTCGTTCGCGACCGCGACGTCGCAGGCCGGGCCGAACGGGGCGACGAGGAGGCGCGGGAGCGTCACGTCCTCGGCCCGCGCGTACTCCCGCAAGCCGATCCTGATTTCCCGCTGGTCGATTCCCTCCACGTTGTAGGTCCCGAACAGGCGGTCCCAGAACGAGAAAATCGTCGAATAGTTCGAGTTGGTGTGGCTCACCACGTCGGAGTGGTGCACGCGGTGCATGTCCGGCGTCACGAAGATCTTGCGCAGGCGGCGGTCCCAGTCGCCGGGCAGCGCCAGGTTGGCGTGCTCCCATTGCGCGAAGAAAAGCAGCGAGCTCTCGAACGCGACGATCGCCCGCAGGCTCGGGCCCCATAGCGGCATCAGCGCCAGCCGGTAGCCGGTCGACAAGAATATCTCGGCGACGTGGAAGCGGCTCGCGCTGGTCACGTCGAGATCCCGGTCGGAGTGATGCGCGCGGTGCAGCCGCCACATCGGCGAGAACTCGTGATAGAGGCGGTGGAAGGCGTAGGTCGCGAGGTCGAGGAAAAGCAGCGTCAGCGCGACGTTAAGGACGGGTCCGGCTCCGGCGAGGCGCAACAGCCCCCAGCCGCGGCGCTCCAGGTGCGCCGCCCAGGCGACGACGGCGCCTCCGAGCGCGACCTCCAAGAGCGCGGCGTTCGAGAGCGACAGGAACATATTTCGGCCCCAACGCCGCCAGCGCGGGTCGACCGGTGGCTTGAACGGCCGCCACTGCTCGAGACCCCATAAAATCACGAGCCCGCCGACTGAAAACACGGTCCTGAAGGCCTTCGGGCTCGCCGGAAAAGCGAGGTTCACGAGGGTCATTATATGATATTCTAGCGGGAGCCGGCGGCGGACGCGCTCCAGCCGAACGGTGAAGATTTCGGCGGCGGCCCCGGAGCGCGACAGGAGAGCGAGAGAACATGAGCGAAGCGAAGGAAGGCGAGTTTAAGGGCAGCCCCGTGCTCAGCCTGGCCAACGGCCCGGAGGACAAGTATCCGTTCACGTTCGGGGTCCGCAAGGCGAAGCTGATCCTCGACCACATCGACGACATCAAGAAGTTCGTCGAGAAGCACTCCAGCCCCGAGTAAGGGGAACGGTCGCGGGCCATGGCTCGGCTGGTCCGGGTCAAGGCGTATCCTGACTCCCGCCGCGACGAGCTGCGCGAGTTGGGACCGGACCGCTACGAGGCGAAGGTTCGCGCCCCGGCCGAGGACGGCCGCGCCAACGCCGCCGTCCTGGCGCTGTTGGCCGGCCGCCTCGGGGTGGAGCCCCGCCGCCTTAGGATCATCAAGGGCGCGCGCGAGCGCTCCAAGCTCGTGGAGTTGCGATGAGACTGGCCTCGATCGAGGCGTTCCTTAAAGAGCGGGGTGAGCCGGCCTTCCGGCTCGCCCAGATCGCCGACGCCGTGTTCAAGCGCGGCGTCACGAGCTATCTCGAGATCGGCGCCCTGCCGAAGGAGCTGCGCGAGGCCCTCGCGGCGCGCGGGCCGGTGCTTTCCTTCGAGGCCGAGGACGTCAAATCCTCCAAGAGCGGCGACGCGCAGAAGGCCGTGCTCCGCCTTCCCGACGGCCAGCGCGTCGAGACCGTGCTGATGAGCCCCAAGCCGGAGCATTGGACGGTCTGCGTGTCCTCGCAGGTCGGCTGCGCGCTGGCCTGCACCTTCTGCGCGACCGGCTTGATGGGCTTCACGCGCAACCTCACCGACGAGGAGATCTCCGACCAGGTCCTCTTCTGGCGCCAGCGCGCCGCGCGCGGCCTCGGGGGCTCGCCGTCGAACGTGGTCTACATGGGCATGGGCGAGCCCCTGCTCAACTGGCCGCAGGTCCTGGCCTCGATCCGAGCGCTGACCGATCCCCGCCAGCTCGGCCTCGGGCGCCGGCATATCTCGATCTCGACGGCGGGGATCGCCCCCGGCATCGAGACCTTGGCGGAGGAGCTTCCGCAGGTCAACCTGGCGCTGTCGTTGCACGCCGCGACCGACGAGGAGCGCGTCAAGCTCGTGCCCCTGAACCGCGCCTACCCGCTGGACCGGCTGCGCGACGCGCTCAAGGCCTACCTCAAGCGCACGAACCGCAAGATCTTCATCGAGTACACCTTGCTGCGCGGCGAGAACGACTCCGCCGAGCACGCCTGGCGCCTGGCGCGCTTCCTGAGGTCGGTCGGGCCCCCGAGCCTGCTGCACGTCAACTTGATCGTCTGGAATCCGACCGACACCCCTCATCATGCCTCGCGCGCCGAGGACGCCCGGCGCTTCAAGGCCGCCCTCGAGGCGGAGGGGATGCCCGCGACGATACGCAAGAACCTGGGCCAAGATATCGAGGGGGCCTGCGGCCAACTGGTCGTCCGGACCGGGAACTTAAAAGCGCCCGGCGCGTATAAAGGGACGAAGCCGTGAAGAGCCGCCAGGAAAGATTCGCCGAGCTCCTGGGCCGCTCCGGGGATCGCGCGTATAACTTCGCGTACCGGCTGACCGGCAACGAGCAGGACGCCCAGGACCTCGCGCAGGAGGCTTTCCTGAAGGCGTTCGAGCGGCTCGACGAGTTCGACGCGGCGCGCTCTTTCGACGCCTGGCTCGGGACGATACTGCACAACATCTTCGTCGACGGCGTGCGGCGCCTGAGCCACCGGCAGACGGTCTCGATGGACGCCGGCCCCGACGAGACGGCCTTGGCGGACGTCCTGCCGGAGAAGGGGAAGGCCGCCCTCGACGGGCTGCTGGGCCGCGAGAGCGAGGCGGTCGTGCAGGCCGCGCTGGCCCGGCTGGAGCCGGAGATGCGGGCGGCGCTGGCGCTGTGCGACATGGAGGGCCTTTCGTACGAGGCGGCCGCGGAGGCGATGGGCTGCCCGATAGGCACCGTGCGCTCGCGCTTGTTCCGGGCCAGGGAGAAGCTGCGCCGCATGCTGGAGCCGTACATGCAAAAGGGGGAAAGCGTCCATGGGAACCCATGAGCCCGACGAGCTTCTCTCGGCGTTCCTCGACGGAGAGGCGACGCCC
>CAZMIB010000206.1:0-4167 GCA_964566245.1 uncultured Elusimicrobia bacterium | reverse complement strand
GGAGCCCCTTGGCCCGCTCCATGAACGCGCGGATCGAGACCCGGCGCCGCACCGCGCGCGCCAATGCGAGATTGGCCGAGGTCGTCTCTTCGGACGCTGAGAGTTTCTCAAGCTGCCGGATCGCGAGGTCGGCGCGCTCGACGGCGCCCGCCCAGTCGGCTTCAGCGGCCGCCTGGACGCCGCGCAAAAGATGGGCGAGGGCCCGCCTTTCGAGAGGCACGGAGGGGGCTTGGGGCGCGGCGCAAAGGTGCAGTCCCGGCGAGAGAGTGAGCAACACGCCGAGTCTTTTGCCCCGCGCCAGCAAGTCCGCTATCTTGGGGTCGGGCCGGTCAAATGTCGCCAGCAGGCCCCCGAGGAGGCGGGGGGGGCCGGGGAAAACGCGCTTGAAGTCCTCCTTCCATTGGTCGATGGCCGCGGACGGAAAGTCCGGGCCGTCCTGCGCGGGGCCGCCGCCGGGCTCGTCGGCGCTCAGAACGGCCCCGGCGCGCGACAGGTCGAAGAGGCCGCCGGCCTCGGCCCGCGACTCGGCCGCGGATCGGGACAGCGAGCCCTGGACGCTAGAGAGTTCGGCGCGAAGCCGTCCGGAGAGACTGGCCGGCGAGGCGGCGCGCGCTGACGGAGTCGCAGCCGGCGCCGAGAGGCGGGGGGCGAGCGTAGGAAGGCGCGGAGCCGGGAGAGGGGCGGCCCAACCGCGCGGCAAGGTCGACGCGGACGATACCAGGCTCGGGGCCTGAATCGAGAGGGGGGCTTTGGAGGTCGCGGCCTCCGTTTGCGCGAGAGCCCGCGAGGCGGCGCCTAGGACGACGGCCAAAAGCAGCACGTCGGGATGGTAGCAACCTCGGCGCGCTACCCGCCTAGGCCTTGAGGGGGAGCGCGGCGCAGGAAAACGGCCCTGGGTCAATGGGTCCGCTGGCGGGCGTCAGGAGCTTTTCCTTAAATAGACGACATTCGGCAGGTTCTTGAAGTCGGCATCGCCGGTGATCAGAGTCGCCTGATGGGCTTCCGCGGTGGCGTAGACGATCGCGTCGGCCATGGGGAGCTTGCGCGACAGGCTCGTCTCGGCGGCCGCCAGCGCGAGCTGGTCGTCGAGGGGGATGACGCGGGTTTTGCCCATCTGCGCGACGACGGCGTCGGCCGCCTCCTCGGAAGCGTCGCGCTTGAGGCGTTTGTACACCTCGTAGACGACGACGCTGGGCGTGAGGACTTGGCCGGGGTCCTTGAGATGCGCCAGGACCTTGTCGGCCGACGGGCCGCCGGAGGCGAGCTCGATCCAGCATGAGGAGTCGATCACCTTCACAGGGGCCGCTCCTGTTTATCTCTCGTGGGCCCCGGCCTGATTCCGCGGGCGATCCCTTTGAGCTCGGCGGCGGCTCGCTCGGGCACCAAGGTGATCACGTTGCCTTTCGTGAGGAAAATCATTCGTTGCCCGCTGCGCAAATGAAGCCGTTGGCGTATCTCTCGCGGAATCACGAGCTGGTACTTGGTGGATAGAACCGCCTGCGTCATCGTAGCCTCCGTCGTCTTACAATAGTTAAATCGATCGACTTAAAGTATAACAGACGAACGATTTGTTGTAAATGGCCTCTTGGACCTGTCGCGGCGGGCGCGGGGCCGCGGGCCGTGGAGGGAAAGTGAACTTAAAGCAACAGCGTCGCGTCGCCGTAGGAGTAGAAGCGGTAGCCTTCCCGGATCGCCTCGCGGTAGGCGCCCAGCAGGCGCTCGCGGCCGGCGAACGCGCACGCGAGCAGCAGCGGGGTGGAGGCGGGCAGGTGGAAGTTCGTGATCAGCGCGTCGAGGTGGCGGAAGGCGTGGCCCGGGGTGATGAACAGGCTCGCCTGGCCGCGCTGCGGCGCGAGGGCGGCCAGGCTCTCGAGCGCGCGCGTGCAGGAGGTCCCGACCGAGACGATGCGGCCCCCGGCCGCGCGCGTCGCGGCCAGCGTCCGGGCGGCCTCCGCGTCGACCTCGAACGGCTCCGGCAGCATGCGGTGCTCCTCGACGTTCTCCGAGAGGATCGGCCGGAACGTCCCCCAGCCGATATGGGTCGTGACGAAGGCGAGCGCGACCCCGGAGGATTTCAGGCGCTCGAGCAAGGCGGGCGTGAAATGCAGGCCCGCGGTCGGCGCCGCGACCGAGCCGAGCGTCTCGGCGTAGACCGTCTGGTAGCGGTCCTTGTCGCTCGCGTCGATGCCGCGGCCGTCGCGCGCCTTGAGGATGTAGGGCGGCAGAGGCATGTCCCCGTGGGTCTCGAGGTAGCCCGCCACGTCCGGGACGGAAAGCTCCACGATCCACTCCCCGCCCGCCGCGCGCTCGATGAATGAGGCCGTCTCGCCGCCGGGCAGGCCGCAGACGAGGCCCGGGCGGCCCTGGCGGGAAAGGACCAGCCACCGCGAGGTCCCCCTCACCCCACCCTCTCCCCCTTCGGGGGGAGAGGGTGAAAAGTGAGGGGATAACATCAAGAGCTCGACGTGGCCGCCGGTCGGCTTCTTGCCGCTCAAGCGGGCCGGAAGGACCTTGGTGCGGTTGAGCACCACGCAGTCGCCCGCCTTGAGGAACTCGGGCAGGTCGCGGAAGCGGCGGTGAAGCGCCACGCCGTCGCGCCCCAGGACGAGAAGCCGCGCCGCGTCGCGCGGCTCGGCGGGCTCGGTCGCGACGCGGCCCTCGGGAAGCTCGTACTCGAAGTCGGCCAGCCTCATTTGTCCTCCAGGCGGCGCAAAGTCGTGCCGGGGTAGTAGAACCGGAGGATGCGCTTGTAGTCGCGGCCGTTCTTCGCCTGCGCGCGCGCCCCCCATTGGCAGAGGCCGACGCCGTGGCCGTAGCCGTGCCCCTCGATCACGTACGCGCCGTCGATCTTGGCGAGGCGGGTCCAGTGGGTGCTCTTGAGATGGCCGCTGCCGAGCCATTGCCGCAGCGAGTTGGCCTTGACCAGCTCCCGGCCGCGGTCGGTGGTCACGCTCACCGCGCGTATGTAGCCGGAGCGGTCGCGCTGCGCGATGCCGATGCCCTGCAGATGCGTGGCCATCACGCCTCCGCGCTGCAGCGCGCGCAGCAGGTCGGCGCCCTCGACGCGCACCTTCCACCGGAAATGGGGGGACATCGAGCAGTAGCTGTCCCTCACCCCCTGGAACGGACGGTACGGGTCGGGCCCCGTCCCCCAGATGCTCTCGGCGGAGGCCGTGTGGCCGCCGCAGCAGGCGTGGAAGTAGGCGTTCAAGATCGTGCCGTGGTACGCGAGCACCTGGCCCACCGTCTGATCGACGGCCTGGATGGTCCGCGGATCCTCGGCCCCGGAGCCGTCGTAGACCTGCGAGCGCTGGTCGGACGACAGGTCGAAGCCCGAGAGGCCGAAGCGGCCGAGATTGTAGACCGCGTAGCTGCGCGCGATCACCGCCTGGGCCTTCAAGGCCTCGAGCGGCCAGTCGCGGCTCATCTCGAGCGGCAGGACGCCGTAGAGGTACTCCTCCAGCCCCAGTTCGTTGACGACCGATATCCCGTCCTCCGCGGGCTTGAGGATCATCGCGCCGCGGTACGGCTTGCCGTCCACGATCACGCGCCCGCCGGGGCGCTCGGTGAAGACGCGCGCGCCGTCCGCGAACGATATCCGGCCGCGGGAGCCCGAGGGAACGGCTTCAAGCCGGTCGCCGACGGTCTTGAACCGCAGCGTGCGTCCCGCCGGAATCTGGCGGCTGCGTCCGCTCTCCATGTCGAGCACGGTCAGCGGCGCGCCGCCCTTGACCTTAAGCTCCGTCGCCGCGTCGCGTATGCCGATGCGTATGACGTCCAGCGCGATCATCGAGGGAGTCGCCGGCGCGCGGAGGCTCGTCGAGGCGCGCGCGGCCGGGGCCAGGGCGGCCAGCAGCCCGGCGGCGATTAGAGGTCTTCCGAGCGGGGCTAAAGGGGCCAAGGGCTCCTCGACGGTCAAAGTCTAGAACAGCTCGTCGTGACGGCGCGGGGGCTTCAGCTTGAGGTGATCGTAGGCCTTCGGGGTCGCGACGCGCCCGCGCGGCGTGCGCGCGAGGAAGCCGGCCTGGACCAGGAACGGCTCGACCACGTCGGTGACCGTGTCGTTCTCCTCCGAGATCGCCACCGCGAGGGTTACGATGCCGACCGGGCCCCACGTGAACTTCGCCGTGCCCTCGGCCGGGGAGCCCGCGGCCACCGCGTCGCGCG
>CAZMIB010000205.1:0-4181 GCA_964566245.1 uncultured Elusimicrobia bacterium | reverse complement strand
GGGGAGGGCCAGCGCCGCCGCCGCGAGCCCGTAGGCCGCCAGCGGAACGGCGGACGGGTCCGTCGCGCGGGCCTCCGCCAGCTTCCGGCGGGCCTGGGCCGGGCCGAGATCCTCCGCGCGCAGCGCCCGCAGGAATCTCGCGCGGGCGAGGTTCCGGCGGATCATGGAGCGGTAAGGTTCATCGACGATATAACCCAGCGCCTTGATCCAAAGCGCCTCGTGGCCCCTCAGCATCCTCGACTCGTTCGAGCTCATCTTGTCCGGCCCGACCGCCACGAAGCCCATCACGTGGCCAGGAGAGTGGCGGAAGCGGCAGCCGGCGCGCATCGCGCGGAGCCAGTAATCGGCGTCCGTGACGTAGATGTTCTCGTCCCACGGGCCGACGCGCTCCAGCGCGGAGCGGCGAAGGAGGAGGCCGAGCGTATTGCCGAAATAATCCCCCTTCGCCTCAAGAAACGCCGCCAGCAGGTCCGTCTCCGGGCGCGTCTCCGTGTCGATGAGAGACGCCACTCCGGGCCGGGCTTGGAACAGGCGCGTGTCCCCGTACACGAGGTCCGTCTCGGGCGCGGCCGCGAAGACGGCCATCTGCCGCTCGATCTTGCCGGGCGCGAGAACGTCGTCTCCGTCGAGGAACTGCAGGAACTCGCCGGAGCAGAGGCGCAGGCCCGCGTTGTAGGCGCCGGCGTCGCCGAGGTTGGGCTGGCGCAGATAATGAACGCGCGATCCGAAGCGCGCCTCGACCTCGCGCGGCGTCGCGTCGGTGGAGGAGTTGTCGACGACGACGACCTCGAGCGGCCGGTGCGACTGGCACAGCGCGCTCTCGATCGCCAACCCCAGATCGGGCCAATTATTGTAGGCCACTATGACGATGGAAACGAGGGGGTTACTCGCCATGGTCGAGATCGCCGGCCTGCTCTTCGACGGCCCGCTTTCCCCTCGGCGCGGCTTCCGAAATGAGCAGCGCGGTCGAGAGGCAGAAAAGCGGCCCCGCGGCGCCGAACATGGGGCGCGCCGCGTTCCCCCCGGCGCCGTTGAGGGCGGCGAACATCAAGGCCGCCCCGGAGGCGGAGAAGGCCGCGAGAATCCATCGCGCCGGCAGGAATCTCAAGCGCCACACGCCCAGGGGCACGATGGCTCCAAAAACATAAAGGTTCTCCCGCGACAAGGCTGCGTCGACGAGAGCGCCCCGGAAATCGAGCCCCCCCAGATTCAGCTCGATGAACGCCCAGGGCCCCACGACCTTGCCCCACATCAAGGATTGCGCCGCCGTGGTCGCGACAAGCCCGGAGGCGAACGCCGCGATGACCCAAGCGACCGCACGAGATCGAAAACGACGATCCTCAAACGCGCACCATGTCAGCGCAAAAACGCCTGCCAAAGGGATGAAGGTTTCCTTGTCCAAGGCCCCTAGAATCCCGATGATCGGCAAGGAAGCGAACCGGCGACTGACAAAGCAATAGATCAGCGCCATAAACGCCCAACATTCGCCCGAATCCACCATGCCGCTCAAATGCAGATTGGACACGGCGAAGCTGGATAAGTACACCAGTCCCGCCATGCGGCTAGCGGCGGCATTCCCGCCAAGCCGTTTCCCGACCGCGACAAGCAGCAACGCGGTCGCGGCGCAAAAGATCGAGTTGGCGACCAAAAGCCCGAACTGCACGGGGTCCCACGAGCCGACCCGATTCACCGCGAGCCAATAGAATGGTTTCGCGACGTAAGGGACAAGAATGCGATGGCTATGCTGACGACCGATCGCGGGAGGCAATCGCCAACTCGTGACCAGCGCGGCATAATGCCCCGAATCGGCGAGGCCGGCGACCCCTCGGGGATCGTAACGGTTCAATGTCGGGTATCCAAGCCCGAGACATATCGAGAAAAATAGAAAACCGAGGGCCACGGTTCCGCCGCCTCCCCTCCCGTTCCGCTTGCTCTCGCCCCCGGCTAAGAACGCCGCGTCGAGCGCGGAATCGCCCGGAAGCCGGGAGGCCGGCGGCGGCTGAGCTCCCTTCTTCATCGCAGGCCCACCTCCGGAACGTAGACGATCCACCGGCCGCCCGCCTTGCCGAAGGCCTGTTCCTTCTCCATGATTTCCTCGGCGTGGTTCCACGCGAACAACAGCGCGTAGTCCGGATAACGCGCTTGGAAATCGCCGTGGGGCCGAACCGGAATGTGAGCGCCGGGGCTGAACTTGCCCTGCTTGATCGGAGTCGTATCGCTGATGAACTCGACCAGCTCGGGCGTGAGCCCGCAGTAGTTCGTCACGGTCGTGCTCTTGGACGTCGCACCATAGCCGACGACGCGCCGGCCCTCGCGCTTCAGCTTCCTCAACAGCGCGCGAAGAGCCTCCCTGGAGGCCTCGACGCGGCGGGCGAGGCCGGCGAAGGTCTCGGGCCTGTCCAGGCCCATGCGGCGCTCCGCCGCGCGCGCGGCCTCGACCTCCGGCGCGGGCTCTTGCGCGCCGGCTTTGCGTATCACGTAGCGCATCGACCCGCCATGCACCGGCAGCGGCTCGACGTCGACGACCCGCAAGCCATGCGGCGCCAGCCACCGCTCGACCGACAAGACCGAGAAATAGCTCGCGTGCTCGTCGTAGATCTGGTCGTAGGAGGCCTTGGCGACGATGTCGCCCAAGTAAGGGTCCTCGAAGATAAGCGCGCCCTCGGGCTTGAGCAGGAGCGCGACGCCCGCCGCCAGCGATCGAAGGTCGGGGATGTGGCAGAAGCAGTTCGCGGCCGCGATCGCGTCGGCTTGGCCGTGCTCGCGAACGATATCCCGCGCCGTCTCCTCGTCGAAGAAGCGGCGGAGGGTCCGAACTCCCCGGCGCTCGGCCTCCACGGCGACGTTAGCGCTCGGCTCGACGCCCAGGTGCCGCAGGCCGGCCGAGGCGAACGTCTCGAGCATCGTCCCGTCGTTGCTCCCTATCTCGACGACGAATGGATCGCGCGAGAGCATCCGGTCCCGGCGCACGGACTCCGCGAGCTTCCTGAAATGCGCGACCATGCGCGCGGAGGTCGCGGTGAAAAACGGATAACGGTCGTGGAACATCCGCTCGCTCGGCACCCGGTCGACGAGCTGGACCAAGGCGCACGGCTCGCAGAAGCCCGCCTTCAGCTCGAAGAAGAACTCCGTCGAGAACTCCTCCGGGCCCAGGAAGCCGTTCGCGAGCGGCATGCGCCCGAACGAAATGAAGGGCGCGACGGGACGTCCGCAGATCATGCACCCGCTCATGCCGCCTCCCCCTTGCCGAACAGCCAGCCGCGGTAGGCCGGCTGCTCGGGCGCGCCGGCGACCGAAAGGTGCTCGCCCATGTGGAACTCGCGGCGCAAGGCCAATCCCGCGGCGCGCGCCGCGTCGAGAACGGCCTGGCGATTGAACTGCTGGTGCGGCATCACCGCCCCGTGCAGCCGCTGCACGGCCACGTAGCTGGGCGCGCGGAGCACCGTGGGGATGTTCGCCAAATAGAGATACGCCTCGGCCGCGCCCGCGGCGCGTCTCAAGACCGCCTCCCATTCGCGGAGGTATTGCAGGCTCGAGCTGAACATCACGACGTCGTATCGCCCTTCCAGACAGGCGTCGTCGCGATGCCATCGCACTCCTGGGCTGAGCCGCATGCCGATCTCGGCCATCGCGGGCAGCTCCTTGCAGTGGTACTCGAGCTCGACGCCGGGAAGCATCGCGCGCGCGATCCAATAGTGCTCGCCCAGGCCTCCCCCATAGTCGAGGATCGAGAGCCGCGTCCGGACGCCGGCCGCCCGCGCCAGGACGTAGCCGAAAATGGCCGCGGAGTTCTGCCTGGCCAGCGAGGCCTGAGCGTCGCCGTCGACGGCGGGATCGACCAGCGTCGCCGTCCCGGCCATGAGGCGCCGGAGGAACGGCTCGCGCTCCTCGCGCTCGCGGGCGGCGACCGCCGGGGAGCCGTAGCCCGCCGCCGCCTGCCGCGGCAGGGCGGTCCCCCAGCCCTCGGGAGCGTAGGTCAGCGCGGCCGGCCGCCGCAGAAGCGGCCTCAGCAGCTCCGCCGCGAGCGGCGGAAGCACGGCCTTCAGCGCCCGTTTCGCGCCGGTCATGACGGGAGGACCGCCGCGCTCGCCGCCAGGCCGGGCAGCAGCTCGATCGTCGCCCCAACTCCCCCCCGAAGGTCCCCCCCGGCCCGAAAACCCCGCCCCGCGACATTCCCACCC
>CAZMIB010000204.1:0-4192 GCA_964566245.1 uncultured Elusimicrobia bacterium | reverse complement strand
TCTACTTTCACTGCGGAGGGCTCGCGCTTTACCCATGCTGAACCCGGAAGCACCGAATTTTTGAATGTTGAAGAACGGAAAACGGAAAGCCCTGGCTTCAATGGCGAATATTCAACAATTCAAAGTATGACACCTGGCCCGATAAGGTCCACGACGAGAGAGGCTGGAGGGAATTGAGGCGAGGCTAGGATTCGTAGACCGTGCTGCGGTGTCCGACCGTAAGGACCAGAACAAGAAGCTCTGTCTTCCGCACCTTATAGAGGATGCGCCAATCGCCGACGCGATAGGACCAACGATCGCTGAGGAGACCCGTGAGACGCTTTCCGAGCTCGGGATGCTCCGAGAGACGAAGAATCGCCTTCCGGATCCGATCCTTGACGGAGGGGTCGAGCCTGGCGATCCTCTTGGCGGCTTCCTCCGTGTAGACGACCCGGTACGTCACTTGAACACGTCCTCATGCTCGACCAGGCGTTGAGCCCGCTCATCGTCCTCGGCCTTGAGGAGCGATAGCATGAGTTTCTTGTCCGCGAGGATCTCGAGAGTCTCGAGTTCCTCCGGAGATACGAGGACGGCCGAAGCGGCTCCATTGCGCGTAATGACGACGCGCCCGCGCTTTTTCTTTCCAAGCGCGGCGATCATCTCGGAAAGGTGCGCCCGAACATACGAGAGAGGGGCGATATGGGTCATGGATGCCTCCGGAAGTTATTGTACACGATCATGTACAACCATTCCAGGGGTGTATGCGGCTGACGGCCTGATTCCCCCATCCCCTACTTCCCCCACAAGGGGGGAAGGGAATTAGAGGTTTCTGAGGCAGGCTTCTTCGATGTGGGCGGGGCTGATGCCGTACTTCTCGTAGAGCTCGGTTCCTGAGCCGGACTCGGGGAAGTCGCGGACGCCTAGGCGGACCAGGGGCACGCCCACGCCGTGCTCGGAGAGGGCTTCGGCGATCGCGGAGCCTAGGCCGCCGCTCGGGTTGTGATCCTCGACGGTCACGACGCGGCTCGCGGACTTGGATTCTGCGGCTACCGCCGCGGTGTCCAACGGCTTGAGGCAGGGGACGTTGATGACTTTCACGGCGAAGCCTTTCGGTTCCAGGGTCTTGGCGGCCTTGATCGCGCCTCCGACCGTGCCGCCGGTCGCGAAGACGACGGCCTGATAGTGCGCCGGCTCCTTGGCCGGGCGGTGGACGACGTCGATCTTGCCGGGCTGAAATTTGTAATCGGAGCCGTGGACTTCGTCCACGTTCTGCCTGGTGAGGCGGATGTAGACCGGGCCCTTGTGCTGGATCATCCACTCGACGGCCTGGTGCGTCTCGATGCGGTCGGCGGGTTGAAGGACGGTCATGCCGGGAAGGGCGCGCGTCGCCGCGATGTCCTCCAGCGCCATCTGGCTGGGGCCGTCGTCGCCGATGCCGCAGCCGGCGTGCGTGCCGACCAGCTTCACGTTCGCCTGGTTGTAGGCGACGGCCACGCGCACGGTCTCCAGTCGGCCGATCAGGAAGCAGGCGAAGCTCGTCGCTACCGGGATCTTCCCCTCCAGCGCGAGGCCGGCCGCCGCGCCGATCATGTTCTGCTCGGCGATGCCGAACTGGAAGTGGCGCTCGGGGAACTTCTTGATGAAGCCGGTGGTGCGCGTCGAGCCCTCGAGGTCGGCGTCGAGCACGACCAGGTTCGGGACCTTCGCCCCTAGCTCGGCGAGCTTCTCGCCGAAAGCGTCCCGCGTCGCTCCGCTGGTGACCGATGCCATGTCGTTTTCCCCCTGGGCTTTTACGGCCGCATCCCGATCGCGTGCGCCTTCTTCGCCTCGCGCGCGGAATTCGTCAGCGTCTTGAGCAGATGATCGAGCTCCGTCGACAGCGCCTTGACCGCGGCGGCGTCGCCGACGCCTCCGGCCTCGGCCAGCTTCAGCCAGACCCTCGCCTCGCGCGCCGCGCGCTTGGCCGCGACGGTCGCGTAGGCCAGGTCGGCCTTGGAGACCTCGTCCTCGTCGAACTGCGCCTCGAGCTGGGCGACGGCCCCGCCGGTCGCGCCGATCAACTGGCTCGCGAGAACGTCTCCCGCGGGCGTCGACGGCAGCTTCTTCGCGAGCTCGACGGCCTTCACCGCGAGTTGGAACAGCGCCTCGCGCGCGGCTTCAGGAGTCATCGCTTTGTCGCTCATTTCTTCCCCAATATCTCGGCGATGGCTCTTTCGGCCTCGTCCTTCTTCGGGGCCTTGCCGTGCCAGTCCTTGTTCAGCTCCATGAACGAGACGCCCTTGCCCTTGATCGTCTTGGAGATGATCGCGTGAGGGCGGCCGTTCCGTTTCGAAGCGTTCTCGAGGGCCGTCATGATCGCGCCATGGTCGTGGCCGTCGATGACCTGCACGTCCCAGTTGTCGGCCTCGATCTTCTCCTTCAGCGGCTCCAGGTCCATCTGGTTCTTCACGAAGCCTTCCTGCTGGACCTGGTTGTAGTCGACGATCCAGACCAGGTTGTCGAGCTTGAACTTGGGCGCGGCCATCGCGGCCTCCCAGATTTGCCCCTCCTGGATCTCGCCGTCGCCGGTCATGCAGTAGACGCGCCAGTCGGCGCGGTCGAGCTTGGCGGCCAGCGCCATCCCGAGCGCGATCGACAGCCCCTGGCCGAGCGAGCCGGTGTTCGCCTCCATCCACGGCAGGCGGCGCTTGTCCGGGTGCCCCTGCAGGCGGGAGCCGAACTTGCGCAGCGTCATCAGCTCGTCCTTCGGCATGCAGCCGGCCTTGGCCAAGCACGCGTACAGCGCCGGCACGCAGTGACCCTTCGAGAGCACGAAGCGGTCGCGGGACGGGGACTTGGGGTCCTTCGGGTCGTACCGGAGGACGCCGCCGAACCACAGCGCCGCCAGCACGTCGATCGCCGAAAGCGAGCCGCCCGGGTGGCCGGAGCCCGCGGCCTCGAGCATCCGGATGATGTCCACGCGGAGGTCGCGCGAGATGTCCTTGAGCTTTTGAACGTCGGGCACCGCAGCAAGTGTCGCCATGTTTTCAACTTACCATTTCGCGCCGAAAATCGGCAAGCGACCCGGGCCGGCCGGTCTTGACAGCTTGGGGCGTGAGGGGCATCCTATGACCGATGACGGGGGGCGTCATTCGACGATCACGGGGGATGCGTCGGTTCTCGGTTAAGCGCTGGGGCCCGTTGGCGCTGCTGGTGCTCGGCGCGGCCTCGGTCGAACTCGGCTCCGAGAGCCTGGTCCTGAACTCCTTTTATCCCTCGCCGCTCGGCATCTACGCCAGCCTGACCACGACCGGAAACACCGCCTTGGCGCGCGACGGAGGCTTGGTGACGGTGGGCCCGCCGGGAGCCGCCCCCGCCGCCAACGTGACCTTGCAGGTCAACGGCGGTCTCAGCATGGTCGACGGCAATCAAGCGGCCGGCCTGGTGATGGTCTCGGACCCGAACGGCAACGCCAGTTGGGCCGAGCCGCCGCCTGGATCGGGACTCCGGGTGTTCTTTAGGGGCGGGCCGCCGAGCTTCACCGTGCCGCCGAGGGTCCATCGTATCTTGGTCGAGGTCTGGGGCGCGGGCGGTGGAGGCGGGGGCGGCACGAAAATGACCGCCCCGAACATCGCCTCGGGCGGCGCGGGCGGGGGCGCCGGCGGCTACGCTAAGGGCATTTTCAACGTCAACCCGGGCGATATTTTTCCGGTCTCCATCGGCAAGGGAGGTGGCGCCGGGGCGGCCGTCTGGTCCCCCCCGGCGAACTGCCCGAACACCGGGCCGTCGATGGGCGGCGCGGGCCAAGCCTCCAGTTTCGGGTCCGGCGCCGCGATGTTGAGCGCGGGAGGTGGAGCCGGAGGCTGCGGATTATTCACGCTCGGCGGGGTCCATAACGTTGGCCACGGGGGCGTGGGCGGATTCGGAACGAGTTCGGGAGCCCTCGGCTTTTTCTCAACCCAGGGAGGCAACGGCGGTCCGGGTCCCTACAACTACGACGACAACACCTACAGCGACAGCGGCGGCGGAGGCTCCGCCGGCGGCGGGGGTGGCTCGGGCGGAGCCGCGGGCGGCGTCGGAGGATCCCTTCCCGGGGGCGGAGGAGCGGGCGGGGCGGTGTACAACGACGCAACCGGCCCCTACCCGGGCGGCGGCGGCGCCGAGGGCCGCGTGATCGTTTGGTGGTAAAGCCCTAGGAACCGGCCGGCTCCCTCCTCGTCGTAAAATGGTATAG
>CAZMIB010000203.1:0-4228 GCA_964566245.1 uncultured Elusimicrobia bacterium | reverse complement strand
TGGGTCACGCCCAGCGCGTCGAGGTGGGCGAGCATGGCATCCCAGTCGTCCACTTCGAGCGCGAAGTGGCCGGAGGGGACGGCGGTCGGATTCGGCGTCTCGGTGAAGTGGATCTCGCCGCAGCCCAGGCGCAACTGGAGCTGGCGCTCGTTGAGGACCGGCCCGCGATCGAGGAACTCCGCGCCGAGCACGCGCTCGTACCACTCCCGCGTCTTCTGCCGGTCGCTGATCTGGACGTTGATGTGATGAATCAGCGTGATCTTCGACATGGCTTCTCCTCCTGTCCCCGGGTGGGGGGGTGGGGCAGCGACCGGAAACCCAACGAGGCAAGGGGTTTCGGATCGCGGCCCCCCCCACCCCTTCCGGGGGGGGGAGGGTGCTTGGGGAGGATGTTAAGCCGGCTGGGGGATGCGCAGCTTGGCGGCGATCGTCGCGCCTATTTCGGACAGGTTCTCGACGACCTCGACGCCGGCGGCCTTCAGCGCGGCGACCTTCGCCTCGTAGGTGCCGGAGCCGCCCTCGATGATCGCGCCGGCGTGGCCCATGCGGCGTCCCGGGGGCGCGGTCTTGCCGGCGATGAACGCGAACAAGGGCTTCGCGCCGCGCTGCTTATGGTAGGCCGCGGCCTCTTCCTCGGACTGGCCGCCGATCTCGCCGATCAAAAGGGCCGCCTTCGTCTCGGGGTCCTGCTCGAAGAGCTCGAGCACGTCGACGTGGCCGAGGCCGGCGACCGGGTCGCCGCCGATGCCGACGACGGTCGACTGACCGAGCCCGGCCTGGGTCAGCTGCCAGACGGCCTCGTAGGTCAAGGTCCCGGAGCGGGAGACGATGCCGATCGGACCCGGAGAGTGGATGTAGCCCGGCATGATCCCCATCTTGCACTGGCCGGGGGTGATGATCCCGGGGCAGTTCGGCCCGATCAGGACCGGCCGGACCTTGCCGGAGTACTGCGCGAGGCGCGTCTTCACGCGCGCCATGTCGAGGACCGGGATGCCCTCGGTGATGCAGACGATCACGTGCACGCCCGCGTCGGCGGCTTCCAGGATCGCGTCGGCCGCGAACGGCGGCGGGACGAAGATCAGCGAGGCCCCGGCCCCGGTCGCGCGGACGGCCTGCGCGGCGGTGTCGAAGACCGGCAGCCCGAGGTGCGCGCTTGCGCCCTTGCCGGGGGTCACGCCGCCGACGACCTTCGTGCCGTACTTCAGGCACTGCTCGGCGTGGAACGTGCCGGCCGAGCCGGTGAAGCCCTGGACGATGACCTTCGTGTCGCGTCCGACGAGTATGGACATGGGAAATCTCCTGGCGTCGCGGTTACGGCTTAGCGGGCGCGGTCGCCGATTCCGCGCCTCGGACTTTTTCGAGCACCTCGGCGGGCGTGGGCTCCGCGGACTTCGCCGCCTTGGGGGCCGGGGCGCGCTTGGCGCCGCCGGAACGGCGCAGGTCGAGATCCTCCAGCGAAACCTCCTTGCCGGACGGATCGAACACCGCGCCCTCGTCGGTCAACGTGAGCCCGGCCTTCGAGAACAGCCGCATCAGCCCGCCGGGGACCTTAGAGACGAACACCGCCGTCTCGGAGGCCGGGGCGGAGCCAGCCTTCCAATAGAGGCCGCCGAGCGTCGTCAGCAAGACTCCGAAAACCAGCCCCAGGCCGAAGTCGCGGCTCACGCGGCCCCCGCGGCCGCGACGGCCTTCTTCGCGGCGTCCCACAGCCCGTCGGCCTGCTGGAGCGAGAGCCCCGAGTCGCGCAGCAGGGCCTTGCCCTCGTCGACGCGCGTGCCCTCGAGCCGCACGACCAGCGGCACGTCCAGCTTGACCGACTTCACGGCCGCGAGGATGCCGCTCGCGATCGTGTCGCACTTCATGATCCCGCCGAAGATGTTGACCAGCACCGCCTTGACCTTCTTGTCGCGCAGGATGATGCGGAAGGCCTGGGTCACCTGCTCCGCGGTCGCTCCCCCGCCGACGTCGAGGAAGTTCGCCGGCTCGCCGCCGGCCAGCTTCACGATGTCCATCGTCCCCATCGCGAGACCGGCCCCGTTCACGAGGCAGCCGATGCTGCCGCCGAGGCCGACGTAGTTGATGCCCGCCTTTTTAGCGGCCTTCTCGAGCGCCGAGGACTCGATGTCCGGCAGCGCCGCGATCTCCGGCCGGCGGAACAAAGCGTTGTCGTCGGTCACGATCTTCCCGTCGACCGCCAGCCAGCCTTTCGGCGTGCGCGCGAGCGGGTTGATCTCGACCAGGCTCGCGTCGCAGGCCAGGAAGGCCTTCGCGGCGGCCTTCGCGATGCGCGCGAAGCCGAGCGGGTCGGGGACGCCGAGCGCGAACGCGATCCGCCGCGCCTGGAAGTCCTCGAGGCCGAAGGCCGGGTCGATCGGCTCCTTATGAATGCGGTCCGGATGATCCTTCGCGAGGGTCTCGATCTCGACGCCCCCCTCCGCGCTCGCGATCAAGGCCGGTCGGCCGATCGAGCGGTCGAGAACGACCGAGAGGTAGACCTCCTTCAGCAGGTCCGCGGCCTGGACGACGAGGATCTGGTCGACCTTGATCGCCTGGCCCCCGGTCTGGTGCGTGACCATCTTCATGCCGAGCATTTTCGAGGCCGCGTCCTTGGCGTCCTTCGGCGTCTTGACCAGCTTGATGCCGCCGGCCTTGCCGCGCCCGCCGGCCAGGACCTGGGCCTTCAATACCCACGGCCCCTTGCCGGCGCGCTTCAGCGCGCCCGGAAGCTGGGACAGCTTCGTGATGACCCCGCCGGACGACGGAATCGGGACGCCGAACTTGGCGAGAACGTCCTTGGATTGATGCTCGAGCAGTTTCATGGGTATTCCTAGCGCTGCGCGATCGGAACGTAGGAGCGCGGCTCGGAACCGGTATAGATGGCGTTCGGGCGCATCAGCCGGTTCTCCTGCCAGTACTCCAGGATGTGGCCGGTCCAGCCCGAGACGCGAGCGATCGCGAAGATCGGGGTGAACAGGTCGGTCGCGATGCCGAGCTGGTGATAGACGATGCCCGAGTACAAGTCGACGTTCGGGAAAATCCCGGCCCCGCCGACCTTCTCCTGCATCACCTGCTCGAGCTTGTCGTTGATCTTGAAGAAGCGCGAGAAGCGCGTCTTCTCGGACAACCGCTTCGCGTACTCCTTGAAGATGCGCGCGCGGGGGTCGTAGGACTTGTACATGCGGTGGCCGAAGCCCATGATCCGGAGCTTCTTCTGCCGCGCGTTCTCGACGTACTCCTCGACCTTCGCGGGGTCGCCGATCTCCTGCAGCATCTTAAGCACGGCCTCGTTCGCGCCGCCGTGCAGCGGGCCCTTGAGGGCGCCGATGCCGGCGGTGATGCCGGAGTACATGTCCGACATCGTCGAGATCGTCACCAGCGACGCGAACGTCGAGGCGTTCATCTCGTGGTCGGCGTGCAGCACGAGGGCCATGTCCATGACCTTCGCGTGGAAGTCCTCGGGCTCCTTGCCGAACAGCATGTAGAGGAAGTTGGCCGCGTGCCCCAGCTTCGGATGCGGCGCGACCGGAGGCTGATTCTGGCGCAGGCGGTGGAAGGTCGCGACGATCGTCGGGAACTTCGCGGTGAGCTGGATCGCGCGATGGAGGTTCGCCTCCGGCGAGCGCTCCGGGTTCATGTCGAAGGAGCCGAGAAGGCTCACGACGGTCCGCAGCATGTCCATCGGATGGGACGTGTGCGGCAGCAGCTCCATGAACTTGATGACTTCCTCGGGGAGCGCGCGGTTCTCGCGGAAGGTCCGATCCAGGGCCTCCAGCTCGTCGGCGCGCGGGAGGCGGCCCTGCCATAGCAGGAAGCAGACCTCCTCGAAGGTCGAGTTCAGGGCCAGCTCCTCGATCGGGTAGCCGCAATAGTAAAGCTTGCCGGCCTGGCCGTCGATCTGGCACAGCTTCGTCCGGCAGGCGACCACGCCCTCCAAGCCGGGCGAGAAACCGGGGTCCTTCTCGGGGGCCTTAACGGGAGGCTTGTTGTCCATCGGCGTCCTCCAGGGATGCGTCATGCGGCCGGGGTTCGAGCGCCGCGAGGACCTCTAATTTACGAAACTTCAGGCGGGCGTGGCTAGGCCCCTTTCAGCCTGAAAAGGGTCACGTAAGAGTCTCGGTAGGCGACCTCGGCGCGCTCGCGCAGGAAGCGAGAGACGCGGCTCCAGCGCCCGTCCAGCAGCAGCGCGCGCGGGGTCTGCCGCTGCAGCTCCCCCCAGTTCACGAGCACG
>CAZMIB010000202.1:0-4237 GCA_964566245.1 uncultured Elusimicrobia bacterium | reverse complement strand
CAACGCGGCCTCGATCGCCGCCGCGAGCCCGCCCGGAGAACGGACCCGGGGCGCGCCTCTCAACACGCGCCTCAAGGAAACGAGTCCGCCCATCTCCGCGAGGCAGGCCTCGCATTCGTCCAAGTGCCTGCCGACCCAGCGGGCCTGGGCCGGCGCCAGGCGCCCGTCGGTATACGGCTCGACCAGCGGCCCGGCCGCGAGGCAGGCGAGCCGTCTCACGGAGCCTCCATCGACGGTCCCAGCCGCTCTTTCAGCCGCTTGCGCGCGCGGAACACGCGCACCCCCAAGGTCGAGGGGGGGCAGTCCAGCGCGCGCGCGGCGTCCTCGTAACTCATGCCTTCCATGTCGACCAGCACGACGGCCATCCTCAAGTCGGGGGGCAGCTCGTTCAAGGCCGCCTGAACCTCGTCCCGACCGACTTCACGATCCAAAATCTCGTCCGGACGGGGCGAGGGGTCCACCAGCTTGTCATGAAGCGAAAGACCCGATTCTCCGACCGGCTCGTCCAGCGCGACCTCACGCCGGCGGCCCGCCAGCCTAAGGCTATCCACGTAAAGGTGGCGGAGGATTCCATAGAGCCACTGCTCGACCTTGTAGTTGGCGTCATAAGTGTCGAACTTCCCGAGCACCTTGACCATGGCGCTCTGAACCAGGTCCCAGGCCGCGCTCCGGTCGCCCGTCATCCGGTAGGCGATCTCGAAGGCCTTCGGGGTATGCTGCTCGATGATTCGCCGCGCGCTGTCCACGAGGGGCCCGGTCTGCGTCTCCCCGCTCTCTTTACGCCGGCCGCCCCCGAAAAATTTCATCGACGCGCCGATTGTATAGCTTTCGGGGGGGCTTTACATGGGCCTTACTCGGACGTTTCGGCGGCGTAACGCCCGGGAGCTACGATAGAGACGAGGAATCCCGCATGGAACGCGCTTCCGCAGGCGAAAGCGGCCTCCCGGCCCGTCTCCCGCATCTTCCCGTCAGGCGCTGGCGCAGCCGAACCGTCCCGCGCGATATCGCCGGAAGGCTGAGCGGCGCGCTGAGGCAAGCCCTTCGGCGCGGTGTGGCCCAGGCCTTCGGCAGGATGGTGGCCGAGAACGGAACGGCCGCGGACGCGATCGGGGCGATCGGCCTCGGGCTCGGCTACCGCGCCCGCGGCACGATGCTCGAGGACCCCGAGACCGGCGAGCCCGTCAACGAGGAAACGATCCTGCGCCGCGCCGTCGGCGATTCCTCGCTGGCCGGCGCCCTGATCTACCTGAACGACCGCGCCCGCATGCCGCTCTCGGAGATCGCCGAGTGGCTCGAGGCGATGGGCCTTTGATCTAGAAGAACGGCTTCCACAGGCGGGCGAAGGACGCCGACACGCCGAAAATCACGCTGCTGCCGGTCTCGCGCACCGCGAGTCCCTGGAACACGTAGGCGTCGATGAAAGGATTAAGGGACAACCCGCGGTACAGCGGCAGGCTGACCGAGATCCGCGTCTTCAGCCGGCGCCGCAAGTCCTGGGGCCGATCGTCGCCGTTGGAGAACAACTCCAGGTACGAGGCCTCCCATTGAGCGGTCGCGGCCCCCCCGCGCAGCGGCGCCGCGAGCAGGAAGCCGGCCGCGTAGCCCGCGTGGGTCCGCCCGGTCGCCGACGAATAATCGCTTTCGGCCGCCGGGCCGAGGTACGCTTTCTCGAGCCAGCCCCCGTCCGCGGCCTCGAGCCCGCCGCGATAGCGCGCGTACTTCGCCTTCGGCACCCCCGGCGGCGGGGTGAACTGGGTCTCGTACGACACGTTGAGGTAAGGGCCGAGGCTCGGCTTCACGCCCTCGCGCGCCAGCTCCCACGTCCGGTGCCGCAGCTCGGTCTCGAAGGTCAGGTCGTCCTGCGTGACGTTGACGATGCTCGGCCCGCCCGGCGGCTCGATCACGGCGCGGCCGTACAGCGCCGTGACGCCGGCGTCCCAGCGCAGGCGGTTCCACGACAGCTCCGAGAACAGTTTCGCGTCCCCCTGAACCAAGGTCTGATTCACCGACTGCACGCGCGCGTCGCGGACCTCGGCGAACGGCGCGTTGTTTTCCACGCGCGTGTCCGACATCTGGAAGGCCAGCTCGCGCAGGTTCAGCCGCCACACCAGGCCGACCGGGGCCCGGCCCTCGGCGGCCGCGCGCACGCCCTCCTCGAAGCCGGGCCCCCGTCCGAGGCGCTTGAACTCCTCGAGCGTCGGCTCGGTCAGGCCGGACCCGGCGGGCAGGACGTCCCCGGCGCTTTTGAGCCCCGGGAGCTCGTCCGCTCGCTCCAGCAGCTCGCGCGTCGTCGCGACCGAGTACAGCTCGTCGGGATTGATCGCCTGCCCGGAGACCCGGCCGTGGGAGTCGATGCCCGAGGCCGCGAGCCAGGTCTCGGTATCGTAGCGTCTGGAGACGTCGTACGGGTCGATCGGCTTGCCGGGAAGCACCAGCCGCCCGACCAGCGAGGACAACGCGCGGCCCGGAAGGACGGCCGTCACCGGCTGCTGATCCGGCTCCATCCAGTGCCGGACGTAGGTCGAGCGGACGCCGCCGGGCGCGTTGGAGCCGAGCGGGCTGATCCGCAGCAGGGCCACCTCGGCGCCGGTCCGGCGGCGCAGCGCGGCCGCGGCCAGGTTCCAAAACTCCGAGGGCTCGTAGTCGAGCTTCGGAGCGCCCAGGTCCGGCCACACCCGCCGCGGGTCCGGGAGCGCGCTCTCGTTGCTCAAGTAGGACGGAAGAAACCGCTCCAGCAGCGCGTCCAAAGTGGATGGGGCGGTCGACTCGGCCACGACCGGGCCGGCGCTTTCCGCGACTCGGACCGGCTGATGGCCCTCGAAGTCGACCGCGAGCTCGGTCCAGGTGTTCGCCGGCATGTCGGTTACGATCGCCGGCGCCCAATGCTGGCCGCGGCTCCAGTTCTCGAGCTCCACGGCCGCGGTCCGCCGCGCGCCGACCGTCCAATGCCCCTGGGAGCGGATCACCGCGTCGACGCTGACCCTCTCGAGCAGGTCGGCCTCGCGCGCCGGGTCCAGATGCGAGACCAGGATGATCCACTCGACCCCGTGCCGCGTCCTCAGCTCGCGCACCGCGTCGCGCGCCGCCTCCACGGGATCTTGGACGACGAAGGGAAGCTTCAGCCGGCGCGTCTCCCGGGCCGCGCCGGGATCGATCAGGGAGAGCACCCCGACGCGCTCCCCCAGACGCTCCTCCACGACGAACGTCTCGACGGGAGAGGCCTGCCCCGTGGCCGCGGGCTTGAGGTTGGTGCACAAGAGCCTGACGCCGCCCCGGGCCGCGCGACGGGCCATCGCGTCCCACTCGGGGCCCAGGTCTTCGCCGCGGAAGGCGACGATGCGCGGCCCCAGCTCGTCGCCGGCGCGGGACAGCAGATCGCGCGGCAGGCCGTAGCGCTCCGGAAGGCGTCCCCAGGCGGTCTGCAGGACCAAGGCGGGGCCCGCCTCGCCGAGCCGGGTCTTGAGGGCCTCGAAGACGCCCGGCCCGCCCAGGAGGCGTCCTACCGCGCGAACCGTGACGGGGCGGCCGGCGACCTTCAAGCGGTAGACGAGGCTTCCGGTCGGCCGCCACCGGCCGGCCGCGCCCTCGGAGTCCAGCCGCGCGGAGCGCGAGCCGTCGGGATAGCGCGACAGCTCAAGCGTGACGCTCGAGGCCGCGGGCGCGTACGCGTCCCAATCCGAGCCGTCCTTGGCGCGCCGCAGGAGCTCGTTGAGCAGGGCGGGCGACTCCGGCTCGGCGAAAAGTATCTCCTTGTGCGTGCGCAGGCCCGCGATCCCGCCCTCGCGCCTCGCGCTTATGGAAGGGGGAGGCATCCCGCCCAGCGCGGCGGAGGAGGGGGCGAAGAGGAACTCGCCGTCGGAGACGAAGGCCTCGCGCATCTCGATCGAGTCCAGCTCGGCGACCCCGTCGCGCAGCGCCTTTTCCAGCGGACGCAGGAGGTCGAGGCTGACGCTGATGTTGGAGACGTTGTGGACGCAGAAGACGCGCAACGTCCTCCGCTCGACGGCCGAGGCCGTCCGGGCGAGAAGGAGGAGCGTCAGCGCCGTGAAAAGAAAGCGAAACGCCATGGGACCCGGCGATTGTAGCACCTTCCCGTCCTCGTGCCGACGGGCGGTCATGCCGCGGGCAATCAAAGTTTCCCGCCGCGTCACGCCGCGTTCGTCCCCAGCCGACCATAATAGAAGCGTCGAAAGACGCAAAAAGGGGAGGACGCATGCCCAAAAAAACCGACGAGCGG
>CAZMIB010000201.1:0-4272 GCA_964566245.1 uncultured Elusimicrobia bacterium | reverse complement strand
GGGCGGCCCACAGGAAAAGCGCGAGCCCCAAGGCTCCGACGATCAGCAGCGGCGCGTCGTCGGCCCCGAGCCGCCGCGCGTAATGCTCGACATACGGCAGGAACTCGGGCTGGGTTCTCCAAATTTTCCGGTAGCTCCACTTGAAGTACTCCTCCGACGGGAGAAAGTGGACCGCCGCCAGCGCCACGCCGCCGGCCGCGAAGGCGACGTAGGCCGCGAGCCCTTTCAGCCGCCGGGCCCACGAGAGCTCCTTGCGCCCGGCCTGGCGGACGATGAAGTAGGCGCCCGCCATCAGGAAACCGCGGATGCAGATCTGCATATAGCCGCCGAGTATCGCGACGGCGACAGCGAACGGCAGCAGGCGCAGGGCCCGCCGCGCCGAGCCGCTGAAATACTGCTCGGTCAGCAGCAGCACGCAGGGGATGAACGCCGCCGAGGCGGAGTAGGCGTGCACGCACATGTGCGTCACGCTTTCGCTTAGCATGTAGGCCAGGCCGGCCACGACGGCCGCCCAGAACCGCGCCCCCAGTTGGCGGGCCAGCGCGAAGGTGAACAACGCGGCCAGCATCAGCCGCATGAAGACCATCGGCAGCAAGGTCAACGGCCCGGGCCAGAGGAAAAACGGCAGGTTCAGCGGATAGAAGACGCCGCACTGCTGCTTCGCGATGAACGGCTGGCCGGCGCCGGCGAAGGGCGTCCACGCGGGCAGGAGCCCCTGCTTCAGGGACTTCGCGGCGAACATGAACCAGCTGTAGAACTGGAACAGGCTCTCGCCGCCGTGGGCCAGCTCGCCCTTCTTGACGTCGAAGCGGATGAACAGGTCGTCCGAGGCGAGGCCGCCGTGCGTCAGCGGGCCGTGAAAGAAGACGAGCAGCAAGGCGGCGAAGACCAAGCCCGCGCGGAGAAGCTCGGAACAGGTAAAGTCCGTCGGCGCCGGCGTAGAAGCCGGCGCGGCGCCCTCACTTGGCCCTCTCCCGCTTGCGGGAGAGGGTGTCCGCAGGACGGGTGAGGGACCGGCTTCGGATTTTCGCTGTTTTCCTTTCCCCACGTGCCTCAGGCCCGCGACGCGGCGAGCCAGTCCCAGAGGCGGCGCAGACCTTCGTCGACGCCGACCGCCGGTTTCCAGCCCAGCACGCGTCCGGCGCGGCGTATATCCGAGACGTAGACGCGCTGGTCGCCGGGCCGCCAGCCGGAGCGGCCGAATTTCACCTTGAGGCCGCGTCCGCGCATCCAATCGAGGAGCTCGAGCAAGGAGAGCGTGTTCTTGGGTCCGCCGCCGATGTTGAAGATGCCGGCCTCGCGGCCGCGGCGGCAGCGCTCGAAGGCCTCGAGCAGATCGTCGACGAACAGCACGTCGCGGACCTGCTTGCCGTCCCCGTAGATCGTCAGCGGCTTGCCGGCCAGCGCGCACATCAGGAAGTGGGCGACCCAGCCCTGGTCCTCGTTGCCCCGCTGGAGCGGGCCGTAGATGCAGCTCTGGCGCAGCACCGCGGCCTTGAGGCCGTAGATGCGCCCGTAATCGCGCACATACTGGTCGCCCGCGCCCTTCGAGCAGCCGTAGGGCGAGTGGAAGTCGAGCGGCTGGATCTCGGGCACGCCGTGGGGCAGGCCGACGTAGCCGTAGCGGCCCTTGCTCAAGCGGACGCCGACCTCCTCCATGCCGCCGTAGACCTTGTTGGTCGAGGAGTAAATGAAGAACGGCTTGCCCTTCAGTCCCCGCGCGGCCTCGAGCATGTTGAACGTGCCGAGCGCGTTGATCTCGAAGTCGGTGCGCGGGTCGTCGACCGAGGTCGTCACCGCGACCTGGGCCGCGAGGTGCAGCACCAGCTCGGCGCCGGACCGGCGCGCCATCCAGCGCTTCACCTGGTCGGCCTTGCGTATGTCGCCGCGGACGAACTCGAAGGCCCCGCGCGCCTTGAGCCACTTGAGATTGAGCTCGGTGCCCCGACGCGAGAGATCGTCGAACAGGCTGACCTTCCAGCCCTCACGCAGATACCGCAGCGCCGCGTTCGCGCCGATGAAGCCCGCCCCGCCCGATATCAAGACCGTTCGCGTCATGAAGCCTCCTCCCCTCTCCAGCGATGAAATCCTTCGATGACCATCCATGCGGCGAAAAGCATGACGATCCCCATCACGGGCACGCGATGGCGCGTCATCGCGAAACTCATCGCGTGCACCGCGGTCAGCGCGCCGATCCAGGCGGCGCCGATCGCGGCGAGCTCCCCGGTCCGCCCGCGCCGCGTCAACGCCAACGCGAGCCCCAGGAAGCCGAGCGGGATGAGCCAGCCGTCCGAGGCCAGCCCGGTCCAGAATAACAGCCGGTAGTTAAAACGGTATTGCCGATCGTACGGCATCGGCCGCCACAGCTTCCAGGCGTGGAACGGCGCGTTACGGACCACGACCAGCGGGTCCTCCTTCATCCGGCGCTTGATGACGTCGTTCAGCAGGTTGTTCGCGGCGACCGGGTCCTGGTTGCTGGTCTGCATCCAGCGGTGCATGATCGGATCGCCCTCGAGCAGCCGGCGCTCGGTCGGCGTCGCGCGCGCCTCGTGCGGGACGAGCATCACCTTGTAGAGGTTCTCCGCCGCGTACAGCGTCCCCGGGATGAAGCCCTTCCAGACGACGTAGTTGCGTATCGGCCAGGGAGAGTACCCGGCCGCGAGCGCGAGGTAGAACGCCGCCAGCGCGCGAGCCGGGATATTCCTCCGCTTCCACGCCAGCACGAGCGGCGCCGCGGCCGCGAACGGCAGGTGCGTGGTGCTGATCAGCCCGGTCCAGGCGTGCGCGAGGCCCGCCCCCGCGAAGCCGGCCGCGCTTTTCGCCTCCAGCAAGGCGAGCACGGCCGCGAGAGCGAAGAAAAAATAGGCGATCTCGCGGAACGGGTAGACGGTGTAATAGATCAACGACGGATGGACGGCCGCCAGGAAGGCCGCGGCGAGACCGACCTCGGCGCTCAGCCAGCGCCGGCCCAGCTCGTAGAGCAGCGCGATCCCCCCCAAAGCCAGGACGAGCTGCAGGATCATGATGCCGACGATGCCGCGGCCGCCGAGCGCGTAAGGAACCGCGAGCAGGATCGGCCAACCCGGCTCGCGGAACACCGAGTGCCGGCCGTAGATGTCGCTCGACAGCTCGCCGTGGGACACGAGGCCCTGGGCGAGGCCGTCGTAGTAGTCGGGGTCCATGTTCCAGCGCGAGGGATACACCCACAGCGCGAGAGCGACCCGCGCCGCGAGCGCAAGCGCGAGCACGACGAGCAAGGAGCGCCGGTCTTCGGCCAGGCGTCTCATTTGAGCCGGTACACTTTAAGCTCCGGCCCGGCGACCCGTCCGGGGACGGGCGAGAACGTCTTCTCGGGGGACAGCGCCGCGAGGTCCTGGAAGAAGCGCGCGAGATAAGGCGTCGCCTCCGGCCTGACCCCGTAGCTGGACGTCACCAAGACGTCGACGCCCGCCTCGCGCGCCGCCGCGAGGCCGGGACCGAGGTCCAGCAAGGCCTGCGCCTTCTGCGACCACTCAACGTGGCCCGGCTGGGTGGCCAGATCCTTCGCCTCCCGCTTGATGCGCAGCACGCGGTAGCCGCCCCCCGGATGGCTGTCGGCCATGAGCCTGTAGTAGCGGCTGCGCGGGTGCCCCGCGGCCAAAGTTTGGCGGTAGAGCTCCTCGGCCTGCTCGCGGCTCATCGGAACCTGAGGCTCCATCTCGAGCTGGTCCATCAGCAAAACGGAGCCCGGGGAGACGTTCGCGCGCAGCCAGGCCGCGGCGGCGTGCCGGGTGTCCGGCAGCATGAGCTCGCGGTCGAAGCGCAGGCACTCGAGCAGGCCCGGGATGAAGGCGAGGCAAAGGACGGCCGGGGCCCAGCGCCGCCGCGAGGCGAGATCGTTCAGGCCCATGCCGGCGAGGACCGCCAGCGCGGGGTAGACCGGCAGCAGGTAGCGCTCCAGGCCGCCCAAGGAGTTGGCGACCAAGGGCGCGCCGACGGCCAGCACGGGCGCCAGCCAAAGCGCCCGCGCCTGCCCGACAACCAGGCCCCACGCCAGGCCCGCGGCCCCGGCCCAGCGCGAGAACAGCAGGGCGTTGCGCGGCACAGCCCAGCCGGCCGCGGGACCGAGCAACGCCATCTCGGCCTTCAGATCGCGCGCGTTGGCCAGAAACGAGCCGAAATCGAGGAACAGATACGGCGAGGCGACGAAGGCGGCGGCGACGGCGGCCGCCGCGGCCGCGATCAACGAAACCCCCTCGTGCTTGAACGCGCCCGGCCGCCCGCGGGAGCGCA
>CAZMIB010000200.1:0-4327 GCA_964566245.1 uncultured Elusimicrobia bacterium | reverse complement strand
CGTGAGCTGGCGCCGACTCACGATCCAGCGAGTCTGGCGGATGCCGGGATTCCCCGGGGCGGGGACGACGCGGTTTCCCCGCCAGCGCGCGGGAGCCTCGGGCTCGGCCATCGCCTACGCGCTCCGCCGCGGCGCGGCCTTGGCCGGGCGCGCGCGCCGGCGGTCGAGCCACTCGCGCAGCTCGTCGTAACCCATGCAGTTCAGCACGTCCTTCTTCGTCAACCAGGCCCGGCGGGCGATCGTGACCGCGAGCTCCATGTACTGGAACTGCGCGGCGGCGTGCGCGTCGGTCGTCACCGCGAGCTTGACCCCGAGGTCCCGCGCGCGGCGCGCGTGGACGTCCGCGAGCTCCTGGCGCTGCGGCTGGCCGTTGATCTCGAAGGCCGTCCCGGCCCGCGCGGCCGCGCCCAGCAAGGCCTCGACGTCGACGCGGTACGGCTCGCGCCGGTTGAGCAGGCGCCCCGAGACGTGGCCGACGATATCGACGCCGGGGTTCTCTATCGCGCGGACGATGCGGGCCGTCATCTCCTCCTCGGGCTGGGAGAAGCGGCTGTGCACCGAGGCGATCACGACGTCGATCTCCTCGAGCACGGCCTCCGGGTAGTCCATCTCGCCGTCGGCCAGGATGTCGACCTCCATCGAGCGCAGCAGGCGCGCGCGGGTCTTCTCCTGCAGCCGCCGCACCTCGGCGATCGTCTTCTTCAGCGCGTTGACCGAGAGCCCGCTCGCGACGCGGAGGCTGCGCGAGTGGTCGCCCAGCGCGACCCACTCCCAGCCCAAGCGATCGGCGGCCTGCGCCATCTCGGCCAAGGTGTGCATGCCGTCGGTGTAGTTGGAGTGGTTGTGGAAGTCGCCGCGGACGTCCTTCAACTCGATGAGCTCCGGCAGGCGCCCGTTACGCGCGGCATCGATCTCGCCGCGATTCTCGCGCAGCTCCGGCGGGATGAAGGCTAGGCCGAGGCGCTTGTAGACCTCCTCCTCGGTCCGCCCGGCGAGCGGCCGCCCATGCGCGGCGTCCGCGGCTGAAAACACGCCGTACTCGTTGACCGTCAGGCCCTGCCGCTGCGCCAGCTCGCGCAGCGCGACGTTGTGCTCCTTCGAGCCGGTGAAGTACTGCAGCGCGGCCCCGAACGAGGCCGCCGGGACGACGCGCAGGTCGCACTGCTGGCCGGACTTGAGCCACACCGTCGCCTTCGTGCCTCCGGCCCCGAGCACGCGCTCGACCTGAGGCAAGCGAGTGAAGCGCTCGATGACGGACGCCCCGTCCGCCGCCGCGCAGAGCACGTCCAGGTCGCCGACCGTCTCGCGGCCGCGGCGCAGCGATCCCGCCGGCGATATTTTCTCGACGCCGGGCAGGCCGCGCAGGCTCGCGACGATCTCGTCCATGGCGACTTTCGCGTCCCAATAAAGCGCGCGACGCGAGGCCTCCGCGGCGAACGAGAGGCCCCGCAGGATGTTCGCCTCCAGCTTGGGGCCGAAACCCTTCAGAGCGCGCAGCTTGCCGGCCTGGGAGGCCTCGCGCAGCTTGTCCGCCGAGTGGATGCCGAGCTCCTGGAACAGGAAGCGGGCGCGCTTCGGCCCCAGCCCGGGGACCTTCAGCAGCTCGAGCAGCCCCTGCGGGAAGCGGCGCCGCAGCGCGAGCAGGTCGCCCAAGGTCCCCTTCTTGCAAAGCTCGCCGATGTGCGCGGCGATGCCCTTGCCGATGCCCTCGATCTCGAGCAGCTCCTCGTCGGGTATCTCGGCCAAGGGACGCGAGAGCGCGGCGCAGGTCCGGGCGGCGCGCTGGTAGGCGCGGACGCGGAACGGGTTCTCGCCGGCCAGCTCCAGGAGGATCGCCATCTCCTCCAAGCCGGCCGCGATCTCCGAGTTCTTCAAGAGAGATAAGCCGCCGCGAGGGCCCAGCACCGCCAGACGGCGTACGCCGCCGCGGCGCCGATGAAGAACAGGCAGGCGACGTAGGCGAAGCCGAGCTGGAGCCAGGCCTCGGCCGCGGGAAGCCGGCCCGCCTGGCGCACCCCTCGCGCCTTCAGGGCCAGCGAAAGGAGGCCGATCAGGAAGAACAGCGCGGGCGCCGCGGCGCGCGAGTTCACGAGGCGCGCGAGCATCGCGGCCGGCACCGCGAGCGTCCAGGCCAGCTCGGAGAGAGACATCAGGATGAACAGGCCCAGGCCGGGCGCGCCGGTCGAGAGGCGCAGGAAAGCGGTCAACGCCAACGCGTGGGCGAGCCCCCACGTCGCGACCAGGACCACGCCGAACAGCCCGCCCCAGTCGAGGCCCGCCGCGGCCTCCTGGGCGACGTAGAAGCTCAGCGCCGAGAGGACGAGAGACAGCAGCGCGAGGCCGAGGGGACGGCGCTCCAGCACGCGGCCCGCCGCGCGGTCGGGATCCCCGAGGAAGTCGTAAAGGATGTCGAGATACGTTCCCATGCCATCCTTATTAAAGCCGCCACATGTACTCGAGCTTCGCGAAGCCCAAGTTGGACAGCCCGGCCCACGGAACCGGCGCCGAAAGCTTAGAGTCGAGGAAGGTCATCAGGTCGTCGAGCGGCTCGCCGACCCGCATCAGCTTCGGCGTTCCCTGGATATGGCCGAGCTCGCCCGCGACGCGCAGCGCGTCGGTCGACGAGCCGAGCATGTCGACCAGGCCCTCGTCCTTCGCCTGGCGCCCGGTGAAGATGCGGCCGTCCGCGAGCGGACGCAGCTTCTCGATATCCATCTTGCGGCCCTCGCCGACCGCGCCGAGGAACTGCTCGTAGGCGTCGTTGATCAAGTCCTGCAGTATCTTGCGCTCCTCGGGCGTCATCGCGCGCGTCGGCGAGCCGATGTCCTTGTGCTTGCCGGACTTGACCGGGTCCATCTTCACGCCGATCTTCGCGAAAAGCCCCTCGACGTTCGGGATCTCCATGATCACGCCGATCGAGCCCGTGAGGCTGCCCGGGTGCGCGATCACCTTGTCGCAGGCCGCCGCGAGGTAGTAGCCGCCGGAGGCCGCGACGTCGCCGAGCAGGGCGACGACCGGCTTCTTCTTCTCCTTGCGGAGACGGAGGATCTGCGCGTGCAGCTCCTGGACCGCGCCCACGCTGCCGCCCGGGGAGTTGATCTCGAGGACGATCGCCTTGACCTCGTCCTTCTCGCCGAGCGTCCGCAGCTTGCGCGCCCAGTACTCGGCTCCCCCGCCTCGGAACGGGGAGCCGTCGTCGGAGGCGTAGATCGGCCCGTGGATCGGTATCCAGGCGATCCGATCCTCCTTCTTCATCGCGAGCAGGCTCTTGTGATCCTTCTCGTCCTTCTCGCGCCGCCCGCCCAACACGACGGCCGCGACGATGGAGAAAGCATACAAAGCGCCGACGACCAATATCAGAGCTCGCTTGCCTCTTTTTTCTCCTTCCCCCCCCAAGGGCGTGGACGGAGGAAGGGGAGGATGGGGGGCCATTTCCATGCCTTCAGGCCGCGGCGTTCCTGGATCCGGGTTCGTCGGAATTTCGTCGCTCATCGCGGCGATATTGTAGGGGTCCTGGCCGGCTTAGTCAAGGCGTCCGCCGCGGCGGAGGATATCTTGGTCGTATCATCGGGGCCGCGCGTGGCGATGGGCGTCGACTCGTTGAGCACGAACTTGAGCGGCTGGTCGACCACCGGCACGCCGACCGACGCGTTGAGGTAAAGCAGGTCGCGCAGCACGGCCTCCTTCTGGCTGAAATCGAGGTCGCGCCCCTGGGGCACGGTCAGGTCGAAAGTTTCCTGAACCATGTCGTAGCGCAGCTCCTTCTGGAGATCGTGAATCAGCGGCGTCAGCGACAGCCGGGTGCGGGTCTCGTCGTAATCCCCCTCCTCGCCGTTCTCCTTTCTGCGCAGGACCGACTCGCGCACGATGATCTTGGACGGCCGGACCGAAAGCCCGTACAGCCGGATGCGCGCCCCCTGCGTGATGTTCCGGGTCGTCCCGAACACGGCCCCGAACGGATCGCGTATCCACCCCCCGACCATCGGCAGTATGCGCCCCACGTCATGGAAATCCCAGCGCCGGCGGTAGTTCAACTCGACGCGCGCGTCGCGGTTGTACTTAAGCTCGAGCGCGAACGGGTTCTCGGGCTCGGGGACGGGGACGACGGGCGACGTCGAGGCTTGGACGGCCGCCGCGGGCGCGCTGGACCTCGCGACGCTCTCGACGCCCCACGCCCGCCCCGCCGCGACCATCCCTATTATAAGGAAAAGGGCCCGCATCGCTGATAGTCTACCCGGAAACCGCCCCGAGGGAAAGTGCCTCGACGTATACTGTCAACCTCAAGTAGAAATGTCATGCGCTTGCGACAAGTAGAAATGTCAGGTCG
>CAZMIB010000199.1:0-4358 GCA_964566245.1 uncultured Elusimicrobia bacterium | reverse complement strand
GCCTCGGCCTCAAGATCTTCTCCAGCGCCCCGTCCGACGTCCTGACCGCGGCCGTGCTGCCGCCGGGCCGCGACGGCCAGGCCTTGATCGAGCGCATCCTCGAGCGCAAGCGCATCTCGATCGCCGGCGGCCAGGAGAAGCTCAAGGGCAAGGTCGTCCGCGTCGCGCACATGGGCGCGATCACCCGCGCCGACCTCGACGCGGGGCTGACGGCCCTCAAAGAGGAGCTGGCCGCCCTGGCGGTCAGCTGATGGAACAGCTCGAGCGGAACCCTTACCCTACCCTCTCCCACTTCGTGGGAGAGGGCGCCCGAAGGGCGGGTGAGGGGCCGCGCCGCGCCGTCGGCGCGATCTTTCTGCTCCTCGCCCTCCTCGTCCCGGCGCGCGCCCAAGACGACGTCCCGGATCTCGCCGAGCAGGGACAGGCGCTCCTAGAGCAGTCCCGCCTCCGCGCCTTGCACGCGCAGTACCTCGCGGTCTGGCAGCAGCTCGACCCCGAGGCCGCCTCGCGGCTCGGCCTGCACGATTACGACAACCGCCTCTCCTCGCGCGAGGAGGCCGTCGTGAAGAAGCTCTCCCAGCTTGACGAGCGCTTCCTGCTTCGCCTGAGGGCCGAGGTCCACGCCGAGCGGCTTCAGGGCCCGGATGTCCTCGACTACGAGCTTTTCCGCCGCGGGCTGGAGCTCGACGCGTTCGAGCGCGGCCTCGCGGACTCGCGCCGCCGGCGCCCGCAGGATTACCTGGCGCTCGGCGGCGTCCTCGACGTCCTCCAAAAGGAGTACGCCGGCTACCCCGGCCGGGCCGCGGACGCCCTCACGCGCCTGGAGCAGCTCCCCGGCCTCCTCAAGCAGGCCCGCGCGACGCTCGCGAGTCCCCCCCGCCTCTGGACCGAGCGGACGATCGCGGACTGCGCGGGCGCCCTCGCCTTCCTGCGGGAGGTTCCCGCGTTCTACAAGCCGCTTTATCCGAGCGACGCGCTGCTGGAGCAGCGCGTGCAGGACGCGGTCGCGAAGGCCCGCGACGCCGTCGAGGGATACCGGACCTTCCTGAAAGAGTCCCTGCTGCCGCGCTCGACCGGCGACGCCGCGATCGGGCGCGAGGCTTACGAGCGCCTGCTGCGCGAGAGGCACGGTCTCGACATGAGCGCGTCCTCAGTCGAGAGCCTCGGCCGCGGCGAGATGCGCCGCGCGGCGCGCGCTCTCAAACGGGCGGCGCGGGAGATCGACCCGGCCCGGGATGTCCACGCGCTGCTCGCGGAGGCCGGCAAGGAGCAGCCGAAGCCCAAGGCTCTGGCGCCGTTCATGAAGGCCCAGGCCGACCGGGCCTACGACGACCTGATACGCAAGAACCTGGTCCCGCTTCAGGCCGGCGCGCTGCGCGTGCTCGAGACCCCCGCCTTCCTGCGTTCGGCGGTCCCGCTGACGGTCTATGCTCCTCCCGCCTCGATGGACGCCGACGCCGGGGGCGCGCTGCTCGTCACCCCCATCGACCCGGCGCTCTCCCAGACGGAGCGCGCCGCGCTCGGGGCCCGGCTCTACAACGAGCACGAGCTCGAGAACGCGGTCAACGGCGCGGCCTGGCCGGGGCGCCACCTGCAGGCCCTGCTCGCGAAGCGCCAGCCGTCCCCGATCCGCCGCTGGTACGCGACGCCGGTCTTCTCCGAGGGCTGGGGGCTTTACGCGGAGGGCCTCGCGCACGAGGCCGGGGAGTTCAAGTCCGAGCTCACGCGTCTTACTCTCCTGCGCCGACGGCGCATGTTCGCCGCGCTCGCGGTGCTCGACGTCCGCCTGCACGCGAAGGGGCAGGACTTCGAGGAGGGCGTCCGCTTCCTGAAGGAGGAGGCCGAGCTTCCGGAGCCTAAGGCGCGCGCCTACGCCCTGCTCGTCTCGGAGAGGCCGACCTGGGGCATGGCCGCGATCACGGGCTGCGTGGAGATCGAGCGGCTGCGCGAGCATTGGCAGCGCCGTCTCGGGAGCGCCTTCAAGCTCAAGGAGTTCCACGATCGGCTCCTCGGCTACGGGGCCCTCCCGCTCTCCGATATCGCGAAAGAGCTGGACCGCGACTGGCCGAAGCCCGAGTAAGGGCTTTTTTTGTAGACTCCCGCCATGCCCGTCGAAGTCCTGATCACCGATCCCATCGCGCCCGACGGCCTCGGCCCGCTGACCGACGGCTCGGGCTTCGTCGTGCACCGCGTGCCGCGCGCCGCCGACGCGGACCTGGAGAAGCTCGTTCCCAGCGCGAACGCCTGGCTCGTGCGCTCCGAGACCAAGATCACCGAGGCCTGGCTGGACCGCGCTAAGGCCCTACGGCTCGTCGGGCGCGCGGGTGTCGGGGTCGACAACATCGACCTGACGGCCGCCTCGCGGCGCGGCATCCTGGTCATGAACGTGCCCGGCGCCAACACCTTGGCCGCCACCGAGCACGCCTTCGCGCTGCTGCTCTCGCTGGCCCGCAACGTCCCGCAGGCCCACGCCGAGCTCAAGGGCGGGCAGTGGAAGCGCGAGCGCTGGACCGGCGTCGAGCTGGCCGGCAAGACGCTCGGCGTCGTCGGGCTGGGGCGCATCGGCCGCGAGGTCGCCAAGCGCGCGCTCGCGTTCGAGATGACCGTGGTGGGCTACGATCCCTTCCTCCCGCACGCCGAGATACAGAAGCTCGGCATCGAGCCGGCGGATCTGCCCGAGGTGTTGCGGCGCGCGGACTTCCTGACTTTGCACGCCTCGCTGACCGACAAGACGCGGCGCATGATCAACGCGGACAGCCTCAAGCTGATGAAGCCGGAGGCGCGGCTGGTCAACTGCGCGCGCGGCGAGCTGATCGACGAGGCCGCCCTCGCCGAGGCGCTGCGCGAGGGACGCCTCAAGGCCGCGGCGCTGGACGTCTTCTCGAAGGAGCCCCTGCCGAAGGACTCCCCGCTTTTAGGCGTGGAGAACCTGCTTTTGACCCCGCATCTGGGAGCCTCGACTCAGGAAGCCCAGATCAAGGTCGCGCTCGAGCTCGCGCGCAACGTGGCCGACTACTTCCAGCTCGGCGTGATACGCAACGCGGTCAACCTCCCCGGCTTCGACGCCGCGACGCTGCAGGACAGCGCCCCGCAGCTCGACCTCGCGGAGAGGCTCGGCCGCTTCGCCGGCCAGCTCGTTTGGGGCGGCCTCACCGAGGTCGAGGTGCAATGCGACGGCTTCGAGGCCGGCGCGCGGCACCCCCTCTCCGTCGGGGCCCTGAAGGGCCTCCTCTCCTCGATCCTGGACGAGCCCGGGATCAGCGTCGTGAACGCGACCTTGCTCGCGCAGGAGCGCGGCATCCGGTTCGTGGAGTCCTCGGCCGAGGCCGGCTCGGAGCGGCGCGGCCGCTTCCTGATCGTCCAGGCCCGGGCCGAGAAGGAAAGCGTCTCGGTGGCCGGCACGTTGACGCCCCACGGCGAGCCGCGCCTGGTCCGCATCGACTCGATGAGCGTCGACGTCGTGCTGCAGGGCAAGATGCTGGTGCTGAAGAACAAGGACGCCCCCGGCACGATCGGCCGCGTCGGCACCTTGCTCGGCGCGCACGGGGTCAACATCGCGGACATGCGCGTCGGGCGCAAGGCCGCGCACGGCGAGGCCGCGATGGTGATCTCCGTCGACGAGGACGTCCCCGCGGCCGCCCTGGCCGAGCTCGAGCGCCTGCCCGGCATCACCGCCGTCCGCTGGGTCAAGCTGTAAAACCCTCACCCGCCCCTCGGGCACCCTCGCCCCGCGTGAGCGGGGAGAGGGCCGGGGTGAGGGGTTACTCCGTTGGTTTTTTCTCCGGCCTCAATATCCACTCCCCCCGCCGGTAGGCGGCCAGCTCGCGCTGCAGGCGCTTGGTCCAGGCCGCGTCGCCGCCGTCGTCAAGGAAGCCGACGGGAGGCTCCGGCGCTTCCACCGTGCAGCTCGCGGCGAAGACGATCTCCCCGCCGTCGACCCGCACCAGCCGCACGTGGGCCTCGGCACGTTCGCCGGTTTGCGAAAGCGAACCCACGATGACGGCGTCGACCGGAGAGAGCTCCGAGGCGCGCGTCTCCCTCGAGGCGACTACCCCCGCGGCGGTCAGGAAACGCTCGCGCAGCACGCCGCCGATCAGGCGCCGCTCGACGAGTCGCACCTTCTCCTCGCGGAACAGCAGCCCGGCCAGCCGCTCGGCCAGCAGGGAGGCGGGCTCGGGGTCGTCGTCGTCCACCGGCACGAAGGCGGCGATCGCGACGCGCTTCAGCCCCGCGTCGGCCGCGGCGCCGGCGAGCTCGCGCGCGAGCCCGCGCAGTTCGTCGCGCGCCCGCCCTCGGGCCGGTAGGCGCTCTTGCGCGCGGGTGGCGTCCCCGGATGCGAGGTCGAGAAGCCCGATGTT